>NZ_UGHY01000002.1:1142500-1232500 GCF_900450995.1 Haemophilus parainfluenzae | reverse complement strand
CGTCCGCCACTCGTCATCAAAGAAGCAAGCTTCTTTATGTTACCGTTCGACTTGCATGTGTTAAGCCTGCCGCCAGCGTTCAATCTGAGCCATGATCAAACTCTTCAATTCAAGTTCAATCGCTCAATACTGCTGACATAAAATGTCACTACTTAAAAAGTATTATGAATTTCTAGTTAGCACCTATTAAGACTTCAAAATTAAAAATATTTTTAAAACAAGTCAATCAACAAGTGCCCACACAGATTGTCTGATATATTGTTAAAGAGCAAAAAAGAACGACGCACTGGTTTTTCTAAAGCTTCACAACAGCGCGTCGTTGTGTGGGGCGTATTATAGGCATTTCAGATGCCTTTGCAAGATCTTTTTGTAAAAAAATGTAAATTTTTTATTACTTGAAGATCTTTTAATCAAATCGTCTAAAAAACACAATTTTTATGTGTGTTTTATCCTACGAATTCAGACTTTCTGCAAATGCCTTTACTTTTCCCCAATCGGTATATTCAATTTCTTTGGTCGTATCCGTTTCGCCACCTGTAATTTTCATAATCAATTGAATCATGACTCGATCAATCCATTTATAACGTGGATATAGCAATGCGCCTGCAAATACGCCTACTTTTGCAGGAATCCATTTTATGCGTTGAAGAAACTTACGAACATAGACATTTCCCTCTGGCGTATCTTTCCCTTCTTTTCTCGCTGTTAAATTTACGCCAAAAAAGACCGCACTTTTTGCATTCAGCAATTCATGATGGTGTTCAACAAAATGGTATAACTGTTTATTAAAATGACCATAGCGAATGGATGCTCCAATAATCACCCGCTCAAAAAATTGAAGATCCTGCTCCTCCATTAACGGTGAAACCACCACTTCTCCTTCAAGATGCTGAGCCATAAACTCAGCAATCTTTTTAGTTTGTCCATCATGACTTGAATATAAAATTAATGTTTTCATTATGCCTTCCAAAACGCCGGTGTGAAGAGTGCCAATAATGTGAAAATTTCTAAACGACCACATACCATCGCTATGGTTAGTACCCATTTAGCACTATCTGGCATCGCTGTCATATTACTGCTTACTGAACCTAATCCTGGTCCAAGGTTATTAATACTTGCTAATACCGCATTAAAGGCATCAAAAGGTTCGACACCACATGCAATCACACTTAATAAACAAATAGTGAATACCAATAGATACGCTGAGAAAAAGGCCCAAATACTCCCAATCACTCGTTCATCAAGGACATTTTTACCCCATTTAATTGGATACACTAAATTAGGATGTACAAATCGTTTCAGTTCTCTTGCTCCTTGAAGATATAACACTAAAATCCGTGCAACACGCAAACCGCCACCGACTGAGCCCGCACAGCCACCAATAAAAGAGGCAATAATTAATAACATCGGCACAAAAGAAGGCCACTCAGCGAAATTCGATGTGGTGTAGCCTGTTGTGGTTGAAATTGATACGGCTTGGAATACGACTTGCTCAAAATCCTGCCATGAGGAATCAAAATATTGGTGGCTAATCATCACCAATGTACAAGCAACAATAAGCAAGATTTGAATACTCATAAAGAAGCGGAATTCTGGATCTTTTGTGTAAATCTTCAAAATATTTTCTCGTCCTAAAGTCGAAAATGCTCTGAAGTGCAATGCGAAGTTACAAGCCGAAATCCACAAGAAAATAACCGTGATAAAATTAATCGCCGAGCTATTAAAATAGCCGATACTGGCATCGTGCGTAGAAAAGCCGCCAATGGATACCGTCGAGAAACTATGTGTAAGTGCATCAAACGGCGTCATACCTGCTAGCCAATAAGCCAAGGTACAAGACATGGTTAAAAAGAAATAAACAAACCACAATGCCTTTGCCGTTTCTGCTATCCGTGGCTGAATTTTCTGATCTTTCATTGGACCAGACATTTCAGCTCGGTATAACTGCATTCCACCAATACCCAATAAAGGAATAATTGCAATCGCAAGTACGATGATCCCCATGCCGCCTAACCATTGTAAAAATTGACGGTAAAACAGAATGGCTTTCGGTAAATTATCTAACCCAGTCATGACTGTGGCGCCCGTGGTTGTTAACCCGGAAAACGCCTCAAATACGGCAGAAGCAACTGTTAAATGAGGTGAATCAAATAATAGTAATGGCAAGGTTGCTAGCCCGCCCAGAACGAACCAAAATGCCACCACAATTAAGAAACCATCACGAGATCGCAATTCTTGTTTGTGGTGATGACAAGGCCACCAAAGCAACATGCCCACGGTTAAGCTCAATGCAAAAGCTTGCATAAACGCTTTACCGCCGCCATCGCCATAAATCAGCGCCACAAAGGCTGGAATCAGCATCGTGCCGGAAAAGCACATAATCAAAATACCGATAATCCGAATAATGGATAAAATATGCACAATATCTCGCTTAATTCATTTCTTCTAATTTCAACGTTCCTGCCGAACGCTCAATTAATGCTTGTTCAAAAGGTTTAATTTGATCTTCACTAATGCCTAACTGCAATGTAATCTGCACTTGAAAATCTTGCTGATAAATTTCAATTTGATGTTGTTCACATAAAATTTGGATCCAATTTAATTGTGCATAATCACAATGAACTTGGAATAACTGACGTTCTACTTTTCGTTCAGTTTCTAATAATTTTAAAGCTTGCTGCACACCATTTCCATAAGCACGAACTAAACCGCCAGTGCCTAATAAAATGCCACCATAATAACGAACAACAACAGCACTAATTTCACCAACTTGGCTACCTTGCAAAGCCGATAGCATCGGTTTTCCTGCGGTTCCTGCAGGTTCACCGTCATCGGAAAAGCCTAATTGTTGCGAATCCGTTGGCTTGCCTGCCACTGCTGCCCAACAATGATGGCGGGCATTAGGGTGCTGCGATTTAATTTCTGCCCAAAAAGCTTTGGCTTGCTCAAGTCCTTCCGTATATTGCAAATACGTGATAAATCGACTTTTCTTAATTTCTTCTTCAAAAACAACCGCACTTTTTGGGATAAGGTATTCAGCCATGAAATAATTATTCAAATGAATTTGTTGCGTAGTTTATCATTGATAGCGGATTTATCGAAATTTCCCCATAATTATTGTATGATGTAGCTCAATTTCAATAAAACTGATGAATAACAATGACTGAAATGACTGTCGATAAAATCCTTGATACCGTTGGTTTACGTTGTCCTGAACCCGTGATGCTCGTGAGAAAAAACATTCGCCACATGAATGAAGGTGAAGTGCTGCTTATTTTGGCGGACGACCCTGCCACGACTCGCGATATTCCCAGTTTCTGCCAATTTATGGAACATACCCTTTTAGCGAGTGAAACCAAAGATACTCCTTTTAAATACTGGGTGAAAAAAGGCCAATAAAAATGCGGCCATTATTGGCCGCACTTTGTTATTCTGCCGTATTACTCGAAACGGGATAATACTGTTTCTGAAGAAATTCAGGCTTCAATAACGCAGAGGCATTCCACCACTCAATCACCAACTCCTGTGGTCCATCTGCATAAGACGCAATTTCATACACGTTATACACAAAATGAATACCGTCATGATCTAAATAGAAATTATCGGTTACTTCAAAAGCGTCTTTTGAAGTAAATACTTCCTCATCTTTTACCTCGCCATATCGAGTGTAACGTTCCCAAAGCAATTCTTTTAATTTGGCTTGTTGGTTCGGTTTAAACACATCATCAAATGAAAGTAGTTTTTTTGTTTCTAAATCAATATTAAGATAGTGGCCCCCCCCAACGCCATGAGCGCCACCGCTATAGCTGTAATAATTTATTAAAAATACAGCAAGCTTACCCCTTTGATGACTAAATGCTAAATCTAAGGTTTCATCAACACCAATTATTGGGGATTCCAACATCTCTTTCTTAGCTTCATCATATGCTTTCTGGTAATCTGCTATAAGCTGCTCGCGGCTTCTTGGTTTACCGTCAGCATTTTTGGAAATTTGTTCTAAAAGTAGTGTATCTAACCATTCAATATTCGTTTTTAGTGTAGAAATGCTGTAATGAAGTTTACCTTCTACAGGCACATATTCATCTTCTTTGGGCGATTTAGGATATTTGATGGTTTCCTCTTTATCAAAAATCACATCATCTTGAGCAATAATTGCTGGAATAACCTTCTCCGCCTTTTCTTTTTCAGCTTTTAATTGCGTATTTTCTGCCGTTAGTTGTGCAATTGTCTGTGTTTGTTGCTCAATGGTTGTCTTCGTTTCTTTATCTTCACAGCCTGTTACCGCAAAAAGTGCGGTTAAAATTAAGGCTGAAATCAGTGTCTTTTTCATGTATTACCTATAAATCAAATGTATCTTTATCACGTAAAATATGGTCATTGCCTTTGCGGCGTAAAAAGCCGGTACGGTCAAAATATTCCATTAATTGTACTGTCAGTTTTCGGCCAAAGTTTAGTTTATCACGTAATTCATTTACGGCAACTTTACCTTCTTCGCCTGCCATTTGCTTAATTAAGCGAGCATAAGCATAAATGCTCTCAGTCAGGAAAAATCGATCTTTTACAATTGGGGTGAGATAGCCCAATTTACCAGCTTTATACATAAAGTTACGCATCACACTTTCATCTTGCGCCAAGGCTGTTGCCATATCACGCACCCAAATGGCTTGACCATGCGCTTTCTCAAATTCAGCTAACACCGCTTGCCATAAGCTTTGCTCTTCGGCTGAAAATTGAATTTTGTGTGAAGGCAAATGCAACCAGCCACGAGTCTGCTGCAATTGGCCTTCATCAAGCATTTCTTCAATAAAATGATAAATCAGATTTTCCGGTTGGTTTAGTGTCGCAATACGGTATAAGCGGGCCTTACTCAAACCTAGCTGATCATTATGTTGCTCATGATAGGTAGCAAGTGCGGTCAAAATTTGCTGCGTTTTTTCACGTTGATAATTGCGATTAAAACACCAATTTTGGAAACGGATATCGCCATTCTTGGCTAATGCTTCAGCCAGCTGATTTTCGGTTAGTTGCTCACTCCACATTAAAGCTTGAGCTGCAATCGCCTCTTTTTGTAAGGTCAATCCGATGCGTTGTGTGGCAGTTTGAGCCTGATTAAGTTTAGCCAAGAACGCTAGACGAGCCTCTGTGCGCTTATAACGTTTTGGTGAATGAATTTCGAGTACCTTGGCACCACCAATTAACACTTTCGCATCACCACTACGTAAAATTAATTTATCCCCAAAAGCTAAAAATAATGGCTGTTCTAAAATAACTTCTGCCAAAGTGCGGTCATTTTTCATTGCATTTTTGCTTTCAAGCAAGGTGAGCTTACCCGTCGTACGGCTTGCCGCATGATAAATGTGCACTGGCTGACTGTCTTTCAAATTCACTTCAGGTGTAATTTCAATGGTAATACGATCGGTCGGCTCAAGTGGTTCTGAGGCTAACAACCAATCGCCGCGCTGCATTGGAGTACGATCTAAATCAACGTTTAAATTGAGCGCTAAGCGTTGACCAGCCAAACCTTTTTCGCTCGGTGTATTCTGAGCATGAATATTTTTTACGCGAACCTTTTGTCCCGTAGAAAGGAAGAGTTCATCATCAATGGCCACCGTTCCCGCAAATGCTGTCCCGGTTACCACTGTCCCCGCCCCTTTCACGCTAAAAACACGGTCGATGGCGTAACGGAACGGTTTATCTATTTCAGCTAATTCAGGTAAATTGGCTAAATAATCGCGTAACGCATCAATCCCTAAGCCTGTTTGTGCCGATGTAATAAAATAATGAGATTCAGCTAAGAATGGATAATCCGTCTGAATTTGTGTTTTTAATACCTCGATTTGCTCATCTGTTGCTCGGTCAGCCTTGGTAATCACTACCATGATTTCAGTAAATTGAAGCTGACGCAAAATCGCTAAGTGTTCTTTAGTTTGTGCGGCAATCCCTTCATCTGCAGCAACAATGAGCATCGCATAATGAACACCACCAAGCCCCGCCAACATATTGGCGAGAAACTTTTCATGGCCAGGCACATCAATAAACCCGAGTACTTTCTCTTTTAAAGGCAAATAGGCATACCCCAAATCAATAGTCATGCCACGTTTTTTTTCTTCCGGCAAATGAGCAGTATTCGTACCTGTCAGTGCTTTTAAAAGGGCTGTTTTACCATGATCGACGTGCCCTGATGTTACTATGATCATAATTTTTCCACCGTATCTAATAATGCCTTAAAGTCAGCCATGCTACGTAAATCTAACCAAATTTTTCCTTTCTCAACACGACCGATTATTGGTTGTTCTAACGCTTTGAATACTGCTAAAAGTGCGGTCAATTTTACCTCTGTTTTTTCAGCAATCGTCACCGCGAGAGAAGGAATCGTCGCCATCGGTTGAGAACCACTCCCAATCTGAGCAACACTTTCTTCAATCTCAACCTGGTAATCTTTTAAGCGGTTTGCTAAACAGGCTTTAAGTTGTTCAGCTTTTTCTTTTAATACATCCATTGATTGGGTGAGCAAATGCAAAGTTGGCAACGTCTCAATAAGTTTTTCAGGTTGAAGATAAAGGCGTAATGTTGCCTCAAGCCCAGCTAAAATCACTTTATCGCAACGTAATACGCGCTTTAATGGATGAGCTTGTAACTGAGCAATCCACTCTTTTTTACCGACGATAATACCGGCTTGTGTTCCACCCAATAATTTATCGCCCGAGAATGACACCAAGTTTACGCCCTGTGCGACTTTTTCTTGCACCGTTGGCTCATTCGGTAAATCATATTGGCTTAGATCAATTAATGCTCCACTACCAAGATCCGTAATCACTGGAATATCAAATTCTCGTCCTAGCTCAACCAACTCTTGTTCTGAAACCGAAGCGGTAAATCCACTAATATGATAGTTACTGCAATGTACTTTCATTAAGAAAGCGGTATTTTCATTGATTGCTTGACGATAATCTTTCAAATGTGTTCGGTTTGTTGTTCCCACTTCAACAAGTTTACAGCCTGCTTGAGCCATAATATCTGGAATGCGAAATGCGCCACCGATTTCAATTAACTCACCACGAGAAATAATGACTTCTCTATCTTTAGCAAAGGTGGCCAACATCAAGAGTACAGCTGCAGCATTGTTGTTAACGATACAAGCAGCTTCTGCACCTGTGAGTTGTGCAAGTAGTTCACTAATATAATTATCCCGATGACTGCGTTTGCCTTCTTCCAAATCATATTCTAACGCAACATTACCTTTCATCGCATGAAGCGCTGCCTGTTGTGCACTTTCAGCCCACAATGCTCGCCCTAAATTTGTGTGTAATACTGTGCCGGTTAAATTATGGACTGATTTAATTTGCACATGATTTTGTTGAGTCAATCGCTCTTGTAAATAATGCAATGTATTCAAATGATCGGCAAAAAAGTGCGGTAAATGTTGATGCTGTTTGATAAACTCGCGCCCATCAGACAATAATTGGCGTAATTCACGCACGACAGCTGAATGACCAAATTCAGTTAAAAGCATTTCACCTTCTGGTGTTTTTAAAAATTTATCTACAGAAGGAAGTTGTTGGAAAAGTGCGGTCATTTTTAATTCCTATTTCAAAATGGCATTGAATTGCAAACTAATTTACGCTAAAGTAACCGTAATTTCAATAACGGAAGGTCATCATCTCCGGTGAGGTGGCAGGACTTCAAATCCTGTTGGGGACGCCAGCGTTCCCGGGTGGGTTCAACTCCCATGACCTTCCGCCACTTTTTTCTTCAAACGAATATTTCTCTCTTCCTAACATTCACTTTTTTAATTTGAATTTTCATTATAATTTTACAGAATTTTAGGCAAACAAAAAGGCGCATCTTTCGATACGCCTTCTTAATCTAACTTGTTACAGTTAATACATCAATTATTTGATGATTTTCGCAACAACGCCAGCACCTACTGTACGGCCACCTTCACGGATTGCGAAACGTAAACCTTGGTCCATCGCGATTGGGTGGATTAAGCTTACTGTCATTTTGATGTTATCACCAGGCATTACCATTTCCACGCCTTCTGGTAATTCAATTGTACCAGTTACGTCAGTTGTACGGAAATAGAACTGTGGACGGTAACCTTTGAAGAATGGAGTGTGACGACCACCTTCTTCTTTTGATAATACGTAAACTTCTGATTCAAAATCAGTGTGTGGAGTGATTGAACCTGGTTTCGCTAATACTTGACCACGTTCGATTTCTTCACGTTTTGTACCACGTAATAATGCACCAATGTTCTCACCTGCACGACCTTCGTCAAGTAATTTACGGAACATTTCAACACCAGTTACAGTTGTTTTAGTTGTTGGTTTGATACCAACGATTTCAACTTCATCACCAGTGCGGATAATACCACGCTCAACACGACCTGTTACTACTGTACCACGACCTGAAATTGAGAACACGTCTTCGATTGGAAGAAGGAACGGTTGGTCAATTGCACGCTCAGGCTCAGGAATGTAAGTATCTAAGTGGTTTGCTAACTCAAGGATTTTTTCTTCCCATTCTGCAACGCCGTTTAATGCTTGTAATGCAGAACCACGTACGATTGGTGTATCGTCACCTGGGAAGTCATATTGAGAAAGAAGTTCACGAACTTCCATTTCTACTAATTCTAATAACTCTTCGTCATCTACCATATCGCATTTGTTTAAGAATACGATGATGTAAGGTACACCTACTTGGCGACCTAATAAGATGTGCTCACGAGTTTGTGGCATTGGACCATCTGTCGCTGCTACTACTAAGATAGCACCGTCCATTTGCGCCGCACCGGTAATCATGTTTTTAACATAGTCCGCGTGTCCTGGGCAGTCAACGTGTGCGTAGTGGCGAGTTGGAGTATCGTATTCAACGTGTGATGTGTTGATGGTGATACCACGCGCTTTTTCTTCTGGCGCGTTATCAATTTGGTCGAATGCACGAGCTGCACCACCGTAGTGTTTTGCTAATACGGTTGTGATTGCTGCTGTTAAAGTTGTTTTACCGTGGTCAACGTGGCCGATTGTACCCACGTTTACGTGCGGTTTTGTACGTTCAAATTTTTCTTTAGACATTTGTTTAGTTTCCTAGAAAATGCTCTATAAGCCATTCGACTTATAGAGCGGATTGTTACAAAAAATTATTTTTTACGCGCTTCAATTACTGCAGCAGCAACACTTGTTGGAGCTTCAGCATATTTTAACGGTTCCATTGAGTATGATGCACGACCTTGAGTTTGTGAACGTAAGTCAGTTGCATAACCGAACATTTCAGAAAGTGGAACTTCTGCATCGATTTTAACAACGAATTCGTTCGCTTCTTGACCGTTAACCATAGCACGACGACGGCTTAAGTCACCGATTACATCACCAACATACTCAGGTGGCGTTTCTACTTCAACTTTCATGATTGGCTCAAGTAGAACTGGGTTTGCTTTAGCGAATGCTGCTTTAAATGCTAAAGAAGCCGCTAATTTAAACGCTAATTCTGATGAGTCAACATCATGGTATGAACCGAAGTGTAAACGTACACCAAGATCTACTACTGGGTAACCCGCTAATGGACCAGATTTAAGTTGTTCTTGGATACCTTTATCAACTGCAGGAATATATTCACCAGGGATTACACCACCTTTGATTTCGTTTACAAATTCGTAACCAGGACCTTCTGGATCTAATGGATATAAGTCAATAACAACATGACCATATTGACCACGACCACCAGATTGTTTTGCGTGTTTACCTTCCACATCGTTAACACGAGTACGAATAGTTTCACGGTAAGATACTTGTGGTTTACCGATGTTAGCTTCCACTTTGAACTCACGTTTCATACGGTCAACGATAATGTCTAAGTGTAACTCACCCATACCAGAAATAATGGTTTCACCAGATTCTTCATCAGTGTGAACACGGAATGAAGGGTCTTCTTGAGCAAGACGACCTAATGCAAGACCCATTTTTTCTTGGTCAGCTTTAGTCTTAGGTTCTACTGCTACAGAGATTACTGGCTCTGGGAATTCCATACGCTCAAGGATGATTGGTGCATCGACAGCACATAATGTATCACCCGTCGTTACATCTTTTAAGCCGATTGCTGCAGCGATATCGCCCGCACGAACTTCTTTGATTTCTTCACGTTTATTAGCGTGCATCTGTACGATACGACCAAAACGTTCACGTTTTTGACGTACAGAGTTTAATACTGTATCACCAGAGTTAATTACACCTGAGTACACACGGAAGAAGGTTAAGTTACCTACGAATGGGTCAGTTGCAATTTTGAATGCTAATGAAGAGAATGGCTCATCATCGCTTGCGTGACGTTCACCTTCAGTTTCATCTGGATTGATACCTTTGATTGCTGGAATATCAGTCGGTGCTGGTAAGTATTCAACAACCGCATCAAGCATTGCTTGAACACCTTTGTTTTTGAATGCAGAACCACAAGTTACCAAGATGATTTCGTTTGCTAATACGCGTTGACGAAGACCTGCTTTGATTTCTTCTTCGCTTAACTCTTCACCACCAAGATATTTTTCCATTAATTCTTCAGTTGCTTCAGCTGCTGCATCAACAAGGTTTTGACGCCATTCTTCACAAGCTGCTTGCATATCTGCAGGAATATCTTCATAAGTGAAAGTCATACCTTGGTCTGCTTCGTTCCAGTTGATCGCTTTCATTTTGATCAAATCAACAACACCAGTGAAGCTTTCTTCTGCACCGATTGGAAGTTGAAGAGGAACAGCATTAGCACCTAAACGAGTTTTAAGTTGTTCAACAACACGTAAGAAGTTAGCACCAGTACGGTCCATTTTGTTTACAAACGCGACACGTGGAACTTGATATTTGTTAGCTTGACGCCATACAGTTTCAGACTGAGGTTGAACACCACCAACCGCACAGTAAACCATTACCGCACCATCAAGAACACGCATAGAACGTTCTACTTCAACAGTAAAGTCTACGTGTCCCGGGGTATCGATAACGTTGATACGGTGTTGTGGGAACTGTTGTGACATACCAGACCAGAATGCGGTAGTTGCCGCAGAGGTAATGGTAATACCACGTTCTTGTTCTTGTTCCATCCAGTCCATTGTCGCTGCACCATCGTGTACTTCACCAATTTTGTGACTTACACCAGTGTAGAATAAGATACGTTCAGTGGTAGTAGTTTTACCAGCATCAATGTGCGCACTAATACCGATATTACGATATCTTTCAATAGGGGTTGTACGAGCCATTATTATAACCTTGTTAAGTTTAATATCTGTTTATATAAGGGTAAGGCTTCATCTAGGATGAAGCCCTTAAATTTTAAAAGCGTATTACCAACGGAAGTGAGCAAATGCTTTGTTAGCTTCAGCCATACGGTGAACGTCTTCACGTTTTTTCACTGCTGCGCCTTTGTTATCTGATGCATCAGATAATTCATTTGCAAGACGTAAAGCCATTGATTTATCACCGCGTTTACGTGCCGCTTCAACGATCCAACGCATACCTAATGCGTTACGACGAACTGGACGTACTTCAACTGGCACTTGGTAAGTAGAACCACCAACACGACGAGATTTAACCTCAACAGTCGGGCGAACGTTTTCAAGTGCAATTTCAAATGCTTCTAAAGGTTCTTTACCTGTGCGTTCTGCAAGTTTGTCTAACGCACCGTAAACGATGGTTTCAGCAACAGATTTTTTACCGTCTACCATTAATACATTAATAAATTTTGCAAGTAACTCTGAACCGAACTTCGGATCTGGAAGAATCTTGCGTGGTTCAACACTACGACGACGTGGCATTGCGAATTTCTCCGTATATTTAATCTTCAGGATATCCAAAACTCTATAAAAATTAACCGCACTTTAAAGTGAGCTAATGTGATACTGGAGTTTCTGATTTAAATTTTTACTAATTTAGACGTTTGGCCTTACTTAACGGAGTTCCATTAAGCTTTAGGACGTTTAACGCCGTATTTAGAACGACCTTGTTTACGATCTTTAACACCTGCACAGTCTAATGCGCCGCGTACAGTGTGGTAACGCACACCTGGTAAGTCTTTAACACGACCACCACGGATAAGCACAACACTGTGCTCTTGAAGGTTGTGACCTTCGCCGCCGATGTAAGAAGTTACTTCAAAGCCATTAGTTAAACGAATACGACATACTTTACGTAATGCTGAGTTCGGTTTTTTAGGTGTAGTTGTGTATACACGAGTGCACACACCACGTTTCTGCGGGCAAGCCTCTAATGCAGGAACGTTACTTTTTACAACCTTTTTCACACGCGGTTTGCGTACTAGCTGGTTGATAGTTGCCATTAAAAAAGCTCCAGTTTAAATGTTATTCATAATAGAATGTTTGTTACAAAATCTATCCCTCCATCCAATAGACAGAAGAAATAGACGCTGAATTTTAATGGTTTCACCTCATATTGTCAATATTTAAACAGAAATAGGATCGCAAAGGATCGCTTAGCAAAAAATCCAGGTGAAATAGACCGCACTTTGTCAAATCAATTGCCTGTATGTAGCCAGGGTTTTATAATTTCAAATAGGATTATTTTGTGGCAATCATTATGTTACGTTCATTCATTTTTCATTTACGTTATTTCTATCATAAAAAGCTTCGACAAACCCATCGTATCTCTCATAAAACACTCGAATTTGTATGTTTACTGATTGGTGCGACATTTGTTGCCCTATTTTCCTTTGGATTTGCGAAACTCGCCGATATCGGACTTGAATTTAATGCCTATTGGTCTGCTAAATATCCTCTCACCGTTTGGATCGTTTTACCGCTTGGTCTTGCTTTTCTCACCTGGTTTACCGCCAAATACACACCTTATGTTGGTGGCAGCGGTATTCCACAAGTGATTGCCTCCATTAATCTTCCTTACAATGGCTATAAAACGAAACTGGTTAAATTTCGCCAAACCATTTGGAAAATTCCACTTACTTTCTTTGCAATGATTATCGGTGCCTCTGTTGGACGTGAAGGGCCTTCTGTTCAAGTGGGTGCAGCGGTTATGCTCGCTTGGGGAAATTTCTGTCGTAAATATAACTTTGCTTTCCGTGGCTTAAGTACGAATGAACTCATCGCAACGGGTGCAGCAGGCGGTCTTTCTGCCGCCTTTAATGCCCCTTTAGCTGGGGTCATTTTTGCCATTGAAGAACTTGGTCGCGGCGTGATGTTACGCTGGGAACGCCGTGTGTTGCTCGGTGTATTAGCGGCCGGTTTTATTTTAGTGGCGATTCAAGGCAATAGCCCTTACTTTCCAGCCTATAAAGGTGCGACTTCTATTCCTTATTTATATCTTTGGCTTGCCATTTGTGGCATCGTCTGCGGTGTACTGGGTGGGATATTTGGACGACTCCTTGCCAAAGGGCTCGCGGGACTTTCTCCACTCAAATGGCGTGATTGGATCCGCAAACACCCAATTTACATTGCTTTATTACTCGGTTTAGTACTTGCCGCAATGGGTACCTACAGCGAAGGGCAAACTTATGGAACGGGCTATAATGTGGTTGCAAGAGCATTAGAAGGACAACTCGTTTCACCTGAAGTGGGAATACTAAAACTCTTCGCAACGGTTACGACGTATTGGAATGGCATCGCGGGCGGAATTTTTACGCCATCTCTCACTACTGGTGCGGGTATCGGCACTATGTTATGGGAAATCAGTAACGGCATGGTCGATCAACGTTTCTTGGTCATTTTATGTATGGCAGCCTTTTTAGCTGGAGGCACACAATCCCCTGTGACAGCCAGCGTAGTAGTAATGGAAATGACGGGGGCTCAACCCGTGCTGATTTGGCTCTTGATTTCCAGTATCATTGCCTCCATAATTTCGCGCCAATTTAGTCCGAAACCTTTTTACCACTTTGCGGCTGGACGTTTCCGTCAACGAATGCAGGAACAACAAGCAGAAGATCTTCGCCGTAACGAGATGCAAGAGAAATAAAATATGTCAGAAAACCAACCGCACTTTTATCGTGGCCGCTTTTCCGTTGCGCCGATGTTAGATTGGACGACACGCCATTGTCGCTATTTTCATCGTCAATTTAGTAAAAATGTGTTGCTTTATACTGAAATGGTCACGGCTCCCGCCATTATTCATGCCAAATACGATCATTTAGATTTTGATTTGCAAGAAAACCCAGTTGCCCTACAACTCGGTGGAAGCGATCCCGCACAGCTTAAACATTGTGCCAAATTAGCCGAAGAAAGAGGATATCATGAAATTAATCTGAATGTGGGCTGCCCTTCTGATCGCGTGCAAAATGGTATGTTTGGGGCTTGCTTGATGGCGAAAGCGGATTTAGTAGCAGAATGTATTGCAGAAATGCAACGTGTCGTGAATATTCCTGTCACCGTGAAAACGCGTATTGGCATTGATGATTTGGATAGCTATGAATTTCTCTGTGGCTTTATCGAAAAAGTCCATCATGCAGGCTGCCAAGAATTTATTGTTCACGCACGAAAAGCCTGGCTTTCAGGATTAAGCCCAAAAGAGAATCGCGAGATTCCCCCTTTGGATTACGATAGTGTTTATCAATTAAAGAAAGATTTTCCACAGTTAACCATTGCAATTAATGGCGGCATTAAAACCATCGAAGAAATGAAACATCATTTGCAATTTGTGGATGGCGTGATGGTTGGGCGTGAGGCTTATCAAAATCCGTCATTGTTGGGCTATGTTGATCAAATGCTTTTTGATGCTAATGCGGATATCGTCACAGCAAGACAAGCAGTGGAAGCCATGTTCCCTTATATTGAAAAACAATTGAGCCAAGGGGTCTATTTAAATCATATCGTTCGACATATGCTTGGCGTGTTCCAAAACTGTAAAGGAGCGAGACAATGGCGACGCTATTTAAGTGAAAATGCCTTTAAACAAGGCGCAGGAATCGAAGTAGTCGAAACGGCATTAAGCTTTGTTGAAACGAATTAAGCCTAAAATGCAAAGTGAGGTCAGAATGATCTGACCCCAAAAATTTGGACTATTCACATTAAGGACTGAAGACGATATTGTATCGGACTCAGTCCTTTTAATTTTAGTTGAATCCGTCGATGATTATAGTAATTCAAATAATCTCTGACAGCATCAACTATCTCTTCTTTTGTTTTAAATTCCCGACCATAAAAACATTCTGTTTTTAATCGTCCAAAGAAACTTTCCATTGCGGCGTTATCTAAGCAATTCCCTTTTCTCGACATACTTTGAATGATGCCATGTTCAGCTAAAATTCGACGATAAGCTACCATTTGATATTGCCATCCCTGGTCTGAATGTAAAATGACACTACAAGCTTTATTTAATCCTTTGACGGCTTGCATTAACATGTCCTCTACTTGCGCCCAGTTTGGGGAATAGCTGAGATTATATGAGACTATCTCATTGTTAAATAAGTCTAAAATTGGAGATAAATAGACTTTACTCCCATCTTTCGCCTTAAACTCGGTGATATCAGTTACCCATTTTTGTTTCGGGGCCGTTGCGCTAAAATCGCGTTCAAGATGATTCAGTGCAATCACCCCTATCGTGCCTCGATAGGTCGTAAATTTCTTGCTTTTTCTTGACCGCACTTGAAGCCCAAGTGTCTGCATTAAACGTTGAACTTTTTTATGATTCACGCCTGGTAAACAGGCATGAACTCGTCGGTAGCCATAATCAGGATGATTGGCTTTGATGCGTTTAATGGCCTTTTTCAGCTGCTCATCCTTATCCGGTTTAATCTGGAGTTTCGCAAAAAACGTACTACGCGCTAACTGTGCAAAACCTAAAAGCCATTTTAACGGATAGCGTGTTCTTAACCTTTGGATAATTTCCGTTGCTCGGCTTCGTCCTGAAGTCTGAGCCTTCTCAACTCCTTTAGGTAGGCCACCTCCGCTTCAAGCTGTAAAATTCTCAGGCGTAAACGGTCTTCTTCAGTTCTGGGTGGCGGTGGCATTTTTGCATATTTGGGTTTCATTGGCGGTCGTCCTGATGGTTTACGGGGAATCAGTCCTTTTATGCCATTTTTTTCAAACCGTTTCAACCATGTCCCGACTAGGGCGTTGGAAGGAATATTGTAAAAACGAGCTGCTTCTCGAATGCTCATTTTTCCTTTTAGAATAGGTTGAAGAACCTGTAATTTAAATTCGATTGTGTAGTGTTTACCCATAAAAAAATCTGCACCTCAATTGTTGGTTTGTTGAGTCCAACTTTTGGGGTGCAGATCAGAATTTAATAGATTTTCTGACCGCACTTTTGTTTTCTGAGTATTTAATTAGCACTGATGTTTTTGACGATATGCCACCAAATCTTCAATTGTTAATACCGCATAACCAAATTTTTTCGCAAATTTAATAATTTCTGGTGCTCGCGCCATGGTGCCATCATCATTGGTGATTTCACAAATCACACCAGCCGGTTTAAAACTGCTTAAACGTGCTAAGTCAACTGAGGCTTCAGTATGACCGCGACGTGCTAAAACACCACCTTCTGCAGCACGTAATGGGAAAACATGCCCAGGACGGTGAAGATCTGCCGGTTTTGCATGATCTGCAATTGCCGCTTTGATTGTGGTGACGCGATCTTGTGCTGATACACCTGTCGACACACCTTCTGCTGCTTCAATTGTCACGGTAAACGCGGTTTTATTCACGCTATTGTTATGCTCAACCATCGGCGGCAAATCAAGCTGTTTGCATTGTTCATCGGTGATACATAAACACACGATACCGCTGCCATAACGAATAAGTTTTGCCATTTGTTCTGGGGTAATGGTTTCTGCAGGGAAGATTAAATCGCCTTCATTTTCGCGATCTTCATCATCCAACACTAATACGCCATTACCTTGTTTGAATGCGTTCAATGCGTTAATTACCCGTTCTTCGCCGGTCGCACCAAATGCAGATAAAATTGACTGATTCATCGTAATTTCCTTTGTTGTTACGCTAAAATTAACCAGAATCAGGGCTGAGAAATGCAAATAAATGCAAATAAATAGAACAGAATTAGGAACCCAATCCGTTTTATTCTCTTTCATCCAGACTATACTGTCGGCTTTGGAATTTCACCAAATCTGCTAACCTTAAAAGTACAAAGCGAAACAATTTTGTAAAACGCAATCAAAATTGACCGCACTTTTAAGTGCTCGTGGGCTGTCACCACCGGTAGGGAATTTCACCCTGCCCTGAGAATGTAGGTCGTAGTATAACGCAAAATGTCACTGTAAAAAATCATTCAATGAAAAATGTTTTTATTTGCACAAAGATTGCATAAAATAGAACTATTCAGCCACCTCGCAGTGGCCATTTAGCGAAGGATACATTATGTCGAACAAACACGATAAAAAAGTGGGTGTAATTTTCGGGAAATTCTACCCTGTTCACACCGGCCATATTAATATGATTTATGAAGCATTCAGTAAAGTGGATGAGCTTCACGTGATTGTCTGTAGCGATACCGAACGCGATTTAAAGCTGTTTTATGATAGTAAAATGAAACGCATGCCGACGGTACAAGATCGCCTTCGCTGGATGCAACAAATCTTTAAATATCAAAAAAATCAAATTTTCATTCATCACTTAGTTGAAGATGGCATTCCAAGTTACCCAAATGGGTGGCAAGCTTGGAGTGACGCAGTAAAAAATCTATTTGAAGAAAAACAATTTACCCCAACGATAGTATTTAGTAGTGAGCCACAAGACAAATCGCCATACGAAAAATACTTAGGACTTGAAGTTTCTTTAGTGGATCCTGACCGCTCTTTCTTTAATGTATCCGCAACGAAAATTCGTACTACACCTTTCCAATATTGGAAATTCATTCCGAAAGAAGTCCGTCCATTCTTTGCGAAAACCATTGCCATTTTAGGCGGTGAAAGTAGTGGTAAAAGTGTGTTAGTCAGCAAACTGGCTGCCGTATTTAATACTACTTCTGCATGGGAATATGGTCGGGAATATGTCTTTGAAAAATTAGGTGGCGATGAGCAAGCCATGCAATATTCTGACTATCCACAAATGGCATTAGGTCACCAACGCTATATTGATTATGCCGTGCGTCATGCTCATAAAGTCGCGATTATTGATACTGACTTCATTACCACGCAAGCTTTTTGTATTCAATACGAAGGCAAAGCTCATCCGTTCTTAGATTCCATGATCAAAGAATACCCGTTTGATGTCACCATTTTATTGAAAAACAATACAAAATGGGTGGATGATGGCTTACGTAGTCTAGGCAGCCAAAAACAACGTCAACAATTCCAACAGTTATTGAAGAAATTGTTAGATAAATACAAAGTACCTTACATTGAAATTGAATCGCCAAGTTATTTAGACCGTTATAACCAAGTGAAATCTGTTGTGGAAAAAGTGCTAAATGATGAAGAACTTGAAGGTTTTCCACATACTAAACGCACATTGACCAACGAGAAATAAAATGATTTTATTCGCAGGCGATCCACACGGAAGTTACGAACATCTTTATCCTTTCGTCCAAGAAAATGACAACATTGCCCTGATTATTTTGGGCGACTTGCAACTTTCTTCGCCTGATGAATTAGATAAACTCGCAAAATATTGTGATATTTGGTTTATTCACGGCAACCATGATAGCAAAACCGTCGCCGCATTTGAGGCGATTTGGGGTACACATTGGAAATCACGTAATTTGCATAATCGTGTTGTTGAAATTCAAGGACAACGTATTGCTGGCTTAGGTGGCGTATTCCGAGGACAAATCTGGATGCCCCCCAATAAACCAATGTATTTTGACCCTATCCATTATTGCCAATATAGCCCTCAAGAAAAAATTTGGCGTGGCGGTGTACCATTGCGTCATCGCACGTCTATTTTCCCTTCTGATATCGAAGCCATTGAAAATGAGCAAGCCGATATTCTAATTTGCCATGAGGCACCGAAGCCCCATCCAATGGGATTTCGTGTGATTAATCAACTCGCAGAAAAATTAGGGGTAAGACACGTTTTCCATGGGCATCACCACGATAACGTCGAGTACAAGACAAATTTTCCTTATAAAATCACGAATGTCGGTTTTAGAAGTGTCACAGACATACACGGAAATTATTTATTAAAAACCATTGATGATCGAGAAAAATAACTAAATAAAGCGTTAATTGTTTTTGATAAAAAGAAAGCTTGAAGAGAGAAGATGGCGCACCCGAAAGGATTCGAACCTTTGACCGCTCGGTTCGTAGCCGAGTACTCTATCCAGCTGAGCTACGGGTGCGTAGTGATGTTCTATTCTTCATGACCATTTTAACTGATAGAGTCGATTTAAAATGGCGCACCCGAGAGGATTCGAACCTCTGACCGCTCGGTTCGTAGCCGAGTACTCTATCCAGCTGAGCTACGGGTGCAGAATAAATAAAACTAACAACAAATGGCGGTGAGAGAGGGATTCGAACCCTCGATGGAGTTTTTGACCCCATACTCCCTTAGCAGGGGAGCGCCTTCAGCCTACTCGGCCATCTCACCACATTCGGTATGTGGGCGGTATGATACGTTTTTTTGAAAATATGTCAAATCATTTTTTGAAAAAGCGATTTTGGTTGCTTGATTTATCTACATTTTGTGTAAATAAAGTGCGGTTGAAAAACAAATAAATTTCTCACCACACTTTAATTTTATTTCTAGCCTTTTAAAATCGCCCGTAAACGATCGAGCTGACTCGATGTTTGTTGTTGCTTCTGCTCTATCGTTAATTGGGGCTTATCTTTTTCCCATTGCACATCATCTTGCGGCAACTCAGTCAAGAAACGACTTGGTTCAGGACGAATCAACTCGCCAAACTGACGTCGTTCACGACAAAGGGAAAAAGTGAGCGTTTGTTGTGCTCGCGTAATGCCCACATAGGCTAGACGGCGCTCTTCCTCTACATTGTCTTCATCAATACTGGTTTGATGAGGCAAAATCCCTTCTTCCATACCGATTAAATACACATGGGGAAACTCTAAGCCTTTGGAGGCGTGCAATGTCATTAATTGCACTTGATCACTCTCGTCATCATCTTCACTGCGTTCCATCATATCGCGCAAGGTTAAACGGGTAACCACTTGGTTTAAAGTCATCGGCTCATTCACCTCATCGCCTTTGAGCATCTCCTCTACCCAGCTAAACAAGGTTGCCACGTTTTTACTCTGCATTTCAGCAGCTTTCGGACTGGTGGCATATTCATACAAATATTCTTCGTAATGCAATGAAGAAAGTAACGAACGCACCGCTGTTGCAGGATCGGAACGCAAACTTTGATCATTCAACTCCACAATCCAACGACCAAATTTTTGCAATGCATCATAGGCTTTTGGTGTAACCCGTTGCATCAGTTCAAACTCAAAAATCGCCTCAAATAAGCTGATATGTTTTTCCTGTGCCAACTCACCTAATTTTTGTAGAGTTGCTGTACCAATTTCCCGTTTCGGTGTATTTACGATACGTAAGAAGGCTGCATCATCATCTTGATTCACCACCAAACGCAAGTAGGCCATCATGTCCTTAATTTCAGCACGAGAGAAAAAAGACGTTCCACCAGAAATTTTGTATGGAATACGGTTTTGCATCAGCACTTTTTCCAATAGCCGGGATTGATGATTCCCCCGATACAAAATCGCATAATCCTTAAATTTGGTTTTACGGCTGAAACGATGAGCGATTAATTCCGCTACAATCCGTTCAGCTTCATGCTCCTCATTTTTCGCTTCAATGACTTGCAGTTTTTCACCTTCGCCTAAGTTGGAAAAGAGCTTTTTGTCGAACACATGCTCGTTGTTATCAATCAAAATATTGGCACAATGCAAAATACGATGAGTGGAACGATAATTTTGTTCCAATTTGATGACTTGCAAACGCGGAAAATCATCACGCAAGCGCACCATATTTTGCGGTCGAGCGCCTCGCCAAGAATAAATGGATTGGTCGTCATCTCCTACCACCGTAAAACAAGCTCTCTCGCCTACCAATAATTTGATGAGTTCATATTGGCTAGTATTGGTATCTTGATATTCATCCACCAACAAATAGCGGATTTTCTCCTGCCATTTTGACCGTACTTCTTCGTTCTGTTTGAAGAGCAAGGTCGGTAACATAATCAAATCATCAAAATCCAACGCATTGTAAGCACGAATTTGCGCCGCATAACGCTCATAACATTTTGCAAAAGTTTGATATTTTGCATCTTTCGCTAAGGCATAAGCCTGTTTTGGCGAAACCAAATCATTCTTCCAATTGGAAATAACCGAGATTAATTCACGCAGTAAGTCTTTATCTTCTTGCAACACATCTGCCGTCAGTTCTTTGAGTAAGGCAAGTTGATCGTGTTCATCAAACAAGGTCATATTCGATTTAAAGCCTAAAGCTTTATATTCCCGTTTGATAATGTCGAAACCTAAGGTATGGAAAGTGGAAACAATCAATCCTTTGGATTTTTCTTTACCAATGGAATGGGCTACACGCTCTTTCATTTCACGAGCGGCTTTGTTGGTAAAGGTTACGGCAGCGATCTGTTTCGGTAAATAACCGCAGTGTTCAATCAAATGAGCAATCTTATTAATGATCACGCGAGTTTTGCCAGAGCCTGCGCCAGCTAGCACCAAGCAAGGTCCACTGACATATTCGACAGCCTGTTGTTGTTGAGGATTGAGTTTCATATCTTAATGCAAATTAATTTGACCACGCATAAGGCAACAATGCGGTATCTAATAAAAATGACAGTGGCAAATCTAAAATAGGTAAGCCCCATTTTGGTGCCATCTCTAAATCATAAGCCGCCCCCGCGTAAGGTGTGTATTTTTCCGATGGGTCAATTAATTTCACCACCGTACCACAACCAGTTAACGCTAAAAGTGCGGTTAAAATCAGAAGTGTTTTTTTCATTCACGACGTGCTTTTAAGGCTAAATAGACGGCTTCCGGCACCAGTTCTTTCACATCGCCATGATGCAAATAAATTTCTCGTACAATCGTGGAAGACACAAACGCCCATTTTTCTTTTGGTGGGAAAAACAAACTATCCACACCATCTGTTAATAAACGGTTTAATGCAGCCAGTTGTAATTCATATTCAAAATCCGTCGTTGTACGCACGCCACGAATAATGGCGGTAATCTTTTTCGCTTTGATTTCATTTGCGAGTAAATCAGAGAATCCAAATACTTCCACATTGGGTAAATGAGCGACCGATTGACGCACGAGTTCAACGCGCTCCTCCAATGAAAACAATGGCTTTTTGCTCGGACTATCCGCAACCGCGACAAAAACTTTCGGAAAAATGACCGCACTTCGCGCAATAATATCTAAATGCCCGTTGGTAATCGGATCAAACGTGCCAGGGTAAATTATGCTTGTCATTTATGGTTCTCCGAAATATTGGTTAAATAAGGATGAAGCAAATCTAAAAGACGCTGTAATGCGCCACGATTTTCGATTAATACTTCATAGCCTGCATTGCCTAAACGCTGACGTGCTTCTTTTGAATTCAATAACTTATCAATAATCTCTGCCAACGCTTTCTCTGTGGAGTTGATTTGTAACACACCTTGTACTTCTAAGAGCGAGGTAAAAACTTCAGGAAAATTGAAAGTATACTTTCCGCTCACAACGGGTAATTTAAACGCTAAAGGCTCAAGCGGATTATGTCCTCCGTGTTTGACCAGACTTCCGCCGACAAACGCAATATCTGAAATGCCATACATCAACATCAACTCGCCCATGGTATCACCCAGAATCACTTGGGTATTTTCTGAAGGAGTCTCACCTGTTGAACGTCGAATAAAGTGAAAGTTGGCTTTTTCTATTAAATCTGCCACCGGATTAAAACGTTCAGGATGACGAGGTACAAGCAATAACAGCAAGTTTGGATGTTTTTTCAGTAACAAATGATGCGCTTGTAAAATGAGTTCTTCTTCTCCTTCGTGCGTACTCGCGGCAATCCAAATCTGACGGTCTTTAGCCCAGCTCTCATGAAGCGTTGCAATGTCTTTGAGTAACTCATCACTGACCACAAGATCATATTTAATATTGCCAGTTAATTGAAGGCGATCTTTCTCATAACCTAACTCTAAATAACGCTTTCCACTGATGCTATCTTGCGGTGCAATCAGGCTAATTTGAGAGAACATTCTTTGTAAGCGTTTTTTTACCTTGCCATAACGTCTGGCTGAACGTGCAGAAAGGCGTGCATTGGCGACAATGAAAGGAATATCTCGACGAGCCAAACAATCAATCAAATTTGGCCAAAGTTCCGTTTCAATCACAATGAATACTTTAGGTTGAATAAAATCAATAAAACGATTGATGACACAAGGTAAATCGTAAGGCAAATAACAATGTGCCACAGTTTCCCCGAACGCCGCTTTTACGCGTTCAGAGCCTGTTGGCGTGACCGTTGTAAATGTAATCGGTAAATGCGGATAGTCCTTCTGAATACGTTTTACTAGCGGCGTGGCGGCAATCACTTCACCGACTGATGCCGCATGAATGACGATCCCATCTTGTGTAGGCTTAGCAAGATTCGCATAAATGCCATATCGCTCGCCTAAACGCTTGCGATAATTCGGCGCCTTGAGACTTCGTAGTAACATGAATAGCAGCACAAAAGGCTGAATTAGATACATCAGGCAGGTATAAAAAAAACGCCACATAAAATAAATTCGGTTATACTTACAAAAACTTCGGCTAGTATAGCAAAAAAAGGATCAAAATATGCCAACAATTAGCGTTACCATGATTGTCAAAAATGAAGCAGCAGATCTTGCTCAATGTCTTGATACTGTAAAAGATTGGGTAGATGAAATCATTATTGTCGATTCAGGCAGTACTGATACCACCCAAGAAATCGCGGAACAATATGGTGCAAAATTTTATTCGCATTCTGATTGGCCTGGTTTTGGCCAACAACGCCAACGCGCACAACAATATGTCACCAGTGATTATGTTTTGTGGTTAGATGCCGATGAACGTGTCACACCCAAACTGCGTGAATCCATTCAACAAGCGATTCAACAAGATGTGCCAAATACGGTTTATGATATTCCTCGGGTAAGTGAAGTGTTTGGACGTAAAATTCGTCATTCCGGTTGGTACCCCGATTATGTGGTGCGTTTATATCGTACAAATTATGCAGGATATAATAATTCTCTGGTACATGAAAAAGTGGTTTATCCTGAAAACACGAAAGTACAGAAATTAACTGGGGATTTAGAACATTTCACTTATAAAAGCATTCATCACTATTTAGTAAAATCTGCGGGCTACGCCAAAGCCTGGGCAGACCAACGCCAAGCTAAAGGGAAAAAAGCAACCTTATGGCAAGGTGTCAGTCATGCCATCGGCTGCTTTGTCAAAATGTACATTTTAAAAGCTGGTTTCTTAGATGGAAAACAAGGTTTCCTGCTAGCAGTACTTTCAGCCCACTCCACCTTTGTGAAGTATGCTGATTTATGGGAACGCGATCAACACTAATCAAAAACAAAAAAGTGCGGTGAATTTTCACCGCACTTTTGGGATTTATTCATGATGGGAAAATCCCATCATAAACGATTACGCTATTACCATTGGTAACCTACGCCAACTCCGGCACCCACATCACCACTGGTGTTTGCGTTACCTTGAAGTTTTAAGATTACTTTACCGTTATCACTAATACGAGAGTAACCTACAGCTAAAGCGTTTTGACCTTTGAAGGTACCCGCTGCTGCTGCCACCATTGCTCTACCCTGAGTATAAGCTTGTGGTAATGCTGCTGCCGCATTCGCACCTGCAATACCTGCACGCGCTTGTTTGCTGTGTTTGTTTACTTTTCTGTCTAAGTAATCATTACTGTTGTTTAAGTTCTTGATAACAGAATGTAATTGACTACCATTTACTGCATCAGTTGAAGTTTCAGAGATTACACCTGGTGCAACATTTTGGATTTGAGCTTCGTTACCTTTATCACCTACAGAAACCACACGAGTGTCTGGACCTGTTTTACCAGCAACAGTTGCTGAAGGATCAATACTATAACTACCAACATTTGCTTTACCAGCTTTCGCTCTAGCTCCGATTGCTACTGAGCCTTGAGCTGCTGTTGGAGCGACTTCAGCGCCATTCCCAATCGCAATTGCATCTTTTGCAGCCGCGTTACTATTTCCACCAATCGCAACACTGTTTTCACCTGTTGCTTTAGCTGCTGGAACAGTATTTTTGGTATTGGTTTTAAAGTGTTTATTGCCAACAGTTACCGTCATCTTAGTATTAGTATCATCTAACTTACCTTCTACTGTGATGCCTGTACCTTCCTCAGCTTTGAAATCAACTACATCAGCATTTTTCACTGCTGTTGCTTTTTGGTTATCTGAAGTTGAAACTACCCAACCAAAGTTTTTCGCATCAGCAACAGTTAATACATTACTATCTTTAGAACCCTCTAAATTCGCTAAGCCGTTAATTGCATCCTTGTATGCAGGCGATTTTTCACCAGCAGTTTGGTCATCATAGTTTTTTGTACCTTTACCAACATTTGTGACAGCCACAGGATCACCAGCTGTCTTAGCAAGTGAATTCGGGTTATTCATTGAGATAATTACGTTAGAAACTGGAGTTAATTCTTTAGCTTTTGCAACATTATCTTCAGTCGTACCTGCCGGATACCATTTATCATTAATTTTCACAGCATCTTCAGGATAATATCCATTTCCACCTGGTTGTAATTTATTACCATTTTCATCGGTATAAACTGCAGGAAGCGAATTTGGTTTTGTTGGTGCATAGACATCAACATAAACAGTTGTTTTATCCACGCCAGTAGTTTCATCGCGTTTAGTTACAGCTCTAACTCGAGTTCCATGGCCATCTGCAAAGTTAATTACATCATTTGGTGTTACTTTCTCATATTTGGTAGTATCATTTTCATCAGGATTTTTCTTTAAAGTTGAAAGTCCATTTTGTTGAACGTAGAAACCAGATTTATTCACTGTTTGATCTAACTGGTCTTTATTTACCGCTTGATCTGGTTTAGTCGCCCAACCCACGTTATTTAACTGAACACCATTTTTCCCTGCGGTAATCTCATCCTTAGATTCAGGTTTAGTTGCGTCATAAACAGTCGCAGTAATATTACCTTTATCATCATAAGTATAAGTATTACCTTTTTCGTACGGCTTATTATTTGAATCTTTTAAGGTTGCACCTTGTTTTACAATAGGTGTATTGGCAGGAATTGGATCAACACCATTCTTAGGCATGCCATTTTCCATATCACCTTTCTTATACCATTTACCATCGTTGGCTTTTACTACATTGACATCGTTACCACCTACATTTGCGGTTGTTGTAGTGTAATCAACAGGTGAATCAACCGAAATGTTTATGGTACGAACATTGCCCACGTTTGAACCTTTCACATCTACATTGCCTGTACCAACAAAGTTAACAGTATGTCCAACTGACACATTATTTTTATAGTCATTACCAGATGCAGTAACGTTCCAACCAGCATTAACATAATTATTTAAATTAGTAAGTGCAGTAGTTACATTTGGCGCTGTTATAGCTGGTTTACCTTTATTATAATCACTACCATCAGCAATTGTTAATGGTTGTGAGAATTTATTTTTTACAGTTCCATCTTCATTCAAATCTACACCTAAAGTATCAGCAAGGCCTTCTGCTACATTACCTAACGTTTTTGCAACGCTATAAAGTTGAGAACCATTTAACGCATCAGTTGAGTCTGCCGTTATTCGGCCAGCAGCAACATGCTTAATTTGGCGCTCATTATCTTCTGAACCAACAGAAACAAAGTTACCTTGCTTATCGCTTGCTGCAGCTGTATTTTTCCCTTTGTTATTTGTTCCGCCCAAATCACCAGCGAAACCAGTATAAGTTAACTTTGATTTATCGCCAATTTTTGCAGAGTGTACCGCAATAACCGGATCTTCTGCAGAGCTGTTATGACCTAATACAACAGCACCATCACGGCCTGCGGCTACAGTTATATTAGAACCAAGAGTCGATACATTTGCACTTGATACATTTGTACCACTACCAACAGCGACTGTTCCAACTCCATTTACTTTAGTTTCTGTACCCACACCGATAGCATTTTGGCCTGAAATAACAGCCGCTCTACCAATTGAAATTGATGAATGGGAATTAGCTTTAGAATTTACACCAATTGATGTTGCATAATTAGCCAAAGCTGCAGCCGTATTACCCAATGCTGTACCTTGCCACTCAGCCGTTGTATTCGTACCTACCGCTGTTGAGCCATCACTATTTGCTTTTGCTACTTTACCTAAAGCAGTTGAATTTAATCCATCGGCAAACGAATGAGCCCCTATAGCTGTACCACCTTGACCTATTGCTAATGAATAAGCACCTAATGCAACAGCCGCATTCTGAGCATTTGAGCCACCGCCACTTGCATGTGCCATCAAACCAATCGCAACATGAGCATTCCCACCTGTAGTTGAATCTGCCCCACCAGAAACGGCCCCATTACCAATTGCAATACCATCATAAGCATTTACCGTTGCCCCTGCGACATTGTTACTTAAACCAGTTTTAGCTTTATAATTATCATTTCCATAAAATTGATCTGTTACTTTATTTGTTGCAATTGATAACTGCCCCAACTCACCTGCTTCACTTACTACATTCGCAGCCTCAACGCCAGTAGCTGCCATTAAAAGAGCGGTAGAAATTGCCGCTAATTTTACAGATTTTGATTTACCTTTTGCGGACGCTAATTCACCCACAACAGTCCAAGTTTGAGTTGCGTGATTCCAAATTACTTTGAAAATGTTGTTCATTCAGGTTTTCTCCTAGTATTAAAATAGATAACAGCGGTTTTCGCTGTCGAGCATAACGAATAGATAAACAGCCTTGTTTATCAGATTAACGTCTTTTATAACAAATCTGTCTATAAAATACGCTATTTAAATTTCGCACGAATTCTACAAGCAATTAAAACAAATGAAAAGTATCTTTACCAAACTTTACAATTTTTACATTGTAAATCATTAACTTTACATTCAATCTCTGTGAATAACGGATAACTTTATAATGTAATTGCGGTAAAATCTGCTCCGACCACATTTTTATTAAATGAGAGAAAAATATGCTATCAAAAGAACGTTTATCCCAACTTATCGAAATGGAAAGTATTTTAGATGAAGCAAATAGTTTTCTTGCCGAGGCAGCGCAATTCTTGGAAAAATGGCAGGCGTTTTTGCCCAAAATGAAACGCTTAGAACATTATTACTTCGAAGGCGATTGGCGAGAGGATTTTGAGGCTTACGAAAATGGCGAAGTACCAAAAGACCAACCTTGCGGCGTACTTTCTGAAGATTTAGTTTTTAATGCCAGTGTTGCACAACAGGGCTTGGCGATTGAGTATTTGAAAGTAGTGACGAAAATTCTCGATCAAACGAACGGAAAGTAATTGGCAATACAGTTTGCTTGAATTCATAAACAAAGTGCGGTGAAAATTCACCGCACTTTTTTTGTTATTCTAATTAACTAAAAATTAATTTTTCGCTGCTGCCGCTGCTTTTACAATTACTGCAAATGCTGGTGCTTTTAATGATGCGCCACCCACTAATGCACCGTCGATGTCTGGCTGAGTAAATAATTCAGCGGCATTTGCATCATTTACAGAACCGCCGTATTGAATGATCACTTGATCTGCTACAGCTTGTGATTTTGCTGCGATGTGCCCACGGATAAATGCATGAACGGCTTGTGCTTGTGCTGGGGTCGCAGATTTACCAGTACCAATCGCCCAGATTGGTTCATAAGCGATCACTGCACCGTTGAATGCTTCAACACCTAATGCGTTGATCACTGCATCAATTTGACGTGCACACACTTCTTCTGTTTTGCCTGCTTCGTTTTCTGCTTCAGTTTCACCGATACATAATACTGGTACTAAACCAGCTTCTTTTAATGCACCAAATTTTTTCGCTACGAATTCGTCGCTTTCTTTGTGGTAAGTACGACGCTCAGAATGGCCAATAATGATGTATTTTGCACCGAAATCTTTTAACATTTCGCTAGAAATATCACCAGTAAATGCACCTTTCACATTGATATCTACGTTTTGTGCACCTAATTGAACCACACTTTTACCGCCACAGCTGCAACCACAACCAGAAAGTGCAGCTTCAGCCGTACCTAAATACATAACGGGTGGGGCAATTGCTACATCACAACCTGTTACATCATGTAATTCTGCTTTTAATCCCTCGATTAATTCTTTGGTGAACGCTTTGGAACCGTTTAATTTCCAGTTACCCATCACTAAAGGACGACGTGCCATTTTTGTTTCTCCATATTGAATAAATAAAAAGTGTGTTTACTATACCAAACTTTAGGCAGATTTCTTTGTGCAAAATCACATTTTGAAAATTTTTTTGGGTAAATGATGATTATTTTGTGCTAAAAAGCTACAATCTACTGTATGGAACCGATAAAAAATAACCAATTTTATAAATAAACGGAAAATAGGTCTGGTAACAATGAAAATTTTCAAAGCCGAACAATGGAATATAGAAGTGCTTGCTCCACTCTTTGAAGCCTATCGACTTGCCAACGGAATGAGTGAAAATCCTGACCGCACTTTAACCTTTTTAACGAATCGTATACGTTTTAATGAAAGCATGTTTTTTGTTGCTGTAAACGAAAACTCACAGGCGATTGGTTTTATTCAACTTTATCCTCGCTTATCCTCTTTACAACTACAACGCTATTGGCAATTAACCGATATTTTTGTAAACGAAGATAAACATCAAACCGATATTTATGCTGCCCTTATTTCTAAAGCGAAAGAGTTTGTCCGTTATACACAATCTAATCGTTTAGTGGCGGAATTGAGTCAAGCTCAACAGAATATTTTAGAACGCGAAGGATTTAAGCTAAACACGAAAAAAAGTTTGTTTGAATTAACTCTCTAATGCATACACTCCTCAATCAATATTGGGATTACTTGCGAATTGAACGCCAAGTAAGCCCACATACGCTCACCAATTATCAACATCAACTGGATGCAATTTTAGCGATTTTGGCTGAAAAAGGTATTCAGCACTGGCAGCAAGTGAATCCTAGTGTGGTTCGTCTTATTTTGGCGGAAAGCCGTAAGCAAGGTTTAAAAGAAAAAAGCTTAGCATTACGTTTGTCTGCTCTTCGTCAGTTCTTCAGCTATCTTGTGCAGCAAGGTCAAATGAAAGTAAATCCAGCAACGGGGATTTCAGCGCCGAAACAAGGCAAACATTTACCAAAAAATATTGATGCTGAACAGGTCCAAAAATTGCTTTCAAATGATAGCAAAGATCCCATTGATTTACGTGATCGTGCAATGATGGAACTGATGTATAGCTCAGGGCTTCGCTTATCTGAATTACAAGGATTAAACCTCAATAGTATTAACACTCGTGTACGTGAAGTGAGAGTAATTGGTAAAGGAAACAAAGAACGTATTGTGCCTTTTGGACGTTATGCTTCTCATGCAATTCAGCAATGGTTGAAGGTACGCGCTTTATTTAATCCAAAAGATGACGCGCTTTTTGTGAGTCAACAGGGAAATCGCCTCACGCACCGTTCAATTCAAAAACGAATGGAAACCTGGGGTATTCGCCAAGGATTAAATAGTCATCTCAACCCACATAAACTACGTCACTCTTTTGCAACGCATATGCTGGAAGCAAGTTCGGATCTGCGGGCTGTTCAAGAGCTTTTAGGGCACAGTAATTTGTCCACCACACAAATTTATACGCATTTAAATTTCCAACATCTTGCAGAAGTGTATGATCAAGCTCATCCACGTGCAAAACGAAAAAAATAAAGTGCGGTCAAAAAATCATTATGTTTTTTAACCGCACGTCTAAACAAAAAGGCGACCTTTCGGTAGCCTTTATTCATTTCACTATAAGCTAAACGCTTGAATATAAGGAAGTTTACCTTTCTTCAGCATGTCTTCAATACCGCTTTGATGGTCATTTTCACCTAAGCCACGTAATTCAAAGATAACACCAATGCTGTTGTCATAAACCACTTGATCATCATGTTGATTTTGTCGACTCGTGACATAACGTCTCGCCCCTACGCCAACAGACCAACAGCACGAGTTATATTGCACACCCACATATTGCTCAACCGGTTTTTTCAATGCAATATCTTGATAGTATTTTCCGACAAGCGCCCAGTTATCCGAGACTTCCCATGCCGCTACGACACCGACCTGTTTAATATCTTGTTGGTAACGGTTTGCGGAAGCGCCCAAGTTTTGGTTGATATACTCTTTACTTGCGTAGCGATAATTTAACTGAATCAGATTGTTCTTCATCGGGTTAAATTCCAAACTGCTATTTGCCAATGATGCTTTATCTTGCAACGTATCATATTGGTAGCTACCGCGCCAATTCCATTTATCACTAATTTTCCAGTTAGATTCCAACGCCCAAGAAGAAGAGGATTTTGATGTACGATTATTTGGATTATCATCAATTTTTGATGCCGTTAAATAATAAATTTGTCCTGCGGAGAAGTTAAAACGCTCATCGGCATTTTTATCATAAAAACGAGTTGTACCACCAAGCGTTATTTGATTGGCGGATGAAATACGGTCTAAACCACTATAACGACGATCTCGGAACAAAGAATAATAATCTTGTTGGACTAACGCTGAATCATAACCAAAGCCAAGATAGTCATTAACTAACTTAGAGCCAATATTGCTTTGATCCTTATATGGTCGATATAAGTATTGAATATGAGGTTCAAGCGTTTGTGTATAGCTATCAAATAAGGTTTTATTGCTTGCTAAAACCGTTTGTAAATCTACTTTTAATTGTGGCAATACACGATTTACTGATTTTTGTACCTCTTCTGCAGAAGAAGATGAACCTTTTTTCTGGTTATAATGGGTCGCGTAAAGTTTAGTCTCAATATTCAAGCTACCATATTTATTTGACATCGCGGTTGCCAAACTTGGTTCAACATGAAAACGCCATGCTATCGGCATCAAGGTACTATCATTATCAAAACGTACTGCTTGTGAGAATAACTTGAAATCTACCCAACCGTTCGCCAAATCATTTTTGTAATAATTGAAGTCGATTTGTGGCAGCGCACGATAAGGCCCGATATCGACCTCATCAAAAATCTGGAACTGACGTGCTGAAATTGCGAAGTTGTAATTTGGTTTATAGTACGCAATACGTGCATATTGATTTGCATAACCATCAGTACTGTTACCATAATCTGAATCAAAATCAGTGAAATAACGTTTATCACTTACCTTAGTGTAATCAACATTTAAACGCCAATTTTCAAGAAAAGAGGAATTATGGTTCCAATAGAATAAATGACGCTTACGGTTATCACTGATGTACTCATCGTAACGATCACGTCCTAAATATTCGCCCGCCAGCTTACCTTCACCAACTGGTGTTAAATAACGAAACTCACCATTTAATTGCCAGCCACGACGAGACATATATTTTGGTGCAAATGTGGCATCGTAATTTGGTGCAATATTCCAATAAATCGGTTGTTTATACCAATAACCATCACGGCTAGAATGACCAACGGTTGGCATTAATAAACCTGAACGGCGACGATCACCAATCGGTAATTGCAGATAAGGAGTATAGAACACCGGCACACCTAATACTTTAAAACGTGCGTGCCAAAATTCGGCATATTCTTCTTTAATGTGCTGACGAATCTCAGAGGCATCTACCGCCCAAGCATTATCATCCGGTAAACAAGAGGTAAATGTCGCATTTTTCATTAAACGGTAATTATCACCTAACTCAATTTCTTGTGCTTTACCGCGGCCTTGACGTCCTACAAGTTGGTACTCTGCATCGATGACATTACCGTTTTTACTATCTAAATTAAAGCTCGCATCATTACCTAATAGATTGATTTGGTTGTCTTTATAATCAAAGCCACCACGTAAATAAGCCCAACGCTGAGCTTGATTGCCCTCACCTGTTTGTTTGACTTCAACTGAATTTCCAACCAGATGGCGGTTTCCTTGTTTCAAATCCACATCACCTTGATAAATCGCCTGAGTTGGCTGATTAATCTCTGCTTTATCTGCTTCAATATAAACCGGCAAATTATTAATATCACCTTTCACAACCTCACCAGTAAAATGAGGCACGCCAAGTAAACACTGAGAATGCAGATCTGCCAAACTTTGTTGACTATAAAGTGCGGTCAGAATTGAGATTGAAATTAAGGTATATTTTTTATTCATAATTCAGTTCTTATTCAGATGAAATTAGGGGGATTATACTGGAATATCACTTACAACAACAGCCATTTATATGGTCGTTGACTAACCCCACTGATTGCATAAAAGCGTAGCATGTCGTTTCGCCAACAAAGACAAAACCACGCTTTTTCAACGCTTTTGACATTGCTTTTGAGGTTTCAGTTCTGGCAGGTACTACAGAAATATCCGGTACATCATTGATAATCGGTTGATGATTCACAAACGACCACACAAAATCACTAAAATTTTCACCGCACTTTTCCATGGCTAAATAGGCTTTGGCATTTTTCACAATGGCTTCCAGTTTTGCTCGATGACGGATAAGTCCAGCATTTTCCATACAACGATCAATATTTTGTTCGGTCATTTGCGCAACTTTAATAGGATCAAATTGATGAAATGCAGCCCGATAGGCTTCACGTTTTTTCAAAATAGTAATCCAGGAAAGCCCCGCCTGCTGCCCTTCTAAACAGATTTTCTCAAACAGTTTTTGGCTGTCCAATTGTGGCTTTCCCCATTCCTTATCATGATAATCAATATAAATAGGTTGTTCGCCAACCCAAGGGCATCTTGTTATTTGTTGCATATTAAAACTTGACAAAATAAAACGTTTTGATATATTCCAAGCCAAGTGGATCGAGGGTGCTTGGTCGGCGTTATAGCTTCAGTGGGTTTCATTGAGGCTTTTCGCTTTTTAGGACTAAGGAAAATGTTTCAGTCCTTTTTTATCAAAATTTTCCCCCAGTATTTTTCTTCCACCTTCACAATAAAATTTCTTTTTAAGAATCTCAAAGGCTCGATTTGGCTGGTTGCTATCTAAAATATATCTTCCGATAGGCCTTGCTACCAAATCAGCCACCTGTAGTCCTACAGAATTAATCTGTTTTGGCACAATCTTTACTCGAAAAGGCAAAGGCTTTTTGAATTTATTTTGTCCGTCACAAATACGTAAAAATTCCAGCTCTAACTCTCTATCCTCATTACGTCCACGGCTTTCCACGGCAACAAAAGTGATTTTATCTTCTTGATGCTTTTCACAAACAAATTCGTATAGGGTTTCTAAGCAATGTTTGAGTGAAAAATGATAAGGGTGTGTTGTTTCATTTTGTGGCACTTTTCGCTTATCAATCGCACAGGCAGCAAGAATAAAATTAGTATTTTCAATAATAGATGAAATACGTTCCATAAAACCTTCACGCTGTTCACGAGAAGTAAAAATATTAAAATCGCCTTTTTCTTTACGGATTTCATGCTCATGCAATATCACCATATCATGACCAAAATAATCAAATTTTAGCTTCTGTATCTGTGGAACAATATTATTCCTATAATGATTTTTATAAAAAATACAGAATGCAAGCACAAACACAGGGTAGTTTTTGTCGATTGACTGTAAACTATGGTCTCCACTTTCATCGACATACACCATAAAGTCGCTGTATTTACTTTCCATTGTCAATTACCTTATTTTAATTGCTCATAAACCGCGACAAAATCTGGCATTACGCCTCGCCACAAATGGAATGAATGAGCCGCTTGAGCGACCAACATACCAAAACCATCGCTGACATTATTCAGACCTAAGGATTTACAATAGTCAATAAAAGGCGTGTCGCTGTCTTTGGCATATTGCATATCGTAAAAAGCTGAACCTAATTTTAAAATTTCAGTATCAACTGGAGCCGTTCCACCACTTAATCCAGCGGAAGTTGCATTAATCACTAAATCATAAGTTTGTAGCGGAATAGAATCCATTGAGGCGGCTTGAATATTGCCGTAAGGCTGAAATCTTTCAGCTAATTCTTTGGCTTTGGAGAAAGTGCGGTTGGCAAGGACAATATTTTGTTGAGCTTGTAAAAGTGGCAATAATACGCCTTTTGTTGCTCCGCCTGCTCCTAGAATTAATATGCGTTGATTTGGATGAAGCCAATTCAAACGTTGTAAATCTGTCACCAAACCGATCCCATCAGTGTTATCCGCATAAAGTTTCCCATCATCAAGTTTTTTTAGCGTATTACAGGCTTCCGCCAGTTTTGCTCGTTGGCTATATTCGTCTGCCAGCTGATAAGCTCGTTCTTTAAATGGTGCAGTGATATTGCAACCTTTCGCGCCCTCCTCAAAAAATGCCAAAAGCTGTTGCTCAAAATCCTCAAGATCACCTAATTTTGCAATATATTCCATTGTTTGATGCGTTTGCGCTGCTAACTGACTTTGAATTAGTGGCGATTTACTTTGCGCAATCGGATTGCCCCACACAGCATAAAGATCCATAAATTATCCCTGTCTAAAAAGTTGATTTGTGCGCAAGTCTCGAATTTCGGATGGATTATGCGCCCCGCCTACCATTTCATCCAATACAGGAAAATCTGCACCGAATTGTAACCGCACTTCATCGGCGGTGCGGCAAGGTGGCTCTCCTGTTAGGTTTGCACTCGTTGAAGTTAATGCAAAACCCGTGATTTCACACAAGGTTTTCACAGATGGGTGATCGCACAAACGTACCGCGATGCTATCAAATTTGCCCGTGAGAAAATGCGGGGTGGTCGATTTAGCTGGCACAATCCAAGTAGTTGGACGTTCATATTTACCTTGAAGGCGAGAAAGCTGCTCATCATTAATCCGCTCAAAATCAACAAAAGGACGGAAAAAATCCAAGCTAGGCGCCACTAAAATCAATCCTTTTTCCACTAGACGTTGCTTTAAATCGAGTAATTTTTTTACCGCACTTTCACTTTGCGGATTACAGCCCAAGCCAAATACAGCTTCAGTGGGATACGCAACCACTTGATTTTGTCGAAGGGCCTCGGCGATTTGTTTTCTATTCATTTCACTCTTTTACTTTTATTGCTCAAAAATATGACGGCAAGTTTTATTTGCACACTGAAAAATTTGTTTTTCCCCATCTTCACTTTTTAACAAAGAAAGTGGGAAATGGCACGTTGGGCAAGGCACGGTATAAGGCTTGGCAGGCAAAGAAAATTTACATTTAGGGAAATTATCGCAACCGTAAAAAATTTTTCCTTGGCGACCACGACGAGAAATCAAATGCCCCGTTTTACATTCAGGACAAGTAATTTTTTCCTCAGATTCAGATTCTTCCCGCACCACAAAATCACATTCAGGATAATGGCTACAACCAATAAACATCCCAAAACTGCCTTGTTTCAACTGCAATAAATTACCGCACTTTGGGCAAATTTCATCAAGTGTTTTTAATACTTTATGCTCCGATCGTTGCAAAGGACGCAAATAATCACATTCAGGATAAGCAGAGCAACCTAAAAACAGCCCTTTTTTGCCTTGTTTAATTTGCAAAGGCGCTCCACATTGAGGGCAATATTCCTGTTGTTTGCTATGATGAAAAAGGCTTTGATTCATAATCTATCCTTATGCTTGTAGCATTTCTTCCAATTCTTCCTGTGCAGTCATCCATTCCGTTTCGACATCATCTAATGCTTTCTTCACATACACTTGTTGAGCCAAAAGTGCGGTCAATTTTTCTTTATTTTCGGCATTATATAATTCGGCATCTGCCAGTTGATTTTCTATGTTCGCAAGCTCAGAAGAAAATTTATTCATTTTTTCTTCTAATTGCGTGATTTTTTTACGTAATGGCGCAGTTTGTTGGCGTAACTCTGCTTCACGGCGTTTTTGTTCCTTACGATTTTGAACCGAATTTTCATTATCGCCCACTTTTTCTGAGTCTTTATTTTCAGGCGTGCTGTTTTGTTCACTCAGCCATTTTTGATAGTCTTCTAAATCGCCTTTAAATTCTTCCACTTTTTTATCGTGAACCAAATAAAATTCTTCCACGGTATTGCGTAATAAATGACGATCGTGAGACACCACCACCAAAGAACCTTCGTAATCGACCAACGCTTCCGTTAATGCTTGACGCATATCCAAATCCAAATGGTTGGTTGGTTCATCAAGTAGTAACAGGTTCGGGCGTTGCCAAACAATCAAAGCCAACACCAAACGAGCTTTTTCCCCACCAGAAAAGGCTTTCACCGCTTGGTTAACTTTGTCGCCGTGGAACGCAAAACTGCCCAAATAATCTCGAACTTGTTGCTCCGTTTGTTCTGGGGCAAGTTTTTGCATATGCCACAGGGCAGATTCGTCTGCGCGCAAAGTATCTAATTGATGCTGAGCAAAATAGCCAAGCTGCACGCCTTTTGCCAACTGCACTGTGCCTGAAAGTGCGGTCAGTTCTCCCGCTAAAAGTTTAATCAGTGTTGATTTTCCTGCACCATTTTTACCGAGTAAACCAATGCGCGAACCCGGCACTAAATTCAACTTAATTTTACTTAAAATATCTACCGCACTTTCACCGCTGCCATAACCTGCGCTCGCCTGTTCAATCATCACCAAAGGATTTGGCAAGGATAGTGGTGGACGGAATTCAAAAGTAAAAGGATTATCCACATAAGCTGGTGCAATCAGTTCCATGCGCTCTAAGGCTTTCATGCGGCTTTGTGCTTGTTTGGCCTTAGTTGCTTTGGCTTTAAAGCGGTCGATATATTTTTGTAAATGAGAGATCTTTTGTTGTTGCTGACGATACATCGCTGTTTGTTGTGCCAATTTGGTTGCCCGTTGCACTTCAAAGGAAGAATAATCGCCCGAGTATTCATTGAACTTCTGATTTTCGATATGGAGAATTTTCGTCACAATCGGATCGAGAAAATCACGGTCGTGAGAAATTAATACTAAAGTGCCTTGATATTGCACTAACCAACGTTCTAACCAAATAACTGCATCCAAATCCAAATGGTTGGTCGGCTCATCCAGTAACAATAAATCTGACGGACAAAGCAATGCCTGAGCCAAATTTAAACGCATCCGCCAACCACCCGAAAAGGCCTTTACTGGCTGAGTTGTTTCTTCTTGGCTAAATCCTAAACCATGCAATAAAGAAGCGGCACGAGATTGAATTGTCCACGCATCCAAGGTTTCTAATTGCCCGTGAATGCGCGCAATGGCGTTACCGTCATTGCGTTCATTTGCTTGTTCAAGCTCTTGTTGCAAGCGGCAATATTCGCGATCCCCTTGAATTACATAATCAATCGCTGAAATATCCAATGCAGGCGTTTCTTGATTTACCCAAGATACCCGCCAATTTGCTGGGTAATTTATCTCGCCACCCTCTGGCGTTAATTCTTTTTTTAATAAGGAAAAAAGAGACGACTTACCACAACCATTCTTCCCCACCAAGCCGACTTTTTGCTTGGGATTAATCGTAGCAGAAGCATTTTCGAGAAGTTCCGTTTGCCCTCGTTTTAAGGACAGATTACTAAATACAATCATTGTTTAAATATATCTTTATTTACATCTATTTGGTTACATTTTACTCAAAATATAAAAAAAAACACAAGCAAGATCACAAAACAGATAATTTTGTCGACATTTTAATCACAAAAAAATATATAATTTTAAGTAGATCGTACATTTCACCGAACATCATCATTTGGGAGGATATTTTGAAAAAACGTACTGCTTTAACTACTGCAAAAAGTTCAGTAGCCTTATTACTCTTTACATTGCCTTTATCTTCTAACCTTGCCTATTCTGCCCCGTCCACAACGGGTGAAGGAAATATTGTCACAGGCGATCATGGCGTTGCAACTGGCTATAACAATGCTGTAACAGCTAAATATGGTTTAGCACAAGGTAATGATTCTGTTGCAACAGGTGGCAATATTTCTCGTGAAGAATTTAAGGCTATTCTTGAAAAAGAAAAGCAAACGATTGCTAATAAGAGCAAGGCTGATAAAGATCTTTCCAATATAAATGAAAAAATTGAAGCCAACAATAAAACTGAGGAAGATCTAAACAACAGAATCAAAGAACTAACAGAGTTGATCAAAAACCACAATAAGGATAAAACAAATAAAATCGATTCACTAAATAAAGATTTAAGTAATAAAGAAAAGGAATTAGAAAATTTAAAAAAAGAGTTTGAAGAAGCACAAGATAACGTTGGGTCAATCTTGGCATCAATCAATTCAGGAGGAGAATTTGTTTGGGTAAATTACCTAAAACAAATAAAAGAACTTAATATTGAGAAACTTACAGATAATTCTAATGGAACAACGGGACGTCAAAAGTTAGCAGCAGACTTAAAACAGCTAGTTGAAAAAGATTATCCTAAGCTTCAAAAATGGAATATAGATAAATATGAAGCTATTGTTAATGGGTATCTAAAAGCTAGAGTATCCTTCGGAGAGGACAAAGAGAAGATACAAAACACAATTAAATCTAGAAATGACAAATACTTTCTTAACATTGGAGCAACAAGTGATCTAGGGATATACGCAAATCCAGATGTTGGTATTGTTCCCGATTTACTAGAAAAAGTAAATTCTGTAGGCTCTGTAGCTCTCACAGAAGGAAAAACAATTCCAAATAAAATGACAGAAAGTTTCTTTTCATCTGACCAAAAAGAGCGTTACGTACAATATTCCACTTTACTAAATATAATAAATGGGACTAATACAATAAATGAGTTAAAGGAACTTTATAATCTTAATAATACACATAATAATAATATAGATAAACCTAATAATATAGCAAATCTCGTATTTTATCTTCCCCAATAAAACATGAAAAAGATGATCAAGTAAACCATAGTAATTTTTTATTAACAAGCCATACATATTACGATCCTTATTCTAATCCTAATGATGTTTCTAAATATGGTCATGAAGGAGAGGGGGAGTACATCCGAAACACAAGTAAAGATAGAACAAAACCATCTCTTTATTATTATAAAACATCAAAATTTTTTAAGGATTTCTTCAGTGGGGAAAATACCAATTATCCAGAGAAGAATGTTGATCCGTTAAGAGAGTGGGTCAAGAGATTTTATGATGATTTTTATAACCTAATCGATCTTAATGCCCCTGAGGATAAATGGCTTTTTGATAAAGATGATTTTCTTGAACAACTTAAATTTGTTGAAGGTTTTGCAAAGAAAATATCAGAATATATTGCGGCTTATGAGGAAGAAAGCAAATCCCCAACAGAAGAAAATGTTAAAAAAAGAGAGCTCCTTTATCGTGAAATCGATAAGGAAATAGATAATCCTAGAAATTATTATGAAAATATTAAATTTAAATTTAAGGAATCTACCAAGAACTTATGGAATAAATATGCTGAAGAAACAGTAAACGAATTAAATGACTGGGCAAAAAAATTAAAACTTTATGATCCTCATAATGAAGTCGTTGAGGGAATAACAAAAGAATATGAAAAAGCCCAAAAAGCCTCAGATGAGGCCAAAATAAGATTTGAGAAGAAGGAAGAAGAAGTCAACAATCTTACATCTCAGATTGAAAATTTAAAATCAACATCCGATTCTCAAAATTCAAATGAGTTAAAACAAAAACAAGAAGAACTTGCAAAAAAACAAGCAGAAAAAGAAGAGTTTGAAAAAGAGCGAGCCAAAAAGGAAAAAGCACTAAAAGAGTTAGAGGAAAAACTAACACGTCATTTTTCTAATATTGGTGAAAACTCAATTGCTGCAGGGAAAGAATCCTTTGCGAGCGGTACAAACTCAATTGCTATCGGTACCAAAAATGAGGTAACGGGTAATAATTCTGTAGCAATTGGTGCAGGGAATAAAGTTGCATCACATAATGTGATGGTGTTAGGCAATAATGTTACTGTTGATGCAGGGTTTGATGGCGCTGTAGTATTAGGTAACGAATCTGCGCCAAGTAAACCAATGCCTGTAGAAAGCATCACGATTCAAGGCACCACTTATCGATTTGCTGGTACAAATCCAACATCAACTGTCAGCGTAGGTGCCGAAGGTAAAGAGCGTCAAATTACGCACGTTGCAGCAGGTCGTATTACCAGTACATCAACGGATGCGATTAACGGCTCTCAACTTTATTCTGTTGTCGAGGCTATTAATCAAAAAGTTACCCAACATAATAAAATGCTGAAAGCTGGGATTGCGGGTTCTGCTGCAATAGCTGGATTGCCACAAGTACGAGGTAATGGTAAGTCTATGATTTCTGCGGGTGCAGGAAACTTCAAAGGACAAAATGCTATTGCTGTGGGATATAGCCGCTCTAGTGACAACGGTAAAGTATTATTCCGCCTAAGTGGAAGCACAAATACGCAAGGCGACGTGGTAAGCTCCGTTGGCGTAGGCTACGAATGGTAAACTAAGAAACACAAAAGTGCGGTGAAATTTCACCGCACTTTTTTCATCAAATCAATTTTATTTAAAACACATTAATAAGCTGTATCAATTGGTAATTCTGCTCGACACCAACCATCAAATCCACCAATAATACTAAATACATTTTCATAGCCTTGTTCCACTAGAAAGGTCGCTACATTTTTACTGCTTACCCCATGATAGCAGCTCACAATGATAGGGGAGTCAAAATCTACTAACTCTTCAAATTGCAAAAAACTTTGATTCGTTAAATGAAAAGCACCTTTAGGATGCGAGTAAGTAAAGCGGGCATCATCGCGAATATCAGCTAACACAGCCCCTTGTTGAACCATTTCCCAAGCTTGTTGTGGCGTAATTTCTTTAAATGACATTTATAAACTTCCTTTTGCGTGCTGTTTGTACACACCATCAATCACAACAAGAATCATAGCGAGCACTAAACAAATAAAAAGCGGGTAACTTTCGGCGTCAATTTGTTCACCGATAAAAAACGATACGAAAATCATCATAATGGTTTCCACATAACCAAGTAGGCCAAGCAAATTCATTGGTAGCATATTGCTAGCGATCACATAAGCAATCAATGCCGTGCCGCTAATTAATCCAAGCAATACAAGAAGTCCCCAAATATTAGGATTGCTTTGTTCAACCACTGCGAAATCTGTTTGTAACGCAAAATAAATGCTAATTGGGATTAGGCTCAACATCTCTAAACAAAAAGAAGCGAGATCACTATTTTTTAATGCTTTTCGAACGGAAAAATAGGTGGTATAGCCAACACAAATCACAATGGCTTCCCAAGAAAGCCCACCTTTTAGCACGATATTAGAAATCACCCCCAACGCGGCAATCACGACTGCAATAAATTTGAATGTTGAAATACGTTCTTTAAAAATTAAGCGACCTGCTGCCACCATCACAATTGGCAAAAGCAAATAACCAAAAGACACACTCAACGAACTGCCATTATTCGGCGCCCAAAGAAAAAGCCACATTTGAAAACCCATTAATAAGCCGCAAAAAAGATAAGGCAATGCCAAGTGCGGTTGTTTTTTGATGAGTTTTAAGCGATGAATCAACGCATTTTTCTGCTTAAACATAAACACGGAAAGGACAACAAAGGGAAACGTAAAAATCATCCGATAACCAAAAATATCCGTGCCACTCAAAGGTTTCAGCAGTGTAGAAAAATAATACATATAGCCAAATAAAAATGAGGCAAATAATGAAACGAGAACACCTTTAAACATAAGAAATCCTTATTCTAAACAGCCAATCATTCTATTCTAACATCGCCCAAAATGCACGGATTAAGGGTTGTTCGAGATTCCTTTTTTGGGTACAAATAACCAATTCAAAAGGCTCAATAGGCTTATCGAGATTAAGTCTGGAAATTTGGTTATTCATTGGGCTATTGTCAATCACCGCATCAGGCAACATCGCTAATCCGAACCCCAATCCTACCATCGGAACAATCCCTTCATGCCCTGCAACGGTAGCATAAATTTTCGGATGTTTAATATGTTTCTCCCGTAGCCATTGCTCAATCCGCTGCCGAGCATGCCCTTCAACAGGGAAAATAAAAGGCATTTGCTGCCAATTAATGGTTTTTTCTTGCAGTAATTGTGTTGCCAAACAAGCCACTCGCGGTGCGATTAAAGACAAGCTAATATCATCAATTTTATGAAATGCCACACTGGATGGCAGATTATTTGGCTTACCCGCAATAGCGAGGTCAACCTGTTGTGTTTGAATCAACTCTAATGCAAGCGCTGGATCGCCCGTCGTCAGCTGAATTTCCACTTTAGGATAACGTTGGCGAAATTCTTTAAGTACGTGCGGAAGATGGCTATAAGATGCAGTGACAGAGCAAAAAAGTTTAATTTCACCGCAAAGTTCATCGGATTCATCTTTAAGTTGTTGTTTAAATTGTTGCCAATTTTGCCATTCTGTTTTAGCAAATTGCAAAAATTTCTCACCATATTCAGTAAGTTTGACTTGCCGATTATCACGGATAAAAAGTGTCTTCCCTAACTCGTCTTCCAACCGTTGAATTTGACGGGAAAGGGTGGAAGGGGACATATGGTTTTGGGTGGCGGTTTTTGCGAAGTTTTTTGTGTCACTAAGGTGGATGAATATTTGTAGGTCGTTAAATTCCATAACTTTTTTTATCTATAGTAAAAATTAATTTCTTCGTTTTTTGTACTGCCAAATCTCCCCTATCCCTCTTTGCTAAAGAGGAAATTGTTCTTTACAGAACACAAAGATCTGCGTTTTATCTTTACAGTAATTAACATTAAATATGCTAATGACGGTGATAAATAATATAACGGAATCAGTTATCACTCATTGACTAAAGTTTCGTTTATATTAAAGAAAAATTTACTTCTTCATTTGATTTTTACGGCAATCAAAATCAAATAAGCAACTGTGGTTAAACATATACATAAACCAGTTTCTAACAATTAAATAAAGAGCTCCTATCTTTAGCAAAGATGGGTTAGTCCTTTGCATAATACAAAGATCTGCATTTTATCTTTATAGTAATTGACTAAAGTTCCTTTTATATTTAAGGAATAACTTAATTCTTTTTTGAGCTTTAAGGTAACTAAATATGCCAATAAATAACAATAATTAAAAATATGAATGAGTCACTTCCTAGCAATTAAATAAAGAATTCCCCTCTTTAGCAAAGAGGGGTAGGGGAGATTTGGCAGTACAAAAAACGAAGAAACTCATTAATAAAAGCCCAATCCTTATTTTCAACTTCAATAATTGCAAAAACTGCAACATTACATTCCCATAATATCACTTTACGCAACAACAAAAAATCCTATAATCAAACCACAACAAAAAAATATGCAAACACAACATCATACAATTATTCACCTTACACAATTAAGGACAAAAAATGGCTAACTATTTCAACACTTTAAATTTACGTCAAAAATTAGATCAATTAGGTCGTTGTCGTTTTATGGATCGCGAAGAATTTGCAGATGAAGCAAACTTCTTAAAAGGCAAAAAAATCGTTATCGTGGGCTGTGGTGCGCAAGGTTTAAACCAAGGTTTGAATATGCGTGATTCAGGCTTAGATATTAGTTATGCCTTACGCCCTGAAGCAATTGCAGAAAAACGTGCGTCATTCCAACGCGCAACCGAAAATGGTTTTAAAGTTGGTACTTATGAAGAATTGATTCCAACTGCAGATTTAGTCGTAAACTTAACGCCAGACAAACAACACTCTAAAGTGGTTGCTGATGTGATGCCTTTAATGAAAAAAGACTCTGCATTTGGTTATTCACACGGTTTCAACATTGTTGAAGTTGGCGAAGAAATTCGTAAAGACATTACAGTTGTAATGGTTGCGCCAAAATGTCCAGGTACTGAAGTGCGTGAAGAATACAAACGTGGTTTCGGTGTGCCAACATTAATCGCGGTTCACCCTGAAAATGACCCGAAAGGCGAAGGCATGGCCATCGCAAAAGCATGGGCTGCTGCAACGGGCGGTCATAAAGCGGGTGTTTTAGAATCTTCATTCGTGGCAGAAGTAAAATCTGACTTAATGGGTGAGCAAACTATCCTTTGCGGTATGTTACAAGCAGGTTCTATCGTATGTTATGACAAATTAGTAGCAGACGGTAAAGATCCAGCATACGCAGGTAAATTAATCCAATACGGTTGGGAAACGATTACCGAAGCATTAAAACAAGGTGGTATCACATTAATGATGGATCGCTTGTCAAACAGTGCAAAATTACGTGCATTTGAACTAGCTGAACAAATCAAAGAAAGCCTTGGTTTCTTATATTACAAACACATGGATGACATCATTAGCGGTCACTTCTCTGCAACAATGATGGCAGACTGGGCAAATGGCGATAAAGACTTATTCGCATGGCGTGAAGCTACAGGTAAAACCGCCTTTGAAAATGCACCAAAATATGATGGCAAAATTAGCGAACAAGAATACTTTGATAACGGTGTATTAATGATCGCAATGGTGAAAGCGGGCGTCGAATTAGCTTTTGAAGCAATGGTTGCAAGCGGTATTTATGAAGAATCAGCTTACTATGAATCACTTCACGAATTACCATTAATTGCGAACACCATCGCACGTAAACGCTTATATGAAATGAACGTCGTAATTTCAGATACTGCAGAATATGGTAACTACTTATTCTCTAACGTAGCGACCCCAATTCTTGCTAAAGAAATCATCCCAACCTTACAAAAAGGTGACTTAGGCGAACCAACCCCAGCAATGGAAATCGATAATATCACCTTACGCGATGTAAACGATGCAATCCGTAACCACCCGGTTGAATTAATCGGTCAAGAGTTACGTGGCTATATGACTGATATGAAACGTATCGCAGTTGCGGGTTAATCATAAAATCGGTAAAATTTAAGCCAACTTATTCAATAAGTTGGCTTTTTTTATAATCCAAAGGAATTAATATGAAAAACAACAAAATTTTTAACCGCACTTTTAAAGTGAGTTTGGTGGCTATGGGCTTAGGATTAGTTAATTCAGCATGGGCAACAGATCTCACTTGCTCAAACTCAACAGGATGTCAGTATTCTTGGGGTGCATCACCTAATTGGACTTTCAACAAAAACCAACAAACATCAATTAGTGATGCAATTAATGTAACTATTACTCCAGGAAACTACCAAAATACAGCTAAAACCGATGTTGGAACTAGGACTGATGGAGGACAACCACTAGCCTCTAGTGATTCACTATTTAGTATTTTTGACCTTACTGATAGAAATAATCATATTACTGTTAAATCTGGTGTAAATGCCACACTTAAAGAAGACTACCCTTCAAGTTCACTTTTAGATATATCGGGGGCTGTTGCTACTTTTGAAAAAGGCTCAAAACTCATTATTGAGAAAAATTACGCACAAATTCACAATATAACGGATGCTTATGGTGATTCAAGTGGCAACTCAGCGATTGAATCTCGTGGTGGCAAAATTAATACACAAGCTGATATTGAAATAAATAACGATGGTTCTAGTGCAATTGAATCTCAAAAGACCTCAGTTATCAATTCATCCAATCATAGTATCAAGATGAATGGAAAGAGTGATATTGCCTACGCATTATATGGTGCAGAAGATATAGCAAATATCAGTAATGTACAAATTACTGGAAATCAAGATATGCAATTTGCTTTTGACATCGGTACAGATGAAGAGAATGCGCTTCAGACGATTATAGCTAATGGTTTAAATGTAACTCTTAACAATAAAAGTGGCTTATTCACTACATCAGATAGCGGATCGCAAACAATAACACTAACAAATTCAGAAAGTAATACAGGTTATGGGTTGCTCGCATTCCCATTGGGCGAGGATCAGTTAGTTAAAATTAATTTAGAAAATACAACATTAAATGCTACTCAAGCATTAATCTCGCTTAATGATAAAAACTTCCCCATTGAAGCAGAAGAAGGCGATGATGCTTTAGATCCCAAAGCTGCAGGTGTCTATCATCTAAACCTTACAGCTAGTAAGAATTCTAAACTAACAGGTGCAATTCTTGAAAACCCAGATTCTCCAGTAAAAAATGAAATCAGCTTATCTATGTCTAATAGTCAATGGAGCTTCAATAAATCAAGCACATTGAATAACCTAGATGCTAACAGTTCTGAGATTACATTTACTCCGACTTCTGAATACAAAACATTAACAATTAAAGATAATCTCACTGGTTCTAGCACATTTAACCTCAATACCAATATCACTGAAAACAAAAGCGATAAAATCGTTGTTAAAGGCACTGCTGAAGGTAATCATAAAATTGGGGTAACGAACCAAGGTGCAAATGTTGCTAACGGAAAAGTGACACTTGTTGAAACCAATGGTGGTAACGCTGCATTTAGCTTAACGAACCCGAATAATCGTGTAGATTTAGGAGCTTACCAATATTTCCTAACAAAAGAAGGAAATAATTGGGTATTAGCGAATTCTAAAAATGCGGTCACCCCAACTCCACCTGTTGCACCAGTTACACCAAATAAACCTGTGGTAACTCCAAGTAATCCAGTGGTGACGCCAAGTAATCCTGTGGTGGCGCCAAGTAATCCTGTGGTGACGCCAAGCAATCCTGTGGTGACGCCAAGCAATCCTGTGGCAACTCCAAGTAATCCAGTAGTACCACCTGCAGCTCCAGTTCTACCAAGTACACCATTACTTTCAGACTTAGCAAATGCACAAGTTTCTCTTCGCCAAGCACAATTGCTTTTAGTGGAAGATGATTTAAGTGGCATTCATCAACGTCTAGGTGAAGTGAAAAACGGTGAAAAAGGTAATGTATGGGTTCGTAATGTGAATTCTCGCCAAAAATTAGCCGCACTTTCGACAGGTGAGAGTGAAACTTCTGGCTTTAAACAAAACGTATATAGCTTACAAGTGGGCGCTGATGCTGCTGTAACAGATAATCTCCGTGTTGGTGGATTTGTTGGTCGTAGCCAAGCTAACGTTGATTTCAATGGTTATTACGGTGATGGCAAAGTAAGAAGCAACAGCGTGGGCTTATATGCAGCTTACCTTGCAGATAACGGTATTTATGTAGATAACATCGTGAAATATAGCCGTTTATACGCTAACTCAGATCACACTGAAAAACGCCATTACAACGCTTATACTATTTCGAGTGAATTAGGCAAACGCTTTAGCCTTGCGAGTGATTGGACAATTACCCCGCAAGCACAATTAGCGTGGACACATATTTCATCACAAAAGAATGAAGATAGCTTATCTTCTGTTTATTCTCGAATTGGTTTACGTGTAGCCAAAGGCTTTGCATTAAGTAATGGTTGGAATTTACAGCCTTATGCAGAAGTAAATGCGATTACTAGCAAAAACCGTAGCAGCAAAATTCATTACACAAACAGCGCGCTTGATGTCGCAAGCAGCCGTGGACGTTTTGAAAGTGCGGTCGGTTTAAATGCTGGATTTGCAAATCATCGTTTTGGTTTAGAAGTAAGCCGTGCTGACGGTAAAAACTTCGATAAACCTTATGCAATTCAAGCAGTTTATCGCTATCAGTGGTAATATAAAAGGGCGGAGTAAAATCCGCCCTTTTTCTCTTTTTACTGAATAAATAATATGTCGAAATCTTTCCCATCTCGCTCATTTACAACCAAACGAACGGCAAAACCTACTCGTTCATTTAAGCCTAAAGTGAAGCCGCTCACACTAGAACAGACCACTGTTGTTTTATTGAACAAACCGTTTGATGTACTGACACAATTCACCGATGAAAATGGCCGAGTTACGTTAAAAGATTTTATTGCTATTCCTAATGTGTACGCGGCAGGACGATTGGATCGTGATAGCGAAGGGCTACTGATTTTAACGAATAATGGTGAAGTGCAACATCGTTTGGCGGATCCAAAGTTTAAAACAGAAAAAACGTATTTTGTGCAAGTGGAAGGTATTCCTGAAGAAAGGGACTTAGACAAGCTTCGTCAAGGTGTGGAATTGAAAGATGGGATGACGAAACCGGCAAAAGTGCGGTTGATTTCTGAACCGGATTTTCTCTGGCCTCGCAATCCACCTATTCGTAAACGTCAAAGTATTCCAACGAGATGGTTGGAAATTAAAATTAGTGAAGGGCGTAATCGACAAGTGCGTCGAATGACCGCACATATCGGCTTTCCTACATTACGACTTATCCGTTATCAAATGAGCCATTTGACACTTGATGGACTAAGTAATGGTGAATATCGCTGTTTGAATGAAGAAGAAATGCGTGCGTTATTCAAACAACTTCATTTGAACAACGCACATTAAGATTAGAAACGTTGAGCGGGTTGTGCGTTTTCAACTTGCACGAAGAAACCTTTATCATTCAAGATAATGCTGTAATCGGTAACATATTTAACGCCGTTGGTTTCCACTATTGCATTACAGCTGCGAATGCCTTGTTGTGGATAAGATTGCGTTTCACGGGCTTGCGTGATTTGTTTCACTGCCATTTGGGTGTGAGTAGCAGCACCTTGTTTTTTGAAGGCATCAGATAATACCGCAAAAACTTTTGAATCATTACATCTTGGTACGACGACAGATTTTGTCACCATACTCGCTGTTTTTTGCAAGACAGCATCTACTTTCTTTTCAGTCACTTTTTCAACAGCTTTTGGTTTCGCTGATTCTTTAATGGCACTTTGTTTGCTTTTCGCTACCGTCTTTTTGTCTTTTACTGCAGTTTGCTTAGTTTTTTCTACTGGCTGTTTGCCTTTCATTTTTGTCGGCTCTGCTTTAGCGGCTTTATTTGTCGTTTTATTTTTTATTTTTTCTTTTTTCGTTACCGCTTTTTTCGCTTCAACAATTTTAGCTGGCTTTTTTACTTCTGCTTTTTTGGCATCTTCTTTCTTTTTCGCTGTTTTAGCTACGGTTTTAGGCGCAGTTGCTTTCTTGGCTTCCACTTTTTTAACTGCCGTTTTCACTGACTTGGTTTGAGTTGATGTTGCCGTATGATTTGGCGATGCCGCAAAGGCCAAAATAGGTAACAAGGCAAAAATCACCATGAGTAATTTTTTCATCCGTTATTCTCCTTAAACAAAAAGTGCGGTCAAAATTAACCGCACTTTGAAATCATTTATAAATTAAAGATAGTAGTGTTCTACGTAGTTTAATTTATCGTCAAGTTTTAATACTAACGGTTGACCAGTTGGGATTTCAAAATCCATGATTTCCGCATCAGAAATACCGATGATGTGTTTTGCTAATGCACGAAGTGAGTTACCGTGCGCCACCACTAAAACACGTTTACCAGAGAGCATTGCGGGTGCAATTTGATCTTCCCAGAATGGTAATGCACGTTCTAAGGTTAATTTTAAGTTTTCTGCGTTTGGTACCACATCAGATGGGATGTTTGCATAACGACGGTCGTTATGTGCAGAGTTTGGATCTTTCGGATCTAAATCTGGAGGAGAAATGTCATAAGAACGACGCCAGATATGAACTTGTTCGTCACCGTATTGTTCTGCGGTTGCTTTTTTATCTAAGCCTTGTAATGCACCGTAGTGACGCTCATTTAAACGCCAGTTTTTCACTTGAGGAATCCATAATTGGTGAGATTCTTCTAACACGATGTTACAGGTTTTGATTGCACGAGTTAAAACAGAAGTGAAGGCGATATCGAATTCATAGCCTTTCTCTAACAATTTTTTACCCGCTGCTTTTGCTTCTTCTACGCCGCGCTCGGTTAAATTCACATCACGCCAACCAGTGAATAAATTTTTTGCGTTCCACTCACTGAAACCGTGACGAATGAATACTAATTCCATAAGGATCTCCTAAGTATTGATAAAAAATGAATGGTTCTTTTATAGCAAAAAATCGTTATGTTTAAAAGTAAAAAGGCGGTATTTACTGATCTTTCGCAAAAAATCCTCTGTAAACTTTTAGCCACTCAAAAATAATGCTAGTATTCAAGTTTTATTCATCCTTTAATTTCTCTCAAGTTTAGATGTATGCAGCAAAGCAATCGTAGAAAAAAAATCTTATCAAAACTGACCGCACTTTTTGCTTGTGGTCTGCTTGGCTTTTCATCTTTCGCGCAAGGCAACGATCTCAATCAAATTCAAAAACAAATTAAACAACAAGAATCGAAGATCGCAGAACAAAAGCGCGCACAAGCTAAACTCCAAGCCAATCTTAAAGATCAAGAAAGCAAAATTAATAGCGTTGTCGGTGAATTACGTGAAACAGAACTAAGTTTGCAAGAAATCCGCAAGCAAATGGCGGAAACCGAAAAACAAATCAAGCAATTAGAAAAGCAAGAGCGCGTGCAAAAAGCGAAGCTCGCACAACAAATAGATGCCATTTATCGCTCAGGTGTAAATCCTTCCACCTTGGAAAGAATGCTTTCAGAAGATGCGAAAAAAGCGGAACGCATGAAAGTGTATTATCAGCATTTAAACCAAGTTCGCATTGATATGATTAACAACCTGAAAGCGACACAAGAGAATTTAGCGAAACAACGCGAAGCGATTTCAGGGCAACAAAAAAATCATCGCGATCAACTTTCTACGCAAAAGAAACAACAACAAGAATTACAAAAAGCGCAACAAGAACGCCAATCAACGTTAAATGAACTCAACAAAAACTTAACGAAAGATCAGAACAAGCTGGAAACGTTGAAAGCGAACGAAAATGCCCTTCGCCAAGAAATTCAGCGTGCTGAACAAGCCGCTCGCCAACAAGAACAACGTGAGCGTGAAGCCCTTGCTCAGAAAAAACAAGAGGAAGAAAAACGGACCTCAAAACCTTATCAACCAACTGAGCAAGAATGTCAGTTGATTAATAGCACCAGTGGTTTAGGTACGGCAGCTCGTCAATACAGTCGCCCAGTTTCCGGCCCGACGTTATATTCCTTTGGTTCAATCCAAGCGGGTGAAGTGCGCTGGAAAGGTATGGTTATCGGTGCACCAACGGGTACTGCGGTAAAAGCCATTGCAAGTGGTCGTGTTATTCTAGCGGGTCATCTTAACGGCTATGGTTATATGGTGATTGTGAAACACGGCGATAGCGACTTGAGTTTATATGGTTTCAACCAAGCCGTATTTGTAAAACAAGGTCAGCTTGTGTCTGCGGGGCAAACCATCGCCCAAGTAGGTAATACGGGTGAACTCTCTAAACCGGCCCTTTACTTTGGTATCAGCCGTAAAGGCGTGCCTGTAAATCCAGCTGGGTGGATTAAATAATGGCGACATTCTTTCAAAGTGCGGTCAAAAATACGATCATTTTTTCAACCGCACTTTTCTCTGCATTTACTTTTGCACAAGGCAAACTGGCTATTGTAATTGATGATATTGGCTATCATCCGAAAGAAGATGCCGAGGTTTTATCCATGCCTAAAGAAGTCTCTGTTGCGATTATTCCTACCGCGCCCTATGCCAAAATTCGCAATCAAGAAGCAAAAGCACAAAACCACGATATTCTCATGCATATGCCGATGCAGCCTGTCGGCAATATTAAAATTGAAGAAGGTGGTTTGACTCTTGGCTTGTCTGAAGCGCAAGTGAATGAACGAGTGAAAAAAGCTAAATCTATTGTGCCAAATGCCATTGGAATGAATAATCATATGGGCAGTGCAGCCACGGCCGATGCCACATTAATGACTTATTTAATGATCGCACTTCGCGAGCAGCATTTATTCTTTTTAGATAGCCGTACTATCGGAAAATCAGTTGCGGGAAAAATAGCAAAAGAACAAGGCGTAAAAGTATTAGATCGTCATGTATTTTTAGATGACAGCGATAATTTAGTAGATGTGCAACGCCAATTTCAGAACGCCATTCAATATGCACGTAAACATGGCACAGCCATTGCTATTGGACACCCTCGTCCAAATACCGTAGCCGTATTAAAATCGGGAATAAAAAATTTACCCGATGATATTCAATTAGTGGGTATGGGAAGCTTATGGCGAAATGAAAAAATCTTGCCACCTAAACCATTTATCTTACTTTTTAATGATATTCCTGCGCCAACTTCCATTGCGCCATTTGAGCCAATCCCTTTATTACGGGGTGTGCCAAGATAACAAAAAGAGCGGTTAGAAAACCGCTCTTTTTTATCGTTTTAATCTTACCTATCGACCATTTCGTTCAAAGAACAAGACGGTTGCGGCAACGCGTGAGTGAACGTTAAGTTTACGAAGTAAGTTACGAATATGCACTTTAACCGTTTCTTCAGAAATAAAAAGCTGACCCGCAATTTGTTTATTAGATAAACCTGTTGCGATTAAACGTAATACATCCATTTCACGATCGGTGAGTGAATCTATTGGATCAACGGTATGTTTGCGTTCTAACAGTAAATTTTTAATCGAATCACTTAAAATCACTTCGCCTTGTGCAATACGTTTAATTTGCTCAAGCAGCACATCTGGCTCAGTATCTTTCAATAGATAGCCATCTGCACCCGCATCGATGAGAGTGAAAATATCATTTTTTGCATCAGACACGGTTAAGATCAAAATTCGCGCATCAACACCTTCTGCACGCAGACCTTTGAGTGTGTCTAAACCAGAAAGACCTTTCATATTCAGATCTAAAATGATTAAATCTGGGGATTCTTGAATCGCAATGGAAATGCCTTCTGTACCGCTTCCTACATCAGCAATGACTTCAAAATTTTCTTCTAATTCAACTAATTGTTTGATACCACGACGCATTAATGGATGGTCGTCGATAATTAATACTTTTAACTTTTCTTGCATAATATTCTCCAAGAGATAAGCGGACGAACATTCTATTGCCTGAAGGCGAAAACGTCCACAGCCTTAGATTATTTCTCAATAGATTTTCGAACGAGGGATTCTATCGGGATTTTGCCTATTTTCCAATACATAATTTGCAGATAAATTTGATTTATCTCAAACAATGCTTTTTGATTTAGCTATTCGCAAGTCCTTTTGCTTTTAAATTTGAACGGCATAATACGCATGCCACTTTCTGTCGGATGCAATTGATAAAATTGCGGGTAATTAAAATTCCGTTGCACCATTTTATACGGATTTTTACAATCTTTCGAGCCGAGTGATTGATAAATCTGATTTACTTCACGAACTTTATCATCTTTTAAGCCCTCGCATTGACGATAAATCTCGAGGCGATTCTTTTCATCTAACAAATAAACATTAAAGCTATTATCGGCATTATCTTCAAAGAAGAACTGTAAAAATCCTTCACTGGCAAATAAATCAATTTCAGGTGGATATCGGCGTGTTTCAGGAATAGTTTCTTTCTCTTCTAACTGAGTTGGTAAAACGTCTTCAAAATTGACCGCACTTTCTTTTCCACCGTCAATCGGTTGCAAGCTAATCCCTTTTTCTTCAAAGAAGAATTGCCAGTTTTTCCCAGCCACTCGTAAACGGGAATGCATTGTTGGGCGACTATCACCTAATTGAATGCTGATACAACGGTTTACAAGTACGCTCACCAAGTTTCGTAATGTGCGGTTGTAGTGTTTACTGTAACAGAAAACCTGTACAGAACGAGGCTGATTCACACCTTGACCAATTTTATTAGAAAGCACTTTTAAGGCAAGCAAAATCGCATTCTGCCCTTCAAAATGTAAAGTCCGAATTTCATTCCACACATTACGGTAAGTGAAATCAATGCTTCCGACCAAACTCTGTTCTAACTGACCAAAACTGAATAAATCACTTGGCGAAATATTTGATTTAAGCTCTTCAACTTGTGCTGTTGGATCATTCACTAAGTTCACTGCAATAAACAAATCTCGGATTTCACACTGCGAAGAAAGTGCCTCATTTGTAGGAGTTTGACCATTTGTATGCGGGAAAAACAATCGTAAATCAGCCACAAAATTACGTAAATTGAGTTGGTCGATATTTTGACTGATTAGATGCAAACGAGTTTCAGCCGTCAGCAAACGATTAAAATAAGCCCATGCGACGACTTGATTTAAACTTTCACCGTATTCAATCACACGTTCTTTCGAGAACATAATGTGGTGTGGCGGCTGATTAACCATATACCACCCATCTTTAAAGCGCTTATTGCCGTGAACTTCGATGAACGTTAGGTGTTCTTCTGTTAAGTTATGGGAAATTTGTGAGTTTAGTAACGTAATTTTACCCGGCAATTCTTCAAAGGCTGTATAAAGTTTGCGAGAAAGCACCGTAATATCTTGCGGAATCACGCTAGAATTAATTTTATGTTTGCGTGCAAAATCCACTAGATTTCGATAACTCATCATTAAGAAATTTACCAAATTATTGTGACTTTCTTTCACCCGTTTGATTTTCCAATTTGGGCGCTGATCTAATTCTTCAATACGTTCTTTTGACCAGCCCCATTCTTGGGCCATCATTTTCATATAAGAAATACGCCAGTTTGAAGCGTGATATAACGCAAAGTCTTCTGTGGCTTTCACGTAAAAACAAGAACGTACAAAATCAAGACGCTTAAATTCTGAATGTGCGGTCAAATATTGGCTAATTCTCTCTAAAATCGCAATATAAGGATCGAAATGATGTATAGCGGTGCTATGGCCAGAAAGCAAATCCTCTTTAAATTGGCGAGCAATTAACTGGGCATTTGGGTATTCTTGGGCATAGGTTTCCAACAACAAGATTTTCATCACCGATTTATAAGGTGAATCAATACCTTTATAAAGTTGCCATAAGCTTGCACCGAAATATTCGCTCGCAGAGAATTGCCCTAATCCGCCAAAATCCACCCAATCATTTAAATTAAGCTCACCAGCCGCGACTAAACGCGCAACTTCGGCCTCATATTGCTTTTCATCTTCCACCCACAAGTGCAGCCACAATAATGGTTTACCCGCTAGACGTACAGCAGAGCGATAAAATTCTTCCAACAGCAACATATATTGAGCTGAACCGCTATTTTCTTTAGTTAGCGGATCGGAATAACGTTCGTTACGGAAACGTTGTTGTGTCATCAAATAGAAATGTATTTCCACATGAAATGTGGATGCCCATTGGCTGATTTTCTTCGTTTTTTCCGCTAAGCGCTGCTGATCTTGTTCAGATAAATCATCTTGATGGCAGATCCAAATATCCAAATCCGAAGCTGAAGTTTGGCTAATGGAGCCAAAACTACCCATCACATAAATACCTAAGATCGGTACAAAAACAGCATCAGAATTGACCGCACTTTGCACGTCTTCGGCAAGTTCGGGATGTTCTTTTGAGAGAAAATTTTGTTGATAATTAGAAAGAGTAAAATCGGCAATGCCTGCTGGGGCATCTTCCACATAACCCGGCAGAGCAGGATGATTAAGATGCAACAACAGCGGCACTAAAGAAACGATGTGTCGGAATGCATCACCTGAGCCCAATAATGCTCGATCAAAACGACGCTTGTCTAATGTTTCAATACATTTTCGGGCTTGAGTGAAATCGTATTTCAAGGCTTCCTACCTATGACCAAATAATTGGCGTTAATGTACCACTTACCTAGTCGGAAATCAAAAATTTAAATGATCTGACTTTTTGCCCTAAAAATGGTAGCATAGGGCATATTTCTATTTAAAATCAGCGGTATTTATGGCAGTGCTTAAAACCTTAAAAATTGCGACTCGTCAAAGCCCTTTAGCCCTTTGGCAGGCAAATTTTGTAAAAGATCAATTAGAACAATTTCACCCAACACTTTCTGTTGAATTAGTTCCGATGGTGACAAAAGGTGATGTAATCTTAGATTCCCCTTTGGCTAAAATTGGTGGAAAAGGCTTATTTGTTAAAGAGTTAGAAAACGCTTTACTTGAAAAACGTGCCGATATTGCCGTCCATTCAATGAAAGATGTACCGATGGAATTTCCAGAAGGTCTAGGCTTAAGTGTGATCTGTAAACGTGAAGATCCGCGAGATGCTTTCGTGTCTAATACATACCGTTCATTAGATGAATTACCACAAGGCGCCATTGTTGGAACATCAAGCTTACGTCGTCAATGCCAATTAAAACAATCACGCCCTGATCTTGATATCCGCTCCTTGCGTGGCAATGTGGGAACCCGATTAAGTAAATTAGACAATGGCGAATACGATGCCATTATTTTAGCCTCAGCTGGCTTAATTCGTTTAGGGTTAGCGGAACGTATTACCTCATTTATTGAAGTAGAACAGTCGTTACCGGCTGCCGGACAAGGCGCGGTAGGCATTGAGTGCCGTGTTGATGATGAAGAAGTGAAAGCATTGCTTGCTCCACTTTCCGATGCCACCACGACGACTTGTGTTTTGGCTGAGCGTGCAATGAATACCCGCTTACAAGGTGGTTGCCAAGTGCCAATAGGTGGCTATGCCATTGAGCAAAATGGCGAAGTTTTCTTGCGTGCACTCGTCGGAGAAACTGATGGCTCTGCGATTATTCGTGCGGAAGGTAAAAGTGCGGTTGAAAATGCCGAAGCATTAGGCGTGACCATTGCTGAACAACTTCTAGCACAGGGCGCAGATAAGATTCTGGCGAAGATTTACTCAGCATAGGAAATCACCATGGCTGTACTAGTCACCCGCCCCGATCAACGAGGAAAAGCCCTAGTTGACCAGCTGAATCAAGCCGGTGTGGTAGCCTTGCATTTGCCTTTGCTTTCTATTGAGGCGGGTGCCGAGTTAGCACAATTACCGACGAAACTTAATCAGCTAAAAAGTGGTGATTATGTGTTTTTGGTTTCAAAAAGTGCAGTCGATTTTGCAGATAAAACCCTGAAAGATATTGGCTTTAGCTGGCGTCAAGATTTACAATACTTTACAGTTGGACATAGAACGGCACAGCATTTTTCCTGTCAAACTGAATGCACTGTTCGTTATCCAATTACATCGGAAAATACTGAAGGTGTATTAAATTTACCGCAAATGGCAGAATTAACAGATAAAAACTTGTTAATTTTACGTGGCAACGGTGGACGAGAATTACTACGTGAACAGGCCACACTACACGGTGCAACTGTTGAGACAGTCGAATGTTACCAACGCACGCCGATTAGTTATAATAACGAAGAGCAAACCAGTATTTGTATTCGTTCTGGTGTGCAAACCCTTGTAGTAACAAGCCTTGAAATTTTGCAGGCGTTAATCGAATTTGTGCCTGAAAATGAACAAAATTGGCTAAAAAATTGCTGTTTAGTCACGGTAAGTCAACGCATTGCGGATGTTGCAGTACAACAAGGTTGGCATAATGTGGTGGTTTCCGCTGGTGCGGACAATCAAAGTTTACTTAATACCTTACTTAATGAAGTAACTCCCCTTTCTCACTAAGGAAAAGATATGGCGAAAGAGAAATTAACCCCTGAAACGACAGATGAAATCCAAGAAACAGATGCAGTGGAAATTCAAACCGAAGATCGCGAGCCTGTTGCGCCACGTACACAAACCGTTGTGAAGAAAAGTGGTACTGGATTAAGTTTATTGGCTATTCTCATTGCACTTGGCGTGGGTGGTGCAGGTTATTATTTTGGCCAACAAAAAGTGGATGAATTCCAACAAAAATTGACCGCACTTGAAGCTCAAATTAATAATAAAACGGTGGTTTCAGCACCTGCTCAAGAAGTAAAATTTGATACTACACAGCTTGCTCAATTAGAGTCTGCGAATAAAGCAACGCAAAACAAAATTGCGCAAGTAGAAGAGCTCATCAATGCCAAATCACATGAGTTAGTTGGCTTACAATCACAAATCAATAAAGTGAGCGCGCAAGCTAATGCTCAGCAACCTACTGATTGGTTATTCTCAGAAGCTGATTTCTTGCTCAACAATGCATTGCGTAAATTAGTGTTAGATAATGATGTAGACACAGCGGTTTCACTCTTAAAACTCACTGATGAAACCCTTGCGAAAGTGAACAACTCACAATCCGCGGCTATCCGTAGTGCTATCAATCAAGATCTAAAACAACTTCTCTCCGTCACAGGAATCGATCAAAACGCTGTCATGCAAAAATTATCTCAATTAGCCAATACGGTTGATGAGTTACCAGTGCTAGATGTGAATTTCGGTGATGACCAAAATGCAACAAAACTATCCGATTCCCTATCTGACTGGGCAGAAAATGCTGAAAAAAGTGCGACCTCATTCTTGAATCACTTTATTCGTATTTCACCGAAACACGGTGCAGATCGCAAAGAATTATTAGCACCAAACCAAGATATCTACTTACGTGAAAACATTCGTTTACGCTTACAATTAGCGATTATGGCTGTCCCTCGTCAGCAAAACGAACTTTATAAACAATCTTTAGAAGCCGTTGCATCTTGGATTCGTAGCTATTTTGATACCAATGCTGAAGTGACTCAAAGTTTCTTAAAATCAGTGGATGAATTATCTGAATTATCTATCTATGTGGATGTACCAAGCCAATTACAAAGCTTAAGTATGCTTGATAAGTACTTAAATCGTACTCCTTTAGATGTGCAAAAAATTGAAATCGAAGCAGAAAAGGCAATCGATAATTCACCAAGAAAAGAAGAAGTAAAACCAGCACCAGAAGCGAAAGCAGAAGAGTCAAAAGCTGAAGAAAAACCCGCTGAAGCACCAGCTGCACAACCGGCAACCAAACCCCAACAATAAGGATAGATAATGTTTAGAGTTCTCTTTTTAATGATCGCCTTACTTGCCGGATTGATTGCTGGGCCTTACCTCTCTGGTCAGCAAGGTTATGTCAGAATTGAAACGGCAAACACTATATATGAAATGTCGCTCACCACATTAGTCATTTTCTTTGTGGTGACACTTGCGGTGATTTATACATTAGAATGGATTGTTACCCGTTTCTTCCGTTTAAGTAGCAATACCTATAACTGGTTCTCTCGCCGTAAACGTGTAAAAGCACAGCGTCAAACCCTTGAAGGCTTGATGAAAATGAATGAAGGCGATTATGCCAAAGCAGAAAAACTGATTGGTAAAAACGCAAAACATTCTGCCGAGCCAGTATTAAATCTGATTAAAGCGGCTGAAGCTGCACAGCAACGCGGTGATGAATTCAGTGCAAACCGTTATTTAATTGAAGCGACGGAGCTTGCTGGCTCAGATAACCTAGTCGTCGAAATTGCTCGCACCCGTATTTTATTACAACAAAATAAATTACCGGCTGCGCGCAGTTCGGTTGACAGTTTGCTTGAAATGTCAGATCGCAACAAAGAAGTATTAAAACTTGCTGCTGAAATTTATAGCCGCTCCAAAGCTTATCAAGCTCTTGATGGCATCTTAGATTTAATCGAAGGTTCTGGATTATTCTCAGCTGAAGAATTTAAAGCGCTTCAACAAGAAACAGAAAATGGCTTGTTAGATGAGAAAATGAATGAAGAAGGCGTTGAAGGTCTGCTTGCATGGTGGGAAGCTCAACCACGCCGTCGTCGCAATGACTTAGAGTTAAAAACAGCTTTAATTCAACGTTTGATTGATTGCAACGACCATGAGTCAGCTTATGAATTCACGCTTGAAATCATGAAAAAATTGGGTGATAACACCCCAATCAGCCCTGAACTTTGCACGCAAATCACTCGTTTACAAGCAGAAGATAACAGCAAACTACTCAAGTTAGTGGAAAAACGCGCAAAACGTGCGGATGAAAGCCAACGTTGTTGTCTCAATCGTGCATTAGGCTATCTTTATGTGCGTAATAACGATTTCGCTAAAGCAGCAGAAGCATTTAAAGAAGTCACTGCTTGCCCAACTCAGCTTCAACCAAATGATGTCATGATGGCATCTTATGTGTTCGAACAAGCTGGCGACAAAGCAGCAGCGGAAAAAATTCGTCAGGACAGTTTAAAATCAGCCATGTCTATTCAAGATAAACCGGCTGAAATACAAGATGAACCAAAAACAGACGAAGAACCAACCGCACTTATTGCGAAACGTGATTAAAATAAACAACGACGGGGCTAAATAAAGCCCCGTCTTTTTATTATTTATCTATTGCCAAGCTAATTTAAAACACATCCCTTATTACATTTCATTATAAATAATGCATTTCCATTCTTTTCTCACCGATTCAAAATTTTTTACTATATCGTTACGCAAACGATCAAATTATAAAAAATGAATTGGGATTATATTTTAAGCGTCACCCCACGTTTTATTCATGCCACGCTGATGACGCTTCATCTTGCCTTTTGGGGCATTTTATTGTCGCTAGTGATTGGTGTGATTTGTGCGGTGATTACCACCTACAAAGTCAAATCATTAACTTGGTTAGTAAAAGGCTATATCGAGCTTTCTCGTAATACGCCTTTATTGATTCAAGTATTTTTTCTCTATTTTGGGCTGTCTAAAATTGGCCTGAAATTAGATGGGTTTACTTGCGGCATTATCGGCCTGGCATTTTTAGGTGGAAGCTATATGGCAGAAGCCTTTCGTGGTGGTCTGGAAGCCGTATCAAAAGGACAAATTGAATCAGCCTTAAGTATTGGTCTCACCCCTTTTCAAGCTTTTCGCTATGTGATTTTCCCGCAAGCCTTTGCGATTGCCACACCTGCAATCGGCGCAAATTGCTTGTTCTTAATGAAAGAAACCTCAGTGATCAGTGCCGTTGCCGTAGCCGAACTCATGTTTGTAGCGAAAGAAGTCATCGGTCTCGATTACAAAACCAATGAAGCCTTATTTTTACTAGTGGTGTTTTATTTGATCATTCTATTACCGATGTCTCTGTTCATCGGTCATTTAGAACGTCGTACTCGGAGAGCAAAATATGGGGCTTGAGTTATTATTCCAAGGTAGCAACATTGAACGCCTGCTCAACGGTTTATGGGTAACAGCTGAAATTGCATTCGTTTCCGTTTTCTTTGCCTGTATTTTAGGTGTGATTTTTGGCGTAATCATGACAAGCAAAAATCCCATTATCAAAGCCATTTGCCGCTTTTATTTAGAATTTGTACGTATTATTCCATTATTAGCCTTACTTTTTCTCGCGTATTTTGGTTTGGCAAAATGGTTTGATATTCACTTAGATGGCATTTCTGTATGTATTTTGGTGTTTATTTTCTGGGGAACAGCAGAAATGGGGGATTTAGTGCGTGGCGCATTAACTTCCATTGAAAAACATCAAGTGGAATCAGCCTACGCTTTAGGTTTAACGCCATTTCAAACCTTTGTGTATATTTTACTTCCACAAAGTTTAAAACGTGTGACACCAAGTGCTATTAACCTCTTTACCCGCATGGTAAAAACCAGTTCCTTGGCAATGTTAATCGGTGTAGTAGAAGTGATAAAAGTCGGTCAACAAATTATCGAGCATTCATTATTTAGTAATCAATCGGCGGCGCTTTGGATTTATGGTGTCATTTTCGGTTTATATTTTGTGATTTGTTACCCGCTATCCTTATTTTCCCGTTATTTAGAAACCCGTTGGGAAAGTTAATTTTAATTAGGAAAACACATGGCGCTATTAGAAATTAAAAACCTCGTCAAAAATTACGGTGATGTAGAAGCACTCAAAGGCATCAATCTTTCTATAGAGAAAGGCGAAGTTGTCGTTATTTTAGGTCCATCGGGTTGTGGTAAAAGTACTTTTTTACGCTGCCTAAATGGGCTAGAGGAAATAAAGTGCGGTCAGATTTTGCTGCAAAATGCAGGCGAATTAGGCAAAGACATTCCTTGGGTCAAAGCGCGTCAACGCATTGGGATGGTATTCCAAAGTTATGAACTATTCGCTCATTTATCAGTGATTGACAATATTTTGCTCGGCCCTTTAAAAGTACAAAAACGCGATCGCGCAGAAGCTGAAAAACAAGCCTATGAGTTACTTAAACGTGTAGGTCTATATGACCGAAAAAATGCCTATCCGCGTGAATTATCCGGTGGGCAAAAACAGCGAATTGCTATTGTGCGTTCACTTTGCATGAACCCTGAAATTATTCTGTTCGATGAAGTCACTGCTGCCCTTGACCCTGAAATGGTACGCGAAGTACTTGATGTGATTTTAGGACTTGCCAAAGATGGTATGACGATGCTCATTGTTACCCATGAAATGAACTTCGCCCGTCAAGTAGCTAACCGCATTGTGTTTATGGATAAAGGGAAAATCATTGAACAGGCAAAACCGGAAGATTTCTTCACGAATCCAACCACGGATCGTGCGAAAACATTCTTAAATATCTTAAATTATGAACCGAGAGGGACAAACTATGAAGAAAACATTTAAAACATTGACCGCACTTTTAGCCACTGCCACCTTAGCATTTGGCTTAACCGCGTGTAATGATAAAGAACCAGCTAAAGACGGAGCAAAAACAATCTCAAGCCTTGAGCAAATACAAAAAGATGGCAAAGTGCGCATTGGTGTATTTAGCGATAAACCACCATTTGGTTATGTGGATGCGCAAGGTAAAAGCCAAGGCTTTGATGTCGAAATTGGTAAAGCGATCGGTAAAGACTTATTAGGTGACGAAAACAAAGTAGAGTTTGTTTTAGTGGATGCCGCAAACCGTGCTGAATACTTACTTTCTAAGAAAGTTGATATTATCTTAGCTAACTTTACTGTGACACCTGCTCGTAAAGAAGTGGTAGATTTTGCTAATCCATATATGAAAGTAGCACTCGGTGTCGTTTCAAAAGATGGCTCAGTCATTACTGATCTTGAACAATTAAAAGGCAAAACTTTAATTGTAGATAAAGGCACCACGGCTGATATTTTCTTCACCAAAAACTATCCAGATGTGAAGTTATTGAAATTTGAACAAAATACCGAAACCTTTGAAGCTTTACGTGATGGTCGTGGTGATGCCTTATCTAACGACAATACCTTCTTATTCGCTTGGGCAAAACAAAATCCAGGTTATACCGTGGGCGTAAAAAACTTTGGTGATCAAGATGTTATTGCGCCAGCTGTTCGCAAAGATGCACCTGAATTGTTAAATTGGTTAAACAACGAAATCCAAACCTTAGGCAAAGATGGTCGTTTAAAACAAGCTTACGAAAAAACTTTATTGCCAGTTTATGGTGATACCGTCAGCGAAAGCGATATCGTGGTTGAATATAAATAATTCTCCCACATTCACTTCTCCTTTAGTCCAACTCAAGGAGAAGTGAAAACTTACTAAGTTTTGACCGCACTTCCAATTTTAAATGCGAAATATGTTTTTTCTAGATATATGCCTATTTTACCCTTCAACAGCATTTCTTGTATTATCACTTTATAACATCTAAATTTGATAATAATTCTTATTTATGGTAATGTTCTGATGTTTTATTCAGACAGGAGTTTATATGCAAAAAAATCAACAATTCGTTTAATTTTGGCCGTTCTATTACTGACTTTTGGTATCACTACTCAAGCAGAAATAAAAACAATCAAAGATGTATTAGGACGAGAAGTTAACGTTGATGTGCCCGTAAAAAATGCCGTGTTAGGCTTTTACTATCCTGATTATATTGCTGTTACGGGTGTTGAAAATTTTAAATATGTTAAAGGTATCTCACGTGAATTTTGGGAAAAATTTAATCCAGGAAGTTGGGCATTGTTTTCTGAAAAAATGCCTGAACTCAAAAATATTGCTGATATTGGTAATGTAAATACAGGAACTTTCTCAACCGAAAAAACCTTGGCATTAAAACCTGATGTATTGATTCTTGCAGAATGGCAATATCAAACTATTGGTTCCGAACTACCAAAGTTAGAACAAGCTGGCGTTCCAATTATTGTTGTCGATTTTAATGCTCAAAGTGTAGAACGACACACCCAAAGCGCAAAGATTTTTGGGCAACTTGCAGGTACCGAAGAACGAGCAAATAAAATTGCAGATGAATATGCTCAAGGTATTACTGATATTCAAAAACGTGTAAAAGAGGCTAACCTACCTAAACCTAAAATCTATGTAGAATTTGGCAATAAAGGTCCTAGTGAATATAGCTTTACCTTTGGTAAAAATATGTGGGGTGCTATTGCTGAAACTGTTGGCGGGGATAACGTAAGCGCGCCTTTTGTCGAAAATTGGGGACCAATTAATCCAGAACAACTTCTTGCCGCACAACCTGAAGTGATCATGATTTCTGGCACAGAAATGGGGCATGAAACTAACGATGAAATAATGGCGATGGGAATAAACATCAATGAACAGGATGCACAAAAACGCCTAAAAGGTTTCTTAACCCGTGCAGGGTGGCAAGATTTACCTGCAGTTAAAAACCACCGTGTTTACGGTATTTATCATACAGCCTCTCGCTCACTAAGTGATCTATCAGCCGCTCAATTTATGGCAAAAGCACTTTACCCAAAACTTTTTGAAGACATAGACCCACAAAAAACCTTTATGGATTTCCATAAAAACTATTTGCCTATCATACCTAGTGGTACGTTTTTTATTAAATTGAAAGATTAAACAATTCATAAGGTGAGCGATGCTCACCTTTTTTATATTCTCACTGCCTTTCATAAGTGAAAACTCCTTTATTTTTGACCGCTCTTTGAAAGATGCGGTGTAAATCTCGCCTTTAATGGCATTCTTTCTTGAATACGTTCACGATTAATCTGCAATGCAGCCTCTGTGGCCTCATAGTCCAACCATAAACTTGGGTCATCGGATAATGTTTCATTCCAAATATACTGCACGTTAAAGCCTCGCGCCTTACATTCCGCATGCAATGCATCATACCGTTTCTTTAAAAACGCCAATTTATTAAAGAAAAAACGTACATGCCCTTCACCTAACTTATATTCTGCAGGCTGTCCTTTTAAGTGATATTTACCTTTCGCCACGGCGTTAGGAATGCGGGTTAATTCACGATGCTCAGCTAAAAGATGCTGATCACAAAGCTCCTCAGGCGGAACAAGATTAATTCGAGTCATAAACGATACCAAAGAAAAAGAAACATAGTACGGGGCGTAAAGGTATTTGTCTATCTCATAATAAATACGGCTCAAAAGATGAATTCTTTTTCTTTGATTTTCACATGAATCAACCTTTGTTAAACTCATTAAAAATATCGCTATTGAAGGAACCCGCATGTCTGTCAAAACATTTGAAAAATTGACCGCACTTTTAGATAAAAATCAAGCACGCTATCGCGTGGTTGAACATCCCACTGCAGGAAAATCAGAGGAAGTGGCTAAAATCCGTGGTACAGAATTAGGGCAAGGGGCAAAGGCGTTAGTATGCAAAGTGAAAGGAAATGGCGTAAAACAAGCGGTATTAGTGATATTGCCGGCCGATCAACAATCTGATTTAAATAAAGTAGCAGCCTATTTAGGTGGCGCGAAAGCCTCGCTTGCCAGCCCTGCAGAAGTAGATACCTTAACTGACTGTGTATTTGGTGCAATTCCACCTTTTAGCTTTCATCCTGATTTGTTGCTAATTGCTGATCCTAGCTTACTGTCTCGTTATGATGAATTAGCATTTAATGCAGGTACGTTAGAACGCTCTATTATTCTCAATACACGAGATTATGCCTCAATCGTTCAGCCCACATTAGTGGATGTAATAAAAACCGAATAGAGAAAAGATTGGTTGTCTTTCATTTGATTGATACAATGCTTCCGTTTTTCTATTAATTGGACATCTCATGAAAAAATATCTTAAAGCATTTATTCTTTTCCCGTTGATTATTCAAATTATTGGCACTGTTGCCTTAACATTCTCGAATAATGATACTGATCAAATTCAGAGCTCGGTGCTTTCTGTCTTTATTGTCGCTGCAATGCCGACTTTTCTCATTACGCTTTGGGCGGCATTTCACCGTTATGCAAGCTACAACGTGAAAGCTATTGCATTAATTGCAGGATTAATCGGATTTAGTTACACAGTCGTGGCAGGATTCTTTTATGCCACACTCGTTAATGACATGGGATTTGGCGAATGGTTGCGCGCAGGAGGATTAGAAATTACCTGCTTAATGGCCGCAGGTTTGGCACTTTATTCTGTTATGGTATTACCGCTCTTGTTACCTAAAGAACGCCCACTATAAGGCAATTTGAGGCGAATATTGAGCTGTTAAATCCACCAAATCTGCTAATGAAATTAACCGCACTTGATTGTTTTCTGACAAAAGTGCGGTTAAATTTCTAGCTAAAATATCCTGCTCCAACACAAAACATTGCCCTTTGCATTGGGTAAGCATTTCCCCATACTTCACGGCTAACAACACGCCATCTTGCCATAAAACCACCGCATCATTTTCCGTGATTTCAGTCAAATAACGTTGAAGGTCAGTCTCAAAATAATGAGCTTGAGAAAAGGTATAAAGCATAATATTCCTTAAAACGTAAACACTTTTTCTGCTTGGCTAAGTTTATTGATCAGCGAAGTGCGGTCAATTTTTTCAGCAGAAATAATGAGCTGTTCAGCTTGCAAATTGTATTGGTCGAGTGAATTGGCACAAACAAAGCGCTGTTCAATATCGTATAAATCTAATAATTTAAAGGTACGAATAAAGTCTTTTTGTAACAATAACTCAGGATTTTGCCCATCGAGTAAATTTAATACGCCATCATCGATAAAAAAGATACCGATTTCCTCTTCATTACAAAATGCTGTCGCAGCAAGCAAAGCATCTAAACCTTCACGAGAAATCGCGTTTCCATGCGGTGCGGTACGAAATAAGAATACTAGCTTCACAATGTTACCACCCGATCTGCTTTTAATGCCATCGCCATAAACTCGCCTAAGCCTGTAATCTCAAAACCTTCTGCAAGATTCGTTTTATCAGTCTCTTTTGCCGTAAGCGCATCCACTACGCCACGACGTTGTGAAGCAGCTACACATAAATGCAAAGGGATATGATGCTGCGCTGAAAAGGCTTGCCAAGCTTGCGTGAGATTAAATTCATCATTGGCAGGATAAACTAAGCCATTGCCATTACTCACACCGTCTTGGAAAAAGAAAATTTGGCTAATGGCATGCCCTTTTTCGAGTAAAGCTTGGGCAAATTGATAGGCAAGAAAAGCCCCTTGTTTTCCATAAACGGGACTTTTCACGGCGAGAACATAGTTCATTACTCTTGCTCTTGTTTGATTTGACGAATATACAAATACACGGTGTGGCGAGAAATCGCGAGGCGATCAGCCACTAAATTGATCGCATCTTTAATATCAAAAATGCCTTTTTCGAAAAGTGAAACTACAATCTGACGGTTCTTATTATTATTCGAAACCGAGCGATCTGCATTCACTTCTTCAATGGTTTTTTCTACTGTTTGTGCCACCAACTCTTCTACCGAACTTGCAAAATTGACGGAAGAAGTTTCATTTTGTTCCTGCGTTGGCATAAAGGCCTGCATAAATTGAGAAACCGGCACATCCAAATTAATATTGATACAAAGTAAACCAATAATGCGTTGTTTGCTATTTCGAATGGCAATAGTCACAGACTTCATCAACACATTGCCTTTCGCACGCGTGAAATAAGGCTTAGAGACACTCTCACTTTGCATATTACGCAAGGATTTCAGGGCTAAATCCGTAATCGGTGAACCCACTTGGCGATTGGTATTATGCCCATTGGCGATGCAAATGGCGGAATGCTCAATATCTTCCAAAGAATGTAATACGATTTCACAATGCTCGCCAATCAACGCGCTCACGCCATCAACTACTGCTTTATAGGAAATCAGAATAGCACGATCTTCATCGGTGAAAGGTTGTCTATCGGTTAGTATCATTTTTCAAATCTGGTAGGGAAAATGACCGCACTTTGGACAAAGTGCGGTTAAATTAAGGCTTATTTTTTAGGATTAACGTCTAATACTTCAACGTCGAAGTAAAGTGTTGCATCAGGTGGAATTGAATCGCCTGCACCTTGTTTGCCATAAGCTAATTCAGGTGGAATCACTAATTCGATTTTACCGCCTTTTTTCACTAACTGAAGGCCTTCAGTCCAACCTTTAATCACTTGGTTTAATTTAAACTCAACCGGTTGACCACGTTCAACAGAGCTATCAAATACTTTACCATCTGGTAATTTACCGGTGTAATGTACTTTCACAGTATCTGTTGCTTTAATCGCATCACCTTTACCTGCTTCAGTGATTTTGTAAAGTAAGCCATCTTTGGTGCTTTTCACGCCATCTTTTTTCGCAAATTCAGCGCGGTATTTATCACCTTCTTCTTTTGCGGCTTTCGCTTGTTGTTCTACTTTTGCTTTAGCAGCAGACACTAATTGCTCTTGAATGCCATCTAAGGTCTTTTGAATTTTTTCGTCTTTACGAACATCAACTTTACCTTCTAATGCATCTTTTAAGCCATCTAAAATACGCGCATTGTCGTATTGAATGACTTCTTTTTGAGCATCCACTAAATCTTTTACTTGGTTACCCATTAACGCACCAACAGCATAAGACGCATCACTTGCGCTTGGCGCTGCTTTATCTTCTGCAAAAACAGAACTTGAAACAACCGCACTTACCATAAGTGCAGCAAGAGAAAGCTTTTGAATTTTCAACATTTTGCTTGATCCTTTATAATAGAAACAGAATAGCGAATAGGTTAAATCGGATTGACCAAATTCACAACATTTTTTTAAAAATTAGAGAAATTTTATGCAAAATCAACAAATTTTAGACGATCGCATCGCTGAACTTGAAATGAAAATTGCTTTTCAAGAACAACTTTTAGACGAACTCAACCAAGCATTAGTTCAACAACAGTTTGATATGGATAAAATTCAACTTCAACTCCGCTATCTCGCCGGCAAATTAAAAGATATGCAACCTTCTAATATTGCTAGCCAAGCAGAGGAAACGCCACCTCCGCATTATTAAACAATAAACCGCACGTTAACGTGCGGTTTACTTTTATAGGCTAATAAAGTGCGGTCAGTTTTGACAACATTTACAACCAAACAAAATAAGTCATGCCACCGATAATGGCGATACAGAATAGATTGAGAATTAAACCGACTTTAGCCATATCGAGTTGTTTCACATTTCCTGTTGCAAACACGATAGCATTAGGCGGTGTAGCGATTGGCAACATAAATGCACAACTTGCCCCACAAGCGATAATTGCGGCTAAAGCGATAGGCGGTAAATTCATAGATTGCGCCACTGAAATCACAATTGGCATAATTAATGCAGCGCTGGCAGTATTCGATGTGAATTCTGTTAAGAAAATAATAAATGCGGTTATCACAAAGCAAAGCACCCAAAGAGGTTTGGTTTGTACGAACTGAACGATACTATCCGCCATAATCTTACTGGCACCAGAATCTTTCATCACGATACTGAGTGTTAAACCACCACCGAATAAAACAAGTACGCCCCATTCAACGCGCTCTTGAATTTCTTTCCAGGTCGCCACGCCTGAGATACAAATAAAGATCACAACACATAGCGCAATCACCGTATCAAAGTTTTCGATTTTTTTCGGTAATTCAAGGAAAGCACTAATCCATGGGTTTAAGAGAGAACTGAAAAGCAACATAATCGCCATACCGATAAAGATCATTAAAGTAATGATATTTTTTCGGTTAAAGCTGACTTTCTCAAGTGATGGATTAAAATCTACAGAAAAATCTGGACGTAAAATCACCCATAAAGAAAAAATCATTGAAGGCACAAGCAGTACCATCACCGGGAAACCATAACCTAACCATTCCGTGAAGGTCACTTGAATTTGAGATGCCAAAATGGCATTCGGCGCACTTCCTACTAACGTACCAATACCACCGATACTGGCACTAAATGCCATGCCTAACAATACAAAGGCATACAACCGATGGTTTTTCTCTGCATTGATACCTTTTAACATCCCCATAGTAAGCGGTAACATCATTGCCGCCACAGCGGTGTTGTTAATCCACATGGAAAGGAATGTAGTTGCGGTGAAAAGGTAGGTGATAGAAAGTTTTAAGTTTCCTTTCGCCAAACGAATAATATAATTCGCAATAATCTTGTCTAGATTCTGAATTTGTAACACCGCAGCCACTACAAATCCACCAAAGAACATATAAATAATTGGCGTGGAGAATGGTGCGAGAGCTTTTTGCGTATTAATCAAGCCTAATCCAATGGCCACAACAGGCACCATAAGGGATGTTACGGTAATATTAAAGGCTTCCGTTAACCACAAAATACCAATAAAAATCAGCAGGGCTAACCCGCGGTTCTCTTGGGAAGAAAACGGCAGTATTTTGATTAACACCAACATGAAGACAAAGTCTAAGGAAAGAATAAGAAGACTTTTATATTTAGAGAGAAAGGTTTGTTGAGTTTGCATATACAATCTCCTATAAAACGATAGGGGAGATTATTAATTAGCATTTAACAGAAAAAATTAAAACATATTTTTAACAAATTTGTGACACGCTTCAAACTATTTTTGTATAAACAACAAACCGCACCTAAAAGTGCGGTCTGTTTTGCTTTCATTTTTTATTGTTGCATGCGCGCTTGGATACGTTCTGGCAATCTTAATCCAACGAGAGCAACAAGGACAATTGTCCAGAATAAGGTGACATACACAAGGGCTGAACCAAGTCCTACTCTTTCGCTAAAAGCGGCGGCAATCACAGGAGACACCCCACCACCGATCGCAGCGAAGTTATAGATGAAACCAATACCTGTGCTTCGCATTTCAGCTGGGAAGAAAGTCGCCATATATTTTGGTACTAAACCGGCAATCCCTAAGTTAGTTGCAAGTAAGAAGAAGAGCAACACTCCAAGTGCTAACACATTATTTTCTGGCAAATAGAATACTGGGAAGAGGAAAAAAAGTGATAACAATAAGCTATATACAAAGGTTTTCTTCTCACCCAATTTATCACCGATAAAGCCTGCAATTAAGGTACCAATGAGGATACCAAAGCCTGCCCAGAACATCAGTGATTTCACATTTTCAGCATAGCCGTTTTCTTTGAGGTAAAGTGGAAGCAAACCCACTACCGGCCAGTTTACGGAGAAAATTGAATAACAAACTAAGAAAATAATTAAGGTGATTGGTAATTGTTTTTTAGTGAATAGGTCAGTAAGTGGAACTTTATTCACTTTACCCGCTGCTTTCGCTTGCGCCCATTCTTCACTTTCAGGGGCATGGCGACGAACATAGAGCACTAAAGCGACAGGAGCCAAACCAATAAAGAAAGCCACACGCCAGCCATAAGCTTGTGCAACCCAAGGAATCACTTGAGAAGCAAGAATATTACCAATAGAAAAGCCACTCACTAAAAATGCACTGGCTTTTGTACGTAAATGTTGTGGCCAACTTTCAATGGCATAAGAGGAAGAACACGCATATTCACCTGCCATCCCCATACCGATAATCATACGGAAGATAAAAAGCCAAATATAACTGGTGGATAAACCGCACAAGAATGTCCCGACGGAATACGTAATAATGGAAACAATCATCGCCAAACGACGACCATATTTATCGGCAAAACTACCAAAAATCGCCCCACCTAATGGACGCGCTACGAAGGCCGCAAGTAATAGTGTGGATGTTTCCGTTGTACTCATGGCGAATTCTTTTTGAATATCCAAAAGCACATAAGTGATAAGCATATAATCGAAGCCATCAAAAACATAACCTAACCAAGCCGCAAATAACGCTTTTTTTTGCGTAGGACTGACTTCTTTATACCATGGTAATGATGTTGCCATAACAACCTCCCTTCCTTGTATTTGAGAATTTTGTGGTATAGATCACAGAATTTAAAATCACTGCTAATTTCTGCTTGCATAAATAAAGATAAGACGTATGATGTCTTATGTCAATTAGAGAGAATGAGAACTGGATCACAAATTCAGAAAATAGATTAGAAAATGAGAACAGAAATGGAAAAAACAAGTAAAAAAGAAGCAAGTCTCGTTTTGCAGGATAAAATCAAATCGCTCATCATTAAACAAAATCTTAAATCCGGCGATTTGATGCCAACAGAAAATGAGTTAATTGAACAGCTTGGTGTGAGCCGCTCCAGTTTACGTGAAGCTATTAAATCTTTAGAAGCGCTACACATTTTAGATATTCGCCATGGTGTTGGTACCTTTGTGAGTGAATCCTCTCTTGTGCCAATGATTCGTGGATTAAGCTTTCACACCCAACTGAATTTGCATAATGATCATAATCAGCTGATTAATATTTTGGATATTCGGGAAATTTTGGAATACGGTTTTGCCCCGATGGTTTTAGGAAAAATTAGTCAAGAACAGACCGCTCTTTTGCAAAAATCAGTAGCAAATATGGAGAAAAATGCACGAGAACAAAAGTTTTCACCTAAAGATGAATACCACATTCATTTAAAACTTTATGAACCATTAAATAACCCGTTACTGATTCAATATTTAGATGCGTTTTGGCAAATTTATCAGCAAGTAGAAAAAGGCCTACCGCCACCAATACTTTCTCCTGAAAAATTAGCCATGCAACACCGTGAATTAATTGATGCGGTAGAAGCGCATGATTTAGTACGGATGCAACGCGCGATCTTGCAATATTTCCAAAGTATTCGCCAACGCTTACAACAAGGAGGGCATGATGCAAACTAATGGATTAAACATTGCCTTAATCGGCTGTGGCTTTTTTGGTGTTCAACTAGCTTCCGCATTTGACAAAGCCCAAGCAAACTTAATTGCAGTGACCGATATCAACCCTTCTCTGGCACACAAACTCGCAGACCAATACGGTAGCCAAGCTTTTTTTAGTGTAGAAGAAATGTTGGCTAAAACTAAACCGGATTTAGTGGTCATTGCCACACCAAACTACGCTCATTATTCCCCAGCTATCTTAGCATTAAATGCAGGCTGTCATGTCTTTATTGAAACACCTTTTACCTTAAGTTCCTCCCAAGGCCAACATTTACACCGTCTTGCTGAAGAAAAAGGCAAATTCATTTTTGTGGGCCATTTGGAACGTACGTTGCCAGGCATGTTGAAAGTCAAAGCGGCTTTAGAACAAGGAAAATTAGGCCGCATTACCGTAGCACGAGCCATGCGTCAGCGTTGGATTGAAAACCTACCAAACAAAGAATGGTGGAAATTAGATGCCAATCTTACGGGCGGCGAGCTTTTCCACCTCATTCACGAACTGGATTTACTCTGTTGGTTATTAGGCGATATTGAGGCGGTCTTTGCTCAAGCCGCTAATCAAGCGCATCACGATACACCAGATAGTCGTGATGTGTTGCAACTGTTACTACGTTTTGAAAATGGCGTGTTAGGTTCGCTCGAAATGGGCACAGCTTATCGATTACACCAATGGGGCATTCAAATTCATGGTGAAAACGGTGTGATTGAAGTCAATTTCTTTACCTCAAGTGTCACATTTAATTATCTAGATGGAAAAATAGAACACGTTGATTTATTTAATGAATTTGAGGCTGATTTATCTTTACGTGAAAGTGCCAAAGGCACTCAGCAATATAATGTCACCCACGCACCTTGCCAACTTTGGTTAAGCCGAGCGGCTGAAATCGAAGTACAAAGTGTGGTGGAGCACTTAACGCAAGGAAAAACCAGCCCATTAAGTCTATGTTTAACTGAAGCCATCGAAGTTGCAGAAGCAGCGAAGCAATCCATGGTAACGGAAAAACAAATCTCAGTGAAAAAATAAGGAGTTTATTATGATGCGATATGGTGTTGTTGGCGTTGGCTATTTTGGTGCAGATTTAGCCCGCTTCATGAATGAATTTGATGATGCACAAATTACCGTAGTATATGACCCTGAAAATGGTGAAACCATTGCTCAAGAATTACAATGCGTAGCGGCAAAATCTCTTGAAGAATTGGTCACTTCCCCTGATGTAGATTGTGTGATTGTCGCCACCCCAAACTACTTACACAAAGAACCGGTCATCCTTGCAGCAAAAAACAAAAAACACGTTTTCTGTGAAAAACCTATCGCCTTAAGTTATCAAGACTGTGACGACATGGTCCGCGCTTGCGAAGAAAATGGCGTTACCTTTATGGCTGGCCATGTAATGAACTTCTTTAATGGTGTTCACCATGCCAAAGAATTAATCAATCAAGGTGTGATTGGTAAAGTGCTTTATTGTCACACCGCACGTAACGGCTGGGAAGAACAACAACCAACCATTTCATGGAAAAAAATCCGTGAAAAATCTGGCGGTCACTTATACCACCATATTCACGAATTAGACTGCGTACAATTCATTATGGGTGGTATGCCAAAAACCGTTACCATGGCAGCAGCCAATGTTGCACACAAAGGCGAAAAATTTGGTGATGAAGACGATATGATTTTTGTCACCATGGAATACGATGATAATCGTTTTGCTGTTCTCGAATGGGGTTCAGCTTTCCGTTGGGGTGAACATTATGTATTAATTCAAGGGGAAAAAGGTGCGATCAAACTGGATATGTACAATACCAAAGGCACCCTTCGTGTGGATGGAAAAGACACCTATTTCCTCATTCACGAAACCCAAGAAGAAGATGATGACCGTACCCGTATTTACAACAGTACAGAAATGGACGGCGCGATCCAATATGGTAAACCGGGCAAACGCACACCACTCTGGTTGAGTTCTATCATGAAAAAAGAAATGCGTTATTTAAACGACATTCTGCATGGCATGGAACCAACTGAGGAATTTGTAAAATTACTCACTGGTGAAGCTGCCCGTGCTGCTATCGCCACTGCTGATGCGTGTACCCGTTCTTGTTACGAAAACCGCAAAGTTGATTTAGCAGAAATCATCGGCAAATAAAATAACGTAAAAATTAACCGCACTTTGGTTAAAAAATCAAAGTGCGGTTGTTTTTTACATATTTTTGAAGAAACTTACGGCGATAATCGCTCTCTCTCCCATTTTCCATCATTGAATAAATAACAAATTCTGTCATGTAAACGACTTGGGCGACCTTGCCAGAATTCGATGCGATCAGGAATCACAAGATAACCACCCCAATGTGGTGGGCGTGGGACGTTTAATGGGTGTTTTGCTGCAATCAGAGCAGCTTTCGCTAATAAAGATTTGTGGCTAGAAATGACCGCACTTTGCTCGCTGGCCCAAGCGCCGATTCGGCTGGTATAAGGGCGAGTCGCAAAATATTCATCTGATTGTTCAGGCGAGATTTTTTCAGCTTTGCCCTCAATACGCACAGAGCGTTCTAATTCAGGCCAAAAGAATGTTAGGGCAACGAAAGGATTATGTTCTATGGCGCGACCTTTTCGGCTGTGATAATTCGTGAAAAAGACAAAGCCTTGTTCATTCACTTCTTTCAACAGCACCATTCGACTTGTTGGTCGACCGTCTTCATTGACTGTTGCAACATTAACACCTGTCGGCTCGTTTACTTTGGCGGTAATCGCTTCGTTGAGCCATTTTTCAAATTGTTTTATTGGATTGGGATCGCAATCATGCTGAGAAAGCGCCTGTTTGCAATAATCCTCACGAATATCATGTAAGTCCATTTTCTTTCTCCTTTTGCTTGAAAACAAAAAGCCCTTGCAACTGCAAGGGCTAGTATAGTCCGTTAATTATTTACCATCAACACTCACGCCATAAAATGCATCATAACCGAATGGGCTTTGTACGTAGCCTTTTACGCGAGGGCTAAGTGGTGCGAAACCAACAGAGTGCGCAACTGGAATCCATGGTGCTTGATCATGGAAAATCACTTGTGCTTGTTTATAAAGTGCTGCACGCTCATCTTTATTGGTTAAGCCAATCGCTTTATCTAATAGGGCATCAAATTCTGCATTTTTGAAACGTGCAAAGTTTGAGTTACCCGCATTAGCGCTTGCAAGTAATGGAGAAAGGAAGTTATCCGGATCACCGTTATCGCCTGACCAACCAAAGATACCCGCCGTTAATTCACCTGCTTTAGCACGTTTTTGATAGTCTGCCCATTCAAACGTGACTGGATTTGCTTTTACGCCCACTTTCGCCCAATCTGCCATCACAAGTTCAGCCATACGTTTTGGATTTGGGTTAGACGCACGTACCACTGGTTGAATCCAGAAATCAGTTTCAAAACCGTTTGGATAACCAGCTTCTGCTAAAAGCTGTTTCGCTTTCTCTGGATCATACGGATAATCTTGGATTTCGTCGTTATAACTCCAAATTGTTGGTGGTAATGGGTTTTTCGCTGCAGTACCTGCACCTTGATAAACCGCTTCAATAATTGCCTTTTTGTCCACCGCATAGTTCAATGCTTGGCGCACTTTCGCGTTATCAAATGGCGCTTTCTCTGTATTGAATGCGATATATGCCACGTTCAAACCTTTTTGTTCCAAAAGCTGTACTTTCGGATCAGTTTTCATCTTGGCTAAATCCGCCACGTTCGGGAAGAGAATTAAATCACAAGAACCCGCTTGTAACTTCGCATAACGCGTAGTCGCATCTGGTACGATACTGATCACTAAACGATCAAGCGGTGTACGACCTTTCCAATAGGTTTCATTTGCTACATATTGTGCCGCTTGGTCAGTTTTGTAATCCACAAAAATAAACGGACCTGTCCCCACTGGTTTGTTATCGATCGTTTCTGGTTTACCCGCTTTCAACATCGCATCTGCATATTCAGCGGAATAAATAGAGATAAAGTCCATACCCAAGCTTGCTAAGAAAGTCGCATCTTTTTTATTCAAGGTGATACGAATGGTGTTGTCATCCACTTTCTCAATTGATTTTAATAAATCTGGGAATTTCATCGCTTTGAAATATGGATAAGTCCCTTTTGATACATTGTGATAAGGGTGGTTAGGATCTAACTGACGTTGGAAAGAAAAGATCACATCATCCGCATTAAAATCACGTGTTGGCGTAAATTCTTTTGTCGTATGGAATTTCACCCCTTTACGCAAATGGAACGTGTAAGTTAAACCATCATCACTGATTTCCCAGCTTTCAGCCAAGGCTGGCTCAAGGTCAGTTGAACCTTTTTTGAATTCAACCAAACGGTTATACACTTGTTGTGAACTCGCATTGTAAGATGTGCCTTCCATTACCAATGCCGGGCTAAAGCTAAGTGGTGCTTTCGCCGTACAGTACACAAACGTGTTATTACCTGAAGGTTTTTCTGTTTCTTCTTTTTCTTTTGCCGCAGAACCAGATTGATCACAAGCAGCTAAAAACAAACTGGCTGCAATAAGAGTTAAGGTCGCTTTTAATTTCATAAGTTTTCCTTCTTTAATCGAGTGGAACACCCAAACATAAATATAAAATTTTACTTAAGATATAAGCAAATCAAACTTTTACGAAATAAGAAAAAGATCTTTCTTATAACAAATTAAACTAAGGTATTCAATATCAGCGTTTTTTCCGCAAATGATCTCCGTCTGCTTTGTGCAAATAGCTTAATATCCAAACTAATGCGATAGCAAAAACAGAAGTGGTTAGAAAAGTGTAACTGAAAGCATGTTGTAATGCATCGCCTTCGTTACCAATGAATTGGCGGTACAACGTTAAAATAATGGATGCTACGGCGATACCAAATCCGATTCCTACTTGTTGCACAATACTCAGCACCGTTGAGCCTACACCGCTTTGTGCCTGTGATAGGTCGCCAACGGTAAGAGTGTTAATTGAGGTAAAAATCATCGACATGCAGGCACCGTACCACATCAGATTACATATAATCCATGTCGTTGATGATGAGGTATCAAGCCATGACATTGAAACCGTCGAGGCTGCCATTAAAAGTGACGATAAAATTAGTGTGGTTTTATAACCTAGCATATTTAAAATATGCCCAATAAAGCGTTTAAATACGACGGACATTAGCGCAATGGGTGCAAGCAACCAGCCTGACTCTTCAGCTGAATAGCCAAAGGAAAGTTGGAACATTAATGGCAATAAGAACGGCACTGCTGAGCCAGAAAGACGAATAAAGATATTGGCTGCAATGCCTAATCGGAATGTTCTTGTATTGAAAAGAGATAACGGCAAAATGGCACGTTCATTACCTTTCGCATAAAAATAATAGGCGACCAATAATGCAATACCAACCGACAATGCACTGTATGTGGTCATATTGTCACGGTGACTTTCTCCGAGTAAATCAAGCCCAAGAGTGAGCCCAACTAAACCAAACGCAAAGAGCAAAAAGCCCGTCCAGTCTAACTTATTCGCATTACCCTTATGATTGCCCATCACTTTAGCCGCAGCCCAAAAGCCTAACATGCCAATCGGAATATTGATTAAGAAAATCCAATGCCATGATGTATGCACCACAAGCCAACCACCTAAAATCGGACCAAGAATCGGGCCAATCAATCCCGCTGTCGCCATTAAATTCCAGGCATTAATTAATTGATTTTTCGGTACGGTTTGAATAATCGCAAGGCGAGCAACCGGCATCATAAACGCACCGCCAATACCTTGGAGAATCCGTGCAAGCACAAGGGTCTCGAGAGAAGTGGCCATCGCACAAGCGACTGAACCGAATACAAAGGTAAAAACTGCTGAGCGGAAAACAGTAAGCGTACCAAATTTAGCTGCCGCCCAAGCAGTTAAAGGAATAAATAAGGCTACGGCAAGAGAATAGGCGATAATCGCCATTTGCATTTCAAAGACAGGGGTTTGCAGATCTGTTGCAATGGTGGGTAAGGCAGTATTTAAAATAGTCGCATCCAAGCTTTGCATAAACAAAGCCATGGAAGCTACCCAAGCCAGCCCTTTATAATGCTGACGTTCTATTACTGTGTCTTTTTCCACCATTGATAAATAAACTCAGCGATCTGTTCAATGTGATTAATATCTAATAAAGTGCGGTCAGTTTCAAGCGAATAATCTGTTGCTAAAGCCAACACGTTTTCATCTAATTCCGGCAAAGGTTTTGTCATCTCTTGTCGATGCAACAGAATCTTTGGAATAGGTTCTTGTTTAAATCCTTCCACCAAAATTAAATCCGTTAAATGACAATCAAATTGTTGACTTAAATAGGCTAATGAAACCGGCTCTTGAGGGGTTTCTGTCATCAATGCCCAACGAGTATCACAAGCCATGATAACTTGCGCGGAACCTGCCTCTTTCATGCGCCAACTGTCTTTGCCCTCTTTATCCACGTGAGCGTTGTGATGGCTGTGTTTAATGACTGAAATACGTAGACCTTTTTTGATTAATTGAGGAAGTAATTTTTCCAATAATGTGGTTTTGCCACTACCGCTGTAACCAGTGATGCCAAGAAGAGGAAAGGGATTATTCATTGTAAAAACCTTAAGAAAAATGACCGCACTTGATAAAACAAAACCCCGCAGGACGGGGTTTAGCTATCAAAATCCATTAGGTGAAGAAAGTATAGCAAGGGGACATAAAATAGCAACTTTCTCACTTCTAGTGAATTATTTTAGGAATGTTACACCTTGCACAATTCGCTTAGCAGCGGCAATTGGAAGCTGTCCGATAAAGGTAATTTCTTTATCGCCCATTACTTCACTGTAAATCGTATAAGCCCCTTGTTTCCACGTATTTTCTTTTGCAGCGGTGCTGTCGGCTTTATTGACATAAAGGGTGAAAGTGAAAAGACCATCACTAAATAACGCATTTTCAATCACTTCACCATCTATCACATCTTGATTTTGTCGAACTAAATCAAAACCTTGTGGTAACCAATCAGTTTTCCAATTGATTGAAAGCGATGACTCTTGTTTCCCTTCACTTAAAAGTGGTGGCACTGACACCTTATTAAGGTAATCTGTTAAACCTCGTAGACGATTATCGATATATAACGTGACCACACGGAATTGATCAAGCAACTTACCTTCGCGATCAAGCATATCACCACGCAATAACAAACTATTTTCTTCATCTAAGAAAATGAGATATTGATAGCGAAAATCGTCTTTTGGCACAATGCGAATGGTATCGACAAATCGTCCTGCAATTCGGTCTTTTCCAAGCTTAATAAAATCATAATTCTGACTAAGCTTACTAAAATCAGTACGAATTACTGCAGGTAGTGCATCCACAATTTCACCACTGTTAATTGTGAAAGCACTTGAACCTGGCTGGAAATAGCTGACTAAATTACCGCGTTGGATGATTTCTTGTTGTTCACCATCTAATGTCACCAATTGTGCATACACTTTTTGCCCTTGCTTAATATGACGATAACGGAACGAGTCCATATTCGTTGGCGTAGTTTGCACAAAAGCAATCTCATAATTTAAATCCCGCATTGCTTGCGACATTTTATTTAATGACTGGATTGGCTCTTCTGCAAATGCCGTAAAAGGCAATAAGAATAATCCTAAAAGTGCGGTTAATTTGAGAAACGTTTTTTTCATAAATAAATCAATTGATCCATAAAAAAATTCACCACGCCTAGGTGGTGAATTATCGATTAATTGCTGTAATTATTTCGCTTGGTTGCTACCCACATTTAAGCTATCTGCATGCATACGACGCTGTAATTCATAGTTTTGCAACATCGTACCAATACGGCGATTTTTCTGCTCAACCTGTTCCGAAGTGGCTACATCTTTGGTCGGAGCGTTGTAACTTACTTCTTGAACAGAACTGTTAAATGGCAAGGTTTGTAAAACTGGGTTTTCAGGTGTAACCGAGGTGTTTTTCGCATTAAATGATTGTACACCTACTACTGCTACTAAACACACACCTGCAGCCACAGCAATTTGTGTCATTGGTGCAAAGAATGCTTTTAATTTTTGCACGAATGGTAAGCTATCGGCTTCCTCCAGTGTTGGTTGAGAAACAGTAATCTCAACATGTTTTACTTCTTCTAATTCAATTAAATCAGCCATTTTCGCCGTAAAATCAGCACCTAGCAACACTGGTGACTCTTTACGCATTACTGCTCTTACGGTGTGATATGCCGCCCAAGATTCTTGTGAATCTTTATCCTGACAAAGTTGTTCCGTCAACTCGGCACTGACTTCTTCTCCATCCATATAGGCTGAAAGTAACTCTTTTTGCATTTTATAAACTCCGACTTTATTTTAACGTTGCATAAGCGGTTGTATTTTGTTCTCAATCACTTCCCGAGCACGGAAAATGCGAGAACGTACAGTGCCTACTGGGCAATCCATTATTTCTGCGATTTCTTCGTAACTTAACCCTTCAAGTTCACGCAAGGTAATCGCGGTTCTTAAATCTTCCGGCAAACTGTGAATAGTATCAAATACCACTTTTTCAAGTTCGCTAGATAACATTTCATTTTCAGGGGTATCTACATCACGTAAATGGGTTCCCACATCGTAGCCTTCGGCATCTTCAGCCAGAATATCTTCGCTCGGTGGACGGCGCCCCTGTGCCGTTAAGTAGTTTTTCGCCGTATTTACGGCAATTCGATATAGCCAAGTGTAGAATGCACTATCGCCCCGAAAAGATTCAATGGAACGATAAGCCTTAATAAAGGATTCTTGTACAACATCTGGAATGTCGTTATGAGAAATGTAGCGGGTTAAAAGTCCGGCTACTTTATTTTGATAACGAGAAACCAATAAATTAAAGGCTTTTTTATCGCCTTGCTGCACTCTTTCTACCAAAGCCTGATCTGTTAGCTGTTCAGCCATATATCTCCTATGCTACGTCTAACACGCCTTCATATATTCAAGACAGCAAGCTATTGTTGCTTTATCAGACAGAGTTAAAATTGAAAAGTTCCTTATGTATAAAAAATTTCAAAAAATTAACGAACGTTCGTTTTCTGCACATCCTGGATATATTCAACCATCGCTTGCACTTCAGCATCTTCTGATTGACTGCCATTAAAAAACCACGAAAAAAGCTGTAAATCCGTACTGGCAAGTAAACGAATAAAAATATCTTTTTTATTATCAGTCAGTTGGTCAAAATGCGCTTTATAAAAAGGCATGATAATTTTATCCAACTCAAGCATGCCTCGACGACAATCCCATTCAATGCGGAGTTTATTATACTTATCCATAATTCCTCCCTAAATCATTGTAATTATACCTGATAAATTAAAAGTGCGGTTAAAAATTACCGCACTTTTTAATCGAAAAAATCGATTATTCTGTCACTTTTGGCTTAATTACCGCATAGATCACGCCAGTTAATAATGCACCTATTGCAATTGCACCTAAGTAGAGTAATGGTTCAGAAACAAAAGGAATCACAAATAAACCACCGTGTGGTGCTTGCAGAGAAATATTTAATGCCATTGAAATTGCGCCAGCAGTTGCACCACCGATAACCGAGCTAATAATCACACGTAATGGATCGGCAGCCACAAACGGCAATGCGCCTTCAGAGATAAAGCATAAGCCTAAGACAAAAGAAGCTTTACCTGCATCACGTTGATTGCTGGTAAATTTACTGCGTGCAATCCAAGTTGCAATCGCCATACCAATTGGCGGCACCATACCTGCTGCCATAGCGGCGGCCATTGGGGTGTGAACTTGAGAGGCCAACATTCCCACGGAGAACGTATAAGCTGCTTTGTTTACTGGCCCCCCCATATCAATACACATCATCGCACCGATAATCGCACCCAACACCATCGCATTAACTTCACCCATGGATTTCAACCAATCACTTAAGGTGGTCATAATTTGTGAAACCGGTGGGTTAATCACATAAATCATGGCAAGGCCGACAATCAAAGTACCAAAGAGCGGTAGAATTAAAATCGGTTTTAAGGAAGTTAAACTTGCCGGCAATTTAATGGTTGCATTTAATCCTTTCACCACATAACCCGCTAAGAAACCGGCGATAATCCCACCTAAAATCCCTGCACCTGCTGTGGTGGCTAACATACCGCCAATGAGACCTACCGCAAGCCCTGGACGGTCTGCGATAGAAAAAGCCACATAGCCGGCAAATACTGCAATCATTAGATGGAATGCTGCACCACCACCGATATCCATTAAGGCTTTTGGAATACCATGGAAAATCGTTTCATCTTTGAAGGCTTCGATACCAAACATAAAGGAAATCGCGATTAACAAACCACCAGCAACCACCAACGGCAACATGTGTGATACACCTGTCATCAAATGTTTATAGACGCCTTTTTTCTCGCCGCTTTCTTCTGATTTAGCAGAAGATTTTGCTGCGCCACCTTCATAAATTTTCGCTTCTTTAAATGCCTTATCAAATTCCTGTGCCGTTTTCTTTAACGCTAAACCAGTCGACGTACGATACATCAGTTTTCCTTGGAATTTATCTAACGGCACATCAATATCCGCCGCAACAAAGACTAAATCTGCCGCAGCGACTTCTTCAGGGGTAATTTCATTACCGGCGCCCACTTGGCCACGCGTTTCGACTTTTACCTGCCAACCTTGTTTTTTCGCATAGGTTTCAATGGCTTCAGCAGACATAAAGGTATGCGCAACACCCGTTGGACAAGCTGTAACCGCGACGATATTTTTAACGCCAGAAACGCCGCCAAATCCAACTGCACTTTGAGTAGGTTGAACATAATCCACTGCTTGATTGAGTGCATTCGTAAGCATTACTTCAGGTGAAGCAATCGCCACATCTTCATTGGCTAAAAAGACTTTTTTGCCCACAAGTTCAGCAGAGTTTGGCAAACTAGATCCGAAAACAATCACTAAATCCGCCTCTTTGGCTTGTTCAACCACAATATGATTGGCTTTTTTCGCTGCCACGCTCAATGCTTGGCGAAGTAAATAGGCTTTTGCCGCACCAATTTGCGGAGATTGAGTTAAAAACAAATTCATTACATTATCCTTCAATCACAGAAATTTTGACATTCGCCAGAATTGGCTCAAGCAAGGCGATATCACTCACCCCCACGTTACTTTGCGAAACAGCAAAAGCAGAAACAGCACTTGCAAACGCTAAAGTTTCCGCTTGAGACAAGCCTTTTTCAATACCGAAAATTAAGCCAGCCACCATAGAATCGCCTGCGCCTACAGTGCTCACCACATTTTCACATTTAGGTGGTTGAGCTTGAATAACAGCTTGATCATTCAGCCATAAAGAACCATTCTCGCCCATCGAAATAATCACATTAGCAATGCCTTCTGCTTTAAGTTTTTTAGCTGCAGCAATAATTTCATCAAGAGAATTTAGTGGGTGACCAATCCACGCTTCCAATTCACGATGATTTGGTTTCACCAACCAAGGATGGGCTTTCAAACCTGCTGTGAGTGCAGCATTACTGCTATCTAATACGACTTTCACACCAGCTTGATGTAACTGATTAAGCCAATCTGCAAATAATTCAGGACTGACACCACGCGGTAAACTGCCGCAAACCGCAACGATGTCAAAGTTTTGGCAATACGCTAATGAATCTACTGTAAATTGCTGCCAAGCTTCTGGGGTGATTTGATAACCTAAGAAATTTAGGTCTGTCACATCGGCTTCGGTTTCCGTAATTTTTACGTTAATGCGAGTTTTACCTGCTACGCGATGAAATTTATCTTCTAAGCCTTGTTTTTTAAATAGGGTTTCGAAATCACCCACGTTGTCTTCACCTAAGAAGCCACCAACCGCGACATCTACGCCCAAGTCTTTCAACACCTTGGCAACATTAATGCCTTTTCCGGCAGGGAAAAGACCAAGTGTTTCAACAGTATTCACTTCGCCGATTTCAATACGCGACAAACGCCCGACTAAATCGTAAGCGGCATTTAAGGTAATTGTTGCTACTTTTGCCATCACTTACTCCTTACCTTCACCTAAACCGCTTTCAATGACTGCGCCGATACCGTCAATCGCTTGTTGAGCTTCTTCACCGCTCGCCACAAAACGTAAGCGATGACCTTTCACGACACCGAGCGCCACAATTTTCATCAGACTTTTTGCGCTGACTAATTGGCTATCACGATCTAAGTTTTGTACCGCAACAGACGCATTGTATTTTTTCACTTCATTAACCAGTACCGCACTTGGACGAGCATGTAAACCATGTTCATTACGAATCATAAATACGGCTTCAATGGCATCGGCTGGTAAACCTGTTTTTTCTTCGTGAATTTGTGGTGCGTGCTCACTGCTTACTTCAATGGTATCCGGTTCAGCTGGTGGCACGGTAGAGACCGCTTCGCCAAGCCCACTCGCAATAATCTTACCTAAGGCTTCAATGGCTTGTTTTGCATCATCACCTTCTGCCACAAAACGTAAGCGATGACCTTGAGTCACACCCAATGCCACGATTTTCATTAAACTTTTTGCACTAACCAGAGCGGTTTCTCGAGTAAGATTTTGTACGGTAATCTTGGAGGCGAATTTTTTCACTTCATTAACAAGTACGGCACTTGGGCGAGCATGCAAGCCATGTTCATTACGAATCGTAAAGGTACCAATCACTGTACCTGTCGCGATTTGGTCTTCAGATTGAGTAGCTGGCGAAGCCGGCACTTTACCGCCATTAAGTGCGGTCAAAATTTGCTGCGTATTACCACTTAATAAAATATTTTGGACTTCATCATCCAATAAACGTGCTAACGTCTCATTGATTTGGTCACTGACAGCCGAAATCGTCAATACACCTTTCACCGCTTTGCCATTATGATTAAAAATGGTTTTCGCACGACTGAATGCCAACGCATTTTTCACGTTACCAGATACGGCATCTGTTACCCATAACCCTTTGCCAAGTGGCAGAGCAGAATTGGAGACTACTTCAGAAACAAAGCTATTTTCAACCGCACTTTGCTGTTGTAATTTGCCTGCATTGATAGCGGTAAGGGTGAGCAAACTTTGCGTTTCAATATCTAAACTTAATGTTTCTTCAGTCATGCTAAAAGCATCGCTTTCACCTAATAAAATCGCACGGAATTTTTCAACATCTGCTAATGTCGCCAACTGTGCTGCGGTGTCTTCATCACCTAAAACATGCGTTAATTGACGAAGTAAAGCAAGATGCTCATCAGAACGGGCAGCAATACCAATCACAACATAAGCAATATTGCCTTCTCCCCACTCAATACCTTGTGGAAATTGGAAAACTTGTACACCAGTTTTTTTCACCATTGAACGGGTTTCTAATGTACCGTGTGGAATCGCAATCCCATTGCCTAAAAAAGTGGAGGTTTGTTGTTCACGTCCAAGCATGCCTTGCAAATAACCTTGTTCAACATTGCCAGCTTGCTCTAACGCACTTGCAGCCATTTCAATAGCTTGCAGCTTATTTGTTGCTGTAGCATTTAAATGAATGTTGCTTTCCGAAAGTTCTAACATTCTTGCTCCTTCACATTGATGATTTAAAAAAAGAAAAGCTGCTGATGAGATCGCTCATCAACAGCTCAAATTGATTATTGGCCGGTACAGGCTTTGAGTAGCATTTCGCTACCTTGGGAAATGTAAGCGTCATTTTCACCGCGCTCTTTGCCTTTTTGCAAATCACGCATTGCATCGTAGATCCCTTGTGTCACACTTGGTGAATCCACTTTTTGCCAACAATTCGCGCTTAAGCGGCTGAAGTTGGTTTGTAATGCTTCTGCATGCAACACACCACTGTAGTAAGCATACACATCAGAGTCATGACCACCCGTGTAGAGTTTATCTTGAATTTGTTTGATTGGTACAACAATACGACCGAGATACCAGTCATTTGCACCACTTGCAAAATTATCCACAAAGAAATTTTTTGTTACACGATCTTTATACGTTGCCACAGTGGCTTCATAAGCTGCCGCATAAGATTTTTGATCGATTTTATCTTTATCTAAATCAATGACCTTTTTGTCTTTACCCATAAACGGAATGTAAGAGGTTATATCTGAAATTGAAGAACAACCTGCAAGCATTATTGCTACAAAGAATACCGAGATTTTTTTAAACATTAAATTTTCCTTATTATAAGCAGTTAAAACTGCTGTTAATTATACTTAGAATGAGGGATTAAGCAAGGCGACGCCTAGTACTACGCCGACTCTTTGCTTACACTGCTGTCTTTGACAATAGAAACTAAAATTTGATCAATTTTGAAGTTTTCAGTATCAATAACTTCAAATTTATATTTATCGTATAACACAAAATCGGTTTTTTTCGGGATTTTGCGTAACATATACATCATAAAGCCACTGATAGTTTCGTAATTTTCTGAATCAGGGAAAGATTCAATATCTAAAGCACGCATAACATCTTCGAGCGGCGTTGCACCATCAATCAACCAAGAGTTTTCATCGCGACTGACGATTTGCTCTTCTTCGTTGGAAACCAATTCGCCCATCACAATACTCATCACATCGTTCAAGGTAATTAAACCCATCACAAGTGCATATTCATTGACGATAATGGCAAAATCTTCACCCGTAGATTTAAATAACTCCAATACCTCGTATAACGAAAGCGTGTCTGGAATAAATAACGCTTTACGCAATAAACGGCTATCGGTTAAATCCACTACTTCCTGTTGAAGATAGAGTGTTAATAAAGTATGAGATTCCACATAACCTAAGATCTTATCCAAACCATTATCACAAATCACTAATTTAGAATGAGAGTCTGCTGATAAGGTATTCAACACTTCCTGACGGGAGAAAGTGCGGTCTAAAAACACGATATTTTCACGGGTTGTCATCGTGGAAGAGACTGTCCGCTCTTGCATATCAAAGATATTCTCAATTAAATAATGCTCTTGTGTTTTTAACACCCCCGCTTCAGCCCCAGCTTCCACTATTGCCACGATATCCTCTGGTGTCATATTATCTTCACGCTTAGTGGATATCCCCATTAAATGAAAGAAGATATTAGAAAGACCATCAAAAAACCATACAATAGGTTTTAAGAAGAAAATGAAGACTTGCATAATGCCAATAGTCCGTAACGCAACACCTTCAGGATTAATCAGTGCAAGACGTTTCGGAATTAAATCAGCTAATAAAACAAATGTTGTTGTTACCAGGAAAAAAGCAATCCAAGAGGAGGCTGGCTCAACCCATTCTGCCGTAGTGTATTCATGTAAAAAACTCTGTAAGTGAAGACTAATGGTTGCTTCACCAATCACACCGCCAAGTACGGCGACCATATTAAGTCCAATTTGTACTACAGTAATGAAACGCCCTGGCTGTTCCTGTAATTTTAAAACTTTCTCCGCTTTAATATTACCTTCATTGGCCAACGTTTGTAATTTAATGCGTCTTGCACCCGCGAGAGAAATCTCAGCTGATGATAAGATTGCACTGACAATAATTAATACGATTAAAATAAAAATCGCTGCAGATAAACTCATAATGTTCTCTTTATTGGTTTTAAAGTGCGGTCAATTTACCGCTGGTTTTTAGGTTAGAAATGTGATTATTAAATTATGAGGGCGTGCTTTGACACCCCATATTTGAGAAACGCTAATTTTCGCTGTCGAACCAGCCACGTACAAATTGTATAGAAAGGAAAAGAGTAACTAATAAGAAAGCATAGAATACCCAAGATAAAATCGGATGGCTTGGTGTCACATCGCCACTAATTTCTTTCACCGAAACCGCATTACGATATTCATCGAACATCGTCATACGCCAACCATAATACTTGATTTGTACTAATTTGTTTTCATTACCCAAAGCTTGCACTTGAGCCTGTAAGTTCGCTGAACCAAATTTAAAGTAAAACGGGAAACCCCAACGAGTATCTTCATTACGATACACCATGATTTTGCCATCATCATTTTGTGTATTGATAAAATACACATCGCGCGTTGGACCATCAGCCGGATTCGATTTTGTAATCGGGCCATCTTTATCCACACGTTTCACTTCCACACCGGTTACTCGCGTTACATCATAGTGCGGGAAAACGTAGTCCACCACGGCAAACATAAAGCCGTGGAAAACAAAGATCACTAAAAATAAAAAATATTTAAAAAACTTACGCATAAAACTCTCTCATTTAAATCGATGATTTATTGTACATTAATTTTAAATAAACGCTCGAAGTTTTGTGTACTAATTTGTGCAAACTCTTCCATAGACAGCCCTTTTAGCGCTGCCACATACTCGCATACTTCACGCGTATAGGCAGGCTGATTCTCTTTACCACGATAAGGCACGGGCGCTAAGTAAGGCGAATCTGTTTCAACTAACAAACGATCTGCTGGTACATAACGAATAGCTTCACGAATACTTTCCGCATTTTTAAAGGTTATAATGCCTGAACAAGAAATATAAAAGCCTAAATCAAGTGCCTTTTTCGCAAAATCCAAGGTTTCCGTAAAACAATGAATTAATCCACCGCACTTTTCTGCATGGTGCTCACGCAACATGGCAATGGTATCTTCTGGCGCTGAACGCGTATGAATAAT
>NZ_UGHY01000002.1:622500-837500 GCF_900450995.1 Haemophilus parainfluenzae | reverse complement strand
GAAAGTGGACGTATAGGGTGTGATGCCTGCCCGGTGCTGGAAGGTTAATTGATGGTGTAATCGAAAGAGAAGCTCCTGATCGAAGCCCCAGTAAACGGCGGCCGTAACTATAACGGTCCTAAGGTAGCGAAATTCCTTGTCGGGTAAGTTCCGACCTGCACGAATGGCATAATGATGGCCAGGCTGTCTCCACCCGAGACTCAGTGAAATTGAAATCGCCGTGAAGATGCGGTGTACCCGCGGCTAGACGGAAAGACCCCGTGAACCTTTACTATAGCTTGACACTGAACATTGAATTTTGATGTGTAGGATAGGTGGGAGACTTAGAAGTAGTCACGCCAGTGATTATGGAGTCGTCCTTGAAATACCACCCTTTAACGTTTGATGTTCTAACGAAGATTACGAAACGTGGTCTCGGACAGTGTCTGGTGGGTAGTTTGACTGGGGCGGTCTCCTCCCAAAGAGTAACGGAGGAGCACGAAGGTTTGCTAATGACGGTCGGACATCGTCAGGTTAGTGCAATGGTATAAGCAAGCTTAACTGCGAGACAGACAAGTCGAGCAGGTACGAAAGTAGGTCATAGTGATCCGGTGGTTCTGAATGGAAGGGCCATCGCTCAACGGATAAAAGGTACTCCGGGGATAACAGGCTGATACCGCCCAAGAGTTCATATCGACGGCGGTGTTTGGCACCTCGATGTCGGCTCATCACATCCTGGGGCTGAAGTAGGTCCCAAGGGTATGGCTGTTCGCCATTTAAAGTGGTACGCGAGCTGGGTTTAGAACGTCGTGAGACAGTTCGGTCCCTATCTGCCGTGGGCGTTGGAGAATTGATTGGGGCTGCTCCTAGTACGAGAGGACCGGAGTGGACGCACCACTGGTGTTCCGGTTGTGTCGCCAGACGCATTGCCGGGTAGCTAAGTGCGGAAGAGATAAGTGCTGAAAGCATCTAAGCACGAAACTTGCCAAGAGATGAGTTCTCCCAGATTACAAATCTGTAAGGGTTGTTTAAGACTAAGACGTAGATAGGCATGGTGTGTAAGCGGTGTGAACCGTTGAGCTAACATGTACTAATTGCCCGAGAGGCTTAACTATACAACGCTCAAGGGTTTTGGGTGTTGTAATGATACAAAGACGAAACTCAGAGAAGAAAGAGAAAGTATTGAAGGTGAATCAGCTTGTTTGGTTGTGAGACGCTAGAGATAGCGGAGCAGAGAGAAATAGAAAAGTTATTAAAGGAATAATCCTGGCGGCGATAGAGCGGTGGTCCCACCTGACCCCATACCGAACTCAGAAGTGAAACGCCGATGCGCCGATGGTAGTGTGGGGCTTCCCCATGTGAGAGTAGGACACCGCCAGGTAGTGAATGTAGAACCCCGAGCTGAATGGCTTGGGGTTTTTGTTTTTAGATTGGATTTTAATAAAATAAAAGTGCGGTCAAAATCAGAATAGTTTTATTAAAAGATGTTTAAATCTTTTAATGAGAAAATATAGGTGGAATGGTACAATCACCAAAATTTTTTATAGGATAAATAACACAAATGGCTCGTAAAAAGAAAAGTCGTAAAATTAGCGATATTATGCCAATTCGTAAATCAGATAAGAAACCTGAAGCACCGAAGCTATCAGGTAAGAAATTAACACGTTATGAATTAGATGCTAAGGCAAGAGAAGATAAGAAAAAACGTAAACATAAAGGTTTAGCATCGGGTTCTCGTCATAGTAACGCTGAGCAAAATAAGTATAATCAAGTCGTTGAACAAAAAGATCCGCGTATTGGCAGTCGTAAAAAGGTTCCACTGATTGTTGAATTTGTGAACAAGCCTGAGAAAGGGATGACAATTCCAGTCGTCAAAGAACCGAAAAAACTTGCGCCTGAAGTTGAGTTAGAACGTTTAGAAAATAATGAAATTCTAAATGAATTGTTGGATGCCTTAGATGAAGGTAAAACGATTAGTAAAGCTGATCAACAATTTGTGGATGAATGCTTAGATCGTATTGCTCAGTTAATGGAAGAATTGGGTATTCAAGATGAAGATGAGACAGAGGATGATCTCTATCGAACCTTCGAGAAGATTGATATCAACCAATTCAGATAATTGTCATGTGGCCGATTATTTTAAGTATCATTGCTTTGGGAATTATTGCTGGCGTATCATTCTATGCTTTCAAATTACTTAGGAAGTTACGCGAGCAAAACACTCTCATCAAACAGGCTAAAATAGCACGTACAAAACGCTTAAAAGAGAGTATGGTAATTATAGCTAAAGCGATGCAAAATGGAGATTGTAACCATTCAGAAGGGGTGATTCGTTTATCAATGCTTTTACTCCCTTTGGGACAATCTTTGCAGCCATATCAAGCGATGTATGCACTTTATAATATTGTAAAAGAAATGCCTACGCATGAAGCTCGGAAAGCATTGTTAAAAAAAGAAAGAATGAAACTCGATCTTGAGCGAGAAAGTGCAGAAGCAAAATTTGAAGAAGAAATTATATTGGAGTTACGTCAGTTTTTAAATGACGTAGAAAAATTTGGGGAAGCTTAATGTCTGAAATTATTTGGGATCTTGCGTTAATTCAAAAATATAACCAATCAGGACCTCGTTATACATCTTATCCAACTGCATTAGAATTTAATGAAAGTTACACAAACGAAGATTTTATTGCAGCGGCTAATCGTTATCCGGAAAGACCACTTTCCCTTTACGTACACATTCCGTTTTGTCACAAACTTTGCTATTTCTGTGGCTGTAATAAGGTGATTACTCGTCATCAACATAAGGCGGATATTTATCTTGATTACCTTGAAAAAGAAATCAAAGCACGCTCAGAATTATTCAAAAATCGTGTTGCGACTCAAGTGCATTGGGGCGGCGGCACACCGACTTATTTGACAGAGGAACAATCTGCTCGTTTGATGAAGATGCTTAAAGATCATTTTACGATTGCGGATAATGCAGAAGTCAGTATTGAAATGGACCCACGCGAGATTGAACTCGATATGCTTGATCATTTACGCAATATTGGTTTTAACCGAATTAGCATGGGTGTACAAGATTTCAATAAAGCGGTTCAAAAAGCGGTAAATCGTGAACAAGATGAAGAGTTTGTAAATGCTTTGCTTGTTCGTGCGCGTGAGTTAGGTTTCCAATCAACGAATCTTGATTTAATTTATGGATTGCCACTTCAAAATGTGGAAAGCTTTATGTTTACATTGCATAAAGTGATTGAATTGAATCCAGATCGTTTAAGTATCTTTAACTATGCTCATTTACCAAGTCGATTTGCAGGGCAAGCAAAAATTAAAGAAGATCAATTACCGCCACCGGAAACTAAATTAGAAATTTTACAGAAAACGATTGAAACCTTAGGCAATGCTGGTTATAAGTTTATCGGTATGGATCACTTTGCTAAACCAGATGATGAATTAGCGATTGCTCAAGAGAAAGGCGTCTTACACCGAAATTTCCAAGGCTATACCACTCAGGAAGAATGTGATTTGCTCGGTTTAGGTGTATCAGCCATTAGTTTATTAGGTGATACATATGCTCAAAACCAAAAAGAGTTAAAACATTATTATCATGATATAGAAAATTCAGGTATTGCACTGCATAAAGGTTTAGCGATGACAGAAGAAGATTGCTTACGTCGTGATGTGATTAAGCAATTGATTTGTAACTTTAAGCTTGATTTTGCACCAATTGAAAAACAATATAATATTGATTTCAGAGAGCACTTTGTTGAAGATTTACAGTTATTACAGCCATTACTTGAAGATGGATTAATTTCTGAAACCGAAACAGGCTTACAAGTTTCACCTAAAGGTCGATTATTAATCCGTAATATTTGCTTATGCTTTGATACTTATTCAAGAGCAGCGGCAAAACGACAACAATTCTCTCGAATTATTTAGTTATACAAAAAACGGTCAAGACTTAAATCTTGACCGTTTTTCTTTCAATCTATTTATTTCGCTATGCTTTCTAGTGCCCATAATTCGCTGAGATTTTCTCTGCGACGAATTAAGTGAGCTTTGTTTCCATCCACTAACACTTCAGCCGTACGTGGACGAGAATTGTAGTTAGAAGACATACTTGCACCATAGGCACCAGCAGAGCGTTGAGCAATATAATCACCTTTAGCAATGGCGAGTTCACGCTGTTTGCCTAAAAAATCAGAGGTCTCACATACTGGGCCAACAACATCATAAATGGCTTTTTTACGCTCTAAAGAGCGGTCAATTTCAATGATGTTCATATAAGCTTCATAGAGTGCCGGGCGAATCATGTCGTTCATGCCCGTATCAGTAATCGCGAAGTGACGGCTTTCATTACTTTTTAAGTATTGCACTTTAGCCACTAAAATACCCGCATTCGCCGCGATTGCTCGACCTGGTTCTAGAATAATTTCGAGACTTTCATAGCCTTTTAATTTATTCAGTAACGCAGCGGCATAATCACTTGGATGTGGCGGTGTTTCATCAGTATAAGTTACGCCTAAACCTCCGCCGAGATCTAAATGTTTTAACGTAATACCATCTTCTTTTAATTGTTCCATTAAACGAATAAGGCGATCAGTTGCATCTAAGAAGGGCTGTAATTCAGTCAGCTGAGAGCCAATATGGCAATCCATACCCGTAATTTTTACATGAGGTAAGGTTGCAGCTAATTTATATACCTCACGCGCTTCATCTACGCTCACACCAAATTTATTTTCTTTCAATCCTGTGGAAATGTAAGGGTGTGTATGAGCATCAACATCGGGATTCACGCGTAAAGAAATGGGGGCAATTTTCTCCATTTCGCCAGCAATTTGGTTGATATGGTGTAATTCCGCAACAGATTCCACATTAAAACAACAAATGCCCACTTCTAACGCACGCATAATTTCGGCACGAGATTTTGCCACGCCGGAAAAAACCACTTTTGATGCGTCCCCACCTGCCGCCAATACGCGTTCTAATTCACCCTGTGAAACAATATCAAAGCCTGAGCCTAATTTTGCCATTACATTTAATATGCCGATATTAGAATTGGCTTTAACGGCATAACAAATTAAGTGCGGATGATCTCCTAAGGCTGAATCAAAGGCATGCCAATGGCGTTCAAGTGTTGCACGAGAATAAATATAAAGCGGTGTGCCGAATTCTTCAGCGAGTTGTTTGACGGGCAAATCTTCAACATAAAGTTGCTCGTTTTTATATTGGAAAAAATCCATGATGAATCCTTTTAGTGCGGTCAGTTTTTATTGTGTTTTTTGTGTGTTTTGCGGCTGTTCTTTTTCAGGAAAATATAATGGCCCTTTTACACCGCAACCTGTAGCCAAAGTGCAGAATGCACTTAATAACAAAATAGAAAGTAATTTTTTCATTTTTCAATCTCTCTAATAAGTAAAATCTGCCTTTGCCAACGAGGCGAAAGGCTTTATAATTCACGGCATTCTATCAGATTTAATCGGAAAATTTTATGAATGTTGCAGAATTTCACCAAAATATTGAACAGGTTTGGCAAAAAATTGAAGAAGCGTTAGAGAATCAAGATTGTGATGTGGATTGTGAAACGCAAGGTTCGGTATTCACGATTACATTTGATGACCGCTCACAAATCGTGATTAATAAGCAAGAACCGCTTCTTGAGCTTTGGCTTGCGAGCCGCTTGGGTGGATTTCATTTTACCTATAAAAACAATGATTGGGTAGCAAATGATGGCAAACGCTTTTGGGATTGTTTAACCGAGGCAGTTGCCGCTCACGGAGAAACGGTAACATTCTAATGGCCGAATTCGCGGAACATGCCCCGCAAAAAACAGACTTAAAAATGACCGCACTTCATACGTTGCGGTCTGTTTTTGGTTACCAATCTTTCCGTAAAGGGCAGGAAGAAGTGATTCACGCTGCGTTAAGCGGTCAGGATGCCTTAGTGGTGATGGCCACAGGAAATGGCAAATCCTTGTGTTATCAAATCCAGCACTTTGTTTTCCTGGTCTCACATTAGTGATTTCGCCTTTGATTTCTTTAATGAAAGATCAGGTGGATCAACTCCAAGCAAACGGCATTGAAGCCGATTTTCTAAACTCTAGTCAGACGCCAGAACAACAACAGCAAGTTGAAAATAAGCTGATTTCAGGTCAATTAAAATTATTATATGTTTCGCCTGAAAAAGTGATGACAAACAGATTTTTTCAGCTGATTTCTTATGCTCAAATTTCCTTTATCGCCATTGATGAAGCACATTGTATTTCACAGTGGGGGCATGATTTCCGCCCTGAATATACCCAACTTGGCGGGTTAAAAGCGTCGTTTCCAAATGCGCCAATTATGGCATTAACGGCGACAGCGGATTACGCCACGAGACAAGATATTCTCACTCATCTTAAATTAGATAATCCTCATAAACACATTGGCAGTTTTGATCGCCCAAATATTCGTTATACATTGGAAGAAAAATTTAAGCCGATGGAGCAGCTTACGCGTTTTGTCTTAGCTCAAAAAGGCAAAAGCGGCATTGTATATTGTAATAGTCGTTCGAAGGTGGAACGTATAGCCGAAGCTTTGCGAAATAAAGGCGTGTCGGCTGCAGCGTATCATGCGGGAATGGAAACCGCGCTGCGAGAACGCGTCCAGCAAGATTTTCAACGAGATAATGTTCAAGTTGTAGTTGCGACGATTGCGTTTGGTATGGGCATTAATAAATCTAATGTGCGTTTTGTCGCCCATTTTGATTTACCGAGAAGCATTGAATCATATTATCAAGAAACTGGTCGTGCGGGGCGAGATGATTTACCTGCGGAAGCGGTGCTTTTCTACGAACCAGCTGATTATGCTTGGTTGCAGAAAATTTTGCTTGAGAAACCAGAGACACCACAACGTCAAATTGAACAACATAAATTGGAAGCCATTGGTGAATTTGCCGAAAGTCAAACTTGTCGCCGCTTGGTATTACTCAATTATTTTGGTGAATATCGTCAAACACCTTGTCAAAACTGCGATATTTGTCTTGACCCGCCAAAGAAATATGATGGCTTAATTGATGCGCAAAAAGTGATGTCGACGATTTATCGAGTGGGTCAATGTTTCGGTGTGCAATATGTGATTGCGGTATTGCGAGGGATGCATAACCAAAAAATTGTGGAACGTCAACATAATAAGTTAAGTGTTTATGGCATTGGCAAAGATAAAAGCAAAGAACATTGGCAATCCGTGATTCGCCAGCTTATCCACCTTGGTTTTATTCAACAAGTGCTTGGTGAGTTTAATAGTGCAACGCTTCAGCTCACCGAAAGTGCAAGACCAGTTTTAAAAGGCGAAGTGCCGCTTGAATTAGCAATGCCGCGCATTTCATCCATTAATAAAATTGTGCATACGTCCCATAAAAATACAGTGGCAAATTACGATAAAGATCTGTTTGCTCGCTTGCGTTTCTTACGGAAGCAGCTAGCGGATAAAGAAAATATTCCGCCTTATATTGTCTTTAACGATGCAACGTTACAGGAAATGGCGCAATATATGCCAACAAGTAATATTGAAATGCTACAAATTAATGGGGTGGGTACGATCAAATTAGAACGCTTTGGGCAGCCGTTTATGGCATTGATTCGAGAGCACAAGGCAATTTTAGAAAAGGCAGAAAAAGAATAAGTGCGGTCAAAAACAAAGAATTTTTCGACCACACTTTTTTCTAGCTTGCATTTACATCTTGTTCATCGCGTAATTGACGGCCAAACACTTGTGCACAATCATCGGTGCCCGAACCATACCAAGTGGTATCACGCAATGCCACTTCACCTTTACGGTATTTTTCCACTTCGCTTTTCTTTACCAAATAACCCGTTACACGAATCAAATCGGTGTTTTTAAGGTAAGTGGTGATATAGCGGTAACCTTGCGCAAATGAACCATCGATAATATCAACGACGGCATCTAAATGATCCACATAGGTTTGGTCAAAGGCAAACAAATCTCCCGTACCTGATGGGAAGTACTTATGGAATGGTGCCGATTGTTTTAAATGAGCTAATAATGTTGGTTCTTCCCCCACGCGAATACGATGCGCTGGCGCATTACGTTTATCTTCTTCATGATTGCTTGCGCCTACTTGCGCATGTAATAAATAACGGTTGCCCGTGCGTTCAACATACACGCCTTCATGGTTATCCGTGACTTCTTTTAATTTATCCATAATCAAGGTCGCAATTTCATCACCGCGTCGGCTTTTACCAAAGGTTTCATTTAAGCCTTCTTGTTGCAATAAATGATTTGCTGCATCAGCGAGACCAACAATGGCAAACATTCCCGTAAAATTAGTGCGTTTGATAAACCCTTCTTTTTCGAGGAATGAGGTATTGAAGAAGTTGCTTTCTTCCACTACAAATTTATGGCGTTTATCCATAGTGGAGAGCGCGCATTTTGCAACACGAGGTAAAAGTTCATTGACCATTTCATCCACAGTTTTACAGGCACGCGCAATAGTACCTAAGCGCAAACGAGTGAGAGTATAAGCCCCACCACATTCAGGTAGTGCGTTATAGCAACTAGCAATACCATATTGTTCGCCTAAGTCAGAAATGTAGTAAGCATCATTGGCAAAAGACGGTTTAGAAACCAATAAGCAGGCTTTTGCCGCTAATTCTGCAAATTCACGACTTGTTTTACTCTTATCGTAACGAATGGTCATATTTGGTGTTGGCGCTTCCAACTCAATCACCGCTTTTAAAATCAAACGCCCTGCTTTGGTGTCATAAGGCCCAATATTGGCATGGCAGAATGAATCTGGCACAGTTTTATCCACATGATTTAAGAAACGTTTAATTTTGATGTAGTCTTGTTCTTCATCGGTAATAAATGGGTCAAGTAGCATGTCTAAACGCCCAATGTAAACCGGGAATGTGGTAATTGATGGCACGTGGGAATATAAAATCAATAAGCCATCTAATGCGTCATCAAGATTTTTTGGTGCTGGCAATTCAAGGAATTCACAGCCTTTTTTAATATATACATTGTAATCTGGCAAAATATAGCGGGGACGATAAATCGCATAGCCTTCATTTAAATCACAGATCATTTGATTTTGAAGGAATTGCCATTCTTCATCCGTGTAGCCTAATAATTCACGAGGATCAAATAATCGCTCGGTGATATTGCCTAAACACATGAGTTTTTGTTGATAGGTGAGCGTGTTGGATTTTACGGTATCCAAAATATCTTGAAGAGATGCAAGCATAATAATGTCCTGATTAAAAAGGGTAGCTTATTTTAAGTCAGTGAATGAGTGATGACAATTTTGACAATGTGATCTGCATCACATTTATGATATTTATCAGTCAATTCGGTTATATCATATGACGTTAAAATGTTTGGGTTTTATCGGGTTTCCCATTATGATGTCGGCGTTAAATATAAACAGGAATAATATGAAAAAAGCACGGGTAATTCCCCACACCAGTTGGGCCGCCAAATCGCTATGGTCAGTCGAAGGTAAAACCATGTTGATGCTCTTATTTGCATTGGCAATACTGGGTATTGGAGATGGCTTAATTGTGCTTGCTAATTTGGGCTCTTCACCTTGGACCGTGCTTTCTCAAGGTGTGGCATTACAAGCTAAAGTGAGTATCGGTTGGTCATCATTTTGGATTAGCTGTTTGGTGATGTTAGCCTGGATTCCCCTAAAATTAAGGCTTGGGCTTGGCACCATTCTGAATATTATTGTGATTGCCTTTTTCCTTGGCTTAACCACGAAAATTGTACCAGAACCAACCGCACTTTTTAGCCGAATTTTATTCGGTGGCATTGGGCTTTTGCTTTATGGATTAGGGACGGCATTGTATTTAACCTGTCATCAGGGGGCAGGCCCGCGGGATGGTTTAATGGTGGGGCTTTGTCAACGACTTCATTTAAAAGTGGGGATTGTGAGAACAAGCCTTGAAGTGTCGGTTTGTGTGTTAGGTTATATTCTCGGCGGCACAGTCGGAATTGGTACTGTTGTTTTTGCCGCCGCAATAGGTTGGATAGTGCAGTTATGCTTAAACTCAAGTGCTCGCTTGCCACATCTTCCGCACGAAGGGGATAATCTCCACTAAGGCATCATCAATAGAAATTAAGCCTAAATTCATTTCCTCTTTCCCTTTTGGCGGGCAGAAAGCAAGGTGTTTGTCTGCATCGTTAATCGGTTTCCAACGACGAGGCTGAGATGAGCGACTATTTGGATAGAACCCAATTGTTGGCACATTGAATACACTGCTTAAATGTAATGGTCCAGTAGATCCCGCAATGAATAAATCCGCACAAGCCAGAGAGTGAGCAAAATCAACTAATCCTTTATTCTTATCATAAATAACCACATTTGGGCTGTCGATTTTTGCCGCTAACTCATGGGCTTTTTCACTTTCACCCGGTCCTGCTGTTAAGATAATCTGGCAATCAAATTTGCTTAACAAACCTTGTATCAATTGAGCATATTGTGTCAACGAAAGGCTTGTTGCTGAACCACCTGTTCCGCTATGCACAAATACCCATTTTTTATCTGCCGATAAGCCTAATTGTTCTTGCAGAAAAACACGTTGATTTTTAACCGTACTTTCAGGAAGTGAAAGGTAAGGTGGTTTGGGTTCCACAATCGGCATGTTGTGTTTTTTTAAGAACGCTCGAGCCAGATCTTGATTGTACTCTGCTTCAGATTTTTCTGAGCGTGAACGGCGTTGTGTTAAACGATGGTTATAAAGGATTTGCACCCACTTTGTTGCGGGTGCAAGACGATAAGGAATCCCACTTTTCCACGCTAATTTACCGTTATGGGTATTGGAAAAGAAGCTAATCATGCCGTCAAATTGCTGCTCTTTGATTTCTTTAACAAGACGATTGAAATCCGCTTTGTCGTTCTTGGCACTATCAATGATGACATCATCTAAATAGAGGCAAATTTGAGCCAATGGGGCTGTATAAGCTGGCACAAGTGCGGTCAGTTTTAGCTCAGAATTTGAGGCTTTTAACATCGCAAAAGCCGGAAACGCCTGAACAAAATCCCCCAGTTTATCGTTACGAATGACTAAAATTTTCATTATTCTGCCTTTTGCCGTGTTCGTATTGCGGTATAAAACACAATCGTTAAGAAAAAGTAAAAAATAGTGCCTGAATTATGTACCAAGAAACCTTGGCTTAAGCCATAAATCATCACAGATAAAATATGGGCAACGCCTAACGTTGCAATCAGCTTGATCTCATCATTCGTGGTGTTCAGCTTTTCCATAAAGGCTCTAAGAGGGATAAATAAAACAGCAAGTAAGGCGAGCAACCCAACAATTCCTCGTTTGGAGAGGTCATCTAAATATTGGTTATGGGCATGCGTAAATTGTCCAATGTCACCCGTGACAATTTTTTCTTTCGTATCTAACTTACGTTTTTCTGTCGCACCTTGAATGCCCCAACCAAATAAAGGTTTTTCTTTCGCCATTTCAAGTGCGCTTTTCCACATTTCAAAACGAGCTCCAAGAGAAGTATTTCCATCATGGTTATCCAGGTAAAGTTGAATATCTTTTCGTGCAACGTCAATCCGTTCCATAATTCGGTTATTGGGCATTTGGCTAATGCCAACGCTTGCTACGGCAATGATTCCAAAGAAAGTCAGGAAAAAACCTTTTGAAAGGGAATGGCGATAAATCCAAAGGATAACAATAAGTAAGATCGGTAGTGCAACCCATCCTCCACGAGCGGTAGAAAGCAAACTTCCTACGATGCCACATAAGCCACCAATCACACTAAGAACGGTCAGTTTCACCTCTCTTTTCTGATAAGCATATAGGGCAATAATCAGGCTCAAAATGCCTAATGACATAGAAATATCACCACCTTGAATATGCATAATTCGAGGGTTTTGCTCTGGGCGTAGATTCAAGATAAATTTATCATAAAGCGCGATACAGACAGAAACAATACCACCAAGTGGAATAGAGTAACTCAAAACGCAAGTTTTGATGGGATACTTTAATAGTAAAAGCAAAACAGGGACAAAGAAAACGACGCGACTTGCGGAATCAAGATTACGTATTTTTCCCCCGTTAATGCAGAGGGAAAGTACAAATGTAAGAAAATAAAAAAGGTAGCTATAAATTAACCATTTATCAACTTTCGATAAGTTTAAAAGTGGTTTCTTGATCAAAGCATAAACGCCATACCCTAAACCGACTAACATCAATAGAGCTGGCGCAGCATTATATCCACCTTTGACAATAAATATTGAAAGAAAGAAAAGCGTTACCGCAAAGTTTATTAGGGTGGCTAACCAATTTTGTTTTGTTATTTGCATAGATTATGGTCGGTATTTAGGTTATATAAAATAAAAAACCGCACGAGAAAGTGCGGTCTTATTTTAGTCTATTTTTATGGATTATAAAACATCAACACAATTTAAGTCTTCGAAAGATTGTTCTAAGCGTTTAGACATGGATTCTTCCATTTTACGTAACCAAACACGTGGGTCGTAGTATTTTTTGTTTGGAGCATCAGGGCCCTCAGGGTTACCTAATTGACCTTGAAGATAAGCTTCATTTGCTTTATAGAAGTTTAAGATACCATTCCATGCAGCCCATTGAGTATCAGTATCGATATTCATTTTGATTGCACCATAGCTAATTGCTTCGCGGATCTCTTCGCGGCTAGAACCTGAACCACCGTGGAAGACGAAGTTAATTGGTTTAGCAGGAAGATTGCGTTCTTTTGCAACGAACTCTTGTGATGCACCTAAAATAGATGGTTTTAATTTTACGTTACCTGGTTTGTAAACACCGTGTACGTTACCAAATGCTGCAGCAACGGTAAAGTTAGGGCTTACTGGGTTTAATTGGTCGTAAACGTAAAGCACATCAGATGGTTGAGTGTATAAACGAGATTCATCTACATCAGAGTTATCCACGCCATCCTCTTCACCACCAGTGATACCGATTTCGATTTCAAGAGTCATGCTTAGTTTGTCCATACGAGCAAGGTATTCACGGCAGATTGCCATGTTTTCTTCCATTGGTTCTTCAGATAAGTCAAGCATATGAGAAGAGAATAATGGACGACCAGTTTCAGCAAAGTGTTTTTCACCCGCTTCAAGTAAGCCATCGATCCATGGAAGTAATTTTTTTGCTGCGTGGTCAGTATGAAGAATAACTGGCACACCATATTCTTTGGCTAAAGTATGAACGTGTTTCGCACCTGCAATCGCACCTAAAACGTCTGAACGAGCACCACTTGTTGGTTTGATACCTTTACCTGCGTAGAAAGCTGCCCCACCGTTTGAGAATTGGATAATTACTGGCGCTTTCACACGTGCAGCGGTTTCCAATACAGTGTTTACGGAGTCAGAGCCCACGCAGTTTACTGCAGGAATCGCGAAGTTGTTTGCTTTGGCATAAGCAAAGATTTTTTGAACATCTTCACCTGTTACTACGCCAGGTTTTACGATATCTAATAATTTAGCCATAGTTGTGTTTCCTTTTGTTTTGGAGGATTTATTCCTCTGTTTGAAGAATCAATATTTATCCCCTCTGTGCAGAGGGGATAGAAACCATTTAATTAACCGTTCGCACGTTTTTCAAGAATTTCTACTGCAGGTAATACTTTACCTTCAACGAATTCTAAGAATGCACCGCCACCAGTAGAGATGTAAGAGATTTTATCTGCAATACCGAATAAATCGATAGCTGCTAAAGTATCACCACCCCCTGCGATAGAGAATGCATCACTGTTTGCAATCGCGTGAGAAATGATTTCAGTCCCTTTGCGGAAGTTCGGGAATTCAAATACGCCAACTGGACCATTCCATAAAACGGTTTTTGCATTTTTGATGATTTCAGCTAATTGTTCAGCAGATTTGTCACCAATATCGAAGATAGATTCGTCATCTTTTACTTCAGTCACTGATTTTTCTGTTGCAGGTGCAGTTTCAGAGAATTCAGTACCAACACGTACATCAACTGGAACTGGGATATCAGTGCTTGCTGCTAATTCTTTTGCTACAGGGATTAAATCTGCTTCATATAACGATTTACCCACATTGTGGCCCGCTGCTGCAATGAACGTATTTGCAATACCACCGCCTACGATAATTTGGTCAGCAATTTTTGAAAGAGAGTTTAATACTTCTAATTTAGTGGAAACTTTAGAACCGCCTACAATTGCGACCATCGGACGAGCAGGCTCTTTTAATGCTTTGCCTAACGCATCTAATTCTGCTGCAAGTAATGGACCTGCACAGGCAATGGGTGCAAACTCTGCTACGCCGTAAGTTGATGCTTGCGCACGGTGAGCTGTACCGAATGCATCCATCACGAATACATCACAAAGTGCGGCATATTTTTTACCTAATTCAGGATCGTTTTTCTTCTCGCCTTTGTTTACACGAACGTTTTCTAAAACAACGATTTCGCCTTCTTTAACATCCACACCGTTTAAGTAGTCTTGTTCTAAACGCACATTGAAGCCTGCGTTTTTTAAGTAATCAACAACCGGTTGTAAAGAGTCTTCAGGTTTGAATTCACCTTCAGTTGGACGACCTAAGTGAGAGGTAACCATCACTTTTGCGCCTTTCTCTAAAGCCAGTTTTAACGTCGGGATAGTCGCACGAATACGCGCATCAGATGTCACTTTGCCATCTTTTACCGGTACGTTTAAGTCCGCGCGAATAAATACACGTTTACCTTTTAAATCTAAGTCGGTCATTTTGATTACTGACATAATCTTTCCTCTTGGGTTAGTTAAAATTAAACTTGAATATTATACCTAGTTCTGACTAGGTTGTAACGATGTAGATCAAATAAAAAAGCGAATTTCACCTATTTTTGGCAATCGATTACTTCCCACTGGCGATTGTAACAAATGAATAGTTCATTATGGCTCGCCCCTAAATAAGCGCCTTTTAATTGCGGATTATATTGCTTCATCCATTGAAATAATTCTTTACGGCTTAATTGTTCGTTTGGCAAAGAGAGTGATTCAAATAATGCTTTCTCTTGTTTGAAATAAGCTTCCGCTGAATCAAAGGCGCAGCTACCGTGTTTTTCCCATTCGCCTTGCAATAATTTTGCGCCAGGCGAGATTGAAAGGTAAGTCTCGAGCGTTTCAAAAGGAAGTGGCGCTAAATCACCCTTACAAAAACGTGGGTGATCCGTAACAGAACGTGCATTCGCATTTTGTGGCCATAAGCCATGTACTACCCAGCCAAATTGATTTTTTGTACTACATTGATATTGCGCTGAATCAGGTAAATTATTGCCATATTGCGCACGTTGTTTTTCACAGAATGCCGGCGACCAAGATAAGGCCAACATATAGTAATCAACAGGGGCATTTTTATTTTGTCCAATGGCATCATCGCGCATGATGACATCATAATTTCCAAAATCGTTGGTATTTTTGACTGCACTTTGGCTTTGTTGTTGTGTAGTTGTTGGAGCGGGTTTAGTGTCTTTTTTGTGTTCAGTGAAATATTGCCAAATGCTAAATGCGGCAAGGGCAATAAGGGAAAGAGTGGAAACCTGTTTTTTCATAAAAATCCTGTTTAAATTTTGTCAATTTTGCTTTTGTCGGCTATAATTCGCCGCTCTCTCATATAAAGGAATCGTATGGCGTTACTGATCACAAACAAATGCACAAACTGCGATATGTGCCTCCCCGAGTGTCCGAATGAAGCAATTTCAATCGGCGAGGAGATCTATGTGATCGATCCTGTACTTTGCACGGAATGTGTTGGTCATTATGACACGCCAACCTGCCAAAAAGTTTGCCCGATTACAAACTGCATCAAGCCAGATCCTGAGCACCAAGAAAGCGAAGAGCAGCTTTGGGAGCGTTTTGTGATGATTCATCATTCGGATAAGTTGTAGAATTTACCTGATCTTTTTCTTTTCGTCCAATGACTATGAATAAAACGAAGTTAATTAAAATCGCCATCATTCTGATTTATTTGTTCAGTCCCATTGATATTTTGCCTGAAGCGGTGCTTGGCCCATTAGGTTTAGTAGATGATGCGGCAGCCATTGCCTTATTAATTCGAATTTTATTGAAAAAATAAAAACTTGAATAAAATCAACCGCACTTTGCTTTTCTCATTCTTGCAAAATTCCTTTAATTTCTCTAAACTACGCATCGGAAAATTTCTTTCCTCATCATTTCACTTTAAACGCTATCCGTGAGTAGCAAAAGGGACCTCAATCATGACAAACGTCAATCAATATGGCTGGAAAGCCTTGATTGGATCAGCTGTCGGCTACGCGATGGATGGATTCGATCTTCTTATTCTTGGATTTATGCTTAGTGCCATTTCGGCAGATCTTAATTTAACTCCCGCACAATCTGGCTCATTAGTCACTTGGACACTTATTGGTGCTGTGGTGGGCGGTATTGTATTTGGTGCATTAAGTGATCGTTATGGGCGTGTACGGGTGCTGACTTGGACAATCGTACTTTTCGCCGTATTTACCGGTTTATGTGCAATCGCACAAGGCTATTGGGATTTATTAATTTATCGCACCATTGCGGGTATCGGTTTGGGCGGTGAATTTGGTATCGGTATGGCATTAGCCATTGAAGCTTGGCCCGCAAAACACCGTGCAAAAGCTGCTTCCTATGTGGCGTTAGGTTGGCAAGTTGGTGTGTTAGCAGCAGCGTTACTCACCCCTGTATTGCTTCCACATATCGGCTGGCGCGGTATGTTCGTTGTTGGTATCTTCCCAGCATTTGTGGCCTGGTATTTACGTACCCGTTTACACGAACCTGAAATTTTCTCACGAAAACAGACCGCACTTTCTACCCAAAAAATATCCAAACTGGAATCTTTTAAACTCTTAGTGAAAGACAAAGCAACCACAAAAGTGAGCCTTGGTGTGGTGGTGTTAACTTCCGTACAAAATTTTGGTTACTACGGCATTATGATTTGGATGCCAAACTTCTTATCTAAACAACTTGGCTTTAGTTTAACGAAATCAGGTTTATGGACGGCTGTTACGGTATGCGGCATGATGGCAGGGATTTGGATTTTTGGTCGTCTAGCCGATAGAATCGGACGTAAACCAAGTTTCTTACTATTCCAACTTGGTGCTGTGATCAGCATCATCACTTACTCTCAATTAGCTGACCCAACCGCTATGTTGGTGGCCGGTGCATTCTTGGGGATGTTTGTGAATGGCATGATGGGCGGTTATGGCGCATTAATGGCAGAAGCTTATCCGACAGAAGCACGTGCAACGGCACAAAATGTGTTGTTTAACTTAGGTCGTGCCGTAGGTGGCTTCGGGCCAGTTGTTGTCGGGGCGATTGTCTCTGCGTACTCATTCAGTATTGCAATTGCTTTCTTGGCGGTGATTTATGTCATCGACATGGTAGCGACAGTCTTCTTAGTGCCAGAATTAAAAGGCAAAGAATTGAGCTAAGTTCGGTTAAAAAAATTCAAGTTTTTGAAAACATCGGTGTCAAAGCCGATGTTTTTTATTTGTGAAAAATCAGCCAATTTCAACCGCACTTTGTGCTAAACTATGGTCACTTTTTCCAATTTTGAAGAATTATCGTGTACGCTAAACGTTCAGTTTCTACTCGTATTGCTAAATATTTATTTGTGGTCATTATTTTCATGGGCATTATTAGCTCATTGAGTTTACTTGTGATGGCAAGCAATAAATCGGATGCGGAAGCCATTAATATATCAGGCTCTTTGCGTATGCAAAGTTATCGACTATTAACGGAAATGGAACGTTCACCGGATACGGTAGAACAGAACTTAGTGCGTTACCAACGCAGCCTCAATGCTGAGGCCTTGCTTTCTGTGCAGAATCAACTTTTTGCACCATCAGGGGTGAGGGAGTCCTACCAAAAAATTCTAAAACGCTGGGCAGTGATGTCCGATTTCGCTCGTAGCCATCAAATCGAAAAATACCACGCAGAACTAAAAAGTTATGTACAAGATGTCGATGATTTCGTGTTGGAATTACAACGCTTTGCTGAACTAAAATGGATTATTGCGGTTTCAGTATTGTGTGTTTCAATGCTATTGATTCTTGCGATGGTGTCTTATGTGATTTGGTATATGAAGTGCGAAGTAGTGAAACCGTTAGAGATTATGACCAAAGCCAGTATGCAAGTACAAATGGGGCAGTTTAACCATATCCAACTTGATACAGAAAGCAATAATGAGCTCGGTATTTTAGCGAAAGTGTTTACCCAAATGTCATCAGAGTTAGAGCAACTTTATTCCCGTTTAGAAGATGCAGTAAATGAAAAAACACAAAAGTTACGCCAAACTAACCGCTCTTTAACGACGCTTTATCAAAGCTCGCAGTTACTTACGCCAACAAAGATTAATGATAAAATCTTAAGCCAAGTGCTCAATCATATTCGTGTTAGTGAACATTTGCGCTATATCGAATTAGAGATTTTAGGGGCGGAGCATTGGGAAATTTCTTTTGGACAAAAAGATCCAAAACAAACGATTCAAGTCGAAGAGCTTTCCATTGAAAATGAAAATTTAGCGGTGCTTTCGTGGCAAGCGGGTTTGCCTTGCCCTGATCCTCGTATGATGAAAAACTTAGGGCAAATGGTGGCAAAAGCGTTGTATTCACACAAAACGCAACGCCAGCAAGAGCAACTCTTATTGATGGAAGAGCGGTCAATTATTGCACGGGAATTACATGACTCGTTGGCGCAAGTGCTGTCTTTCTTACAAATTCAATTAACGCTGTTAAAGCATAATTTAAAGAAAGAAGACGAGGAATCAAAAGAGAAAAGCATTGCCATCATTGGTGAATTTGAACAAGCCTTATCAGATGGTTATTCTCAATTACGAGAATTATTGGCGACCTTCCGTTTAACGGTGCAAGAAGCCAACTTACAGGTTGCATTGGAACAAGTTATCGAAAGTTTGCGCTCACAAACGAAGATGCAAATGACCGTAGAATGTAGTTTGCCCTCACAAAGTTTAAATCCACAAGAGTTAGTGCACGTTTTGCAAATTGTACGTGAAGCAACGTTAAATGCGATTAAACACTCCAAAGGCACACGTATAGAAGTAAAAGCCCATATTAATGCTGAGGGCGAATACGAAATCCTTGTACAAGATAATGGCGTAGGGATTCCTACACTAGACGAGCCAGACGGACATTATGGTTTAAATATCATGACTGAGCGCAGTCGGCAATTAAATGCTCAGTTCAGTATTTCAAAAGGGGAGCAAGGTGGTACTATCGTGAAAATCACGCTTCCTCACACGCTTTTTTAAGGAAAGTTAATGCAAAGTTTACAGCCGTTTCACACCTTCAATATTCCAGTAAATGCGCGTGAAATTATTGAAGCTACATCGATTGAACAAATCCAACAAGCTTGGCAAAAAGCGCAAGCTGAAAATCTACCTGTCTTATTTTTAGGACAAGGCAGCAATATGCTGTTTTTAGAAGATTTCCAAGGTGTTGTAATTGTTAACCGTTTATCGGGTATTCAACATACAGAAGATCGCGATGACCATTATTTGCATGTTAATGGTGGTGAAAATTGGCATAAGCTGGTGGAATGGTCGCTTTCACAAGGGATGGGGGGCTTAGAAAACCTCGCGCTTATTCCTGGTTGTGCCGGTTCTGCGCCGATTCAAAATATTGGTGCGTATGGTGTGGAATTTAAAGATGTATGCGATTATGTGGATGTATTGAATCTCAATACGGGCGAACAATTCCGTTTGCAGGCGAGCGAATGTGAATTTGGTTATCGTGAAAGTATTTTTAAGCATCGCTATGCGCAAGGTTATGTGATTACAGCTGTTGGATTGAAATTAGCCAAAAATTGGCAACCGATTTTAAAATATGGCTCATTAGTGAATTTTGATCCTCAAACTGTAACGGCAAAACAAGTGTTTGATGAAGTGTGCCATATTCGCCGCAGTAAATTGCCCGATCCTAAAGAGTTTGGTAATGCGGGCAGTTTCTTCAAAAATCCTGTGGTGAGTGCAGAGCAATTTGTGAAAATTCAAAAACAGGTCGAAAATCTACCGCACTTTCCACAAGCAGACGGTTCAGTGAAACTGGCAGCGGGTTGGTTAATCGATCAATGCCATTTAAAAGGTTTTCAAATCGGTGGCGCAGCGGTTCATCAACAACAAGCTTTAGTGCTGATTAATAAGAGCAATGCTACTGGGCAGGATGTGGTTAAGCTTGCGCATCATATCCGCCAAACCGTGGCAGATAAATTTGGTGTATATTTACAGCCTGAAGTGCGCTTTATGGGCGCGAATGGCGAAGTGAATTCAGAGCAAGCCATTAGTTAATTTATAGAGGAAAGCAATCATGAACTTTAAAGACATTTTAGAGACTTTACCAAGCATTGAGCATCTAACAGGTTTGGATGTATTAAACGGTGAAACCGTGATTCATCATATTCCTGCTGCGCTAGGCAAACTTGGCTCACTTCGTCTTTATAATGCACTGGCTGAAAAATTTAACGGAAAATTAGACCGCACTTCAGCGCAGCAAGGCATTGAATGGTTTGCAGAGCATGTTGAAGATGCCAAACAAAATCCTGGAAAACACCCAAATATTGATCTATTGTTTAAGGTTGTGGCAGAGGATGTAGTTTATTCACTTGTGCCATTAAATTAATTTGGAAAATTTTCAGTGATTAATTTGAACTTTCAATCGTTAAAAACTGTCAAATGAAACAAGTTGAGGTATAATGACAATAGTTGTTATACAATAACAAATAAGTAATGAGTCGGGGCGTCGCTCCGCATGCTGTGAGGAGAAGAATGAATAAAGAAACTCAAATGATGTTAGTACCTCAAGGTAGCATCGAAGGTTATATTCGAGCAGCAAACGAATATCCGATGCTGACTGCAGAGGAAGAAAAAAGCTTAGCAGAACGTTTGTATTATGACGGTGATATTGAAGCAGCGAAAAAGTTAGTTTTATCACACTTACGTTTTGTTATTCATGTTGCGCGTGGTTATTCAGGTTATGGATTACCGCAAGCAGATTTAATTCAAGAAGGTAATATCGGATTAATGAAAGCGGTAAAACGTTTTAATCCTGAAATGGGAGTTCGCCTTGTGTCTTTTGCGGTGCATTGGATCAAAGCTGAAATCCATGAATATGTCCTTCGCAACTGGCGTATTGTGAAAGTTGCTACCACGAAAGCACAACGTAAATTGTTCTTTAACCTACGTAAAACCAAACAACGTTTAGGTTGGTTCAATGAAAACGAAGTGGATATGGTGGCGAATGAGCTTGGCGTGTCAAAAGAAGATGTCATCGAAATGGAATCCCGTATGACAGGGGCCGATGTGGGCTTTGATTTGCCAACAGACGATGATGACGAAGCTTATGCGCCTTCTTTATATTTAGAAGATAAAAGCTCAAACTTTGCGGCAGAACTTGAAAGCGAAAACTTTGAAGAACAAGCAACAGAAAAGTTAGGTACAGCCTTAGCAAATCTTGACGAACGTAGCCAAGATATTATCAAAGCACGTTGGTTAGATGATGATAAAGCCACCCTTCATGATCTTGCAGCAAAGTATAATGTGTCTGCAGAACGTATTCGTCAGCTTGAAGCAAACGCACTGAAAAAACTTAAAAGTGCGGTTGATTTCTAAGCCATTTTGATAAAAAGAAAACCTGTCGATTATCGACAGGTTTTTTTATTTATTTCTTCTTGGATTTTCCCCACATTTTATCTTCTTGGCCTCGCCATAAGCGCTGAATATTGTCGTGGTGACGATAAATCAGCAAACAGCAAACTAAGGCAACGGGGAAGGTAAATTCCGGTTTAAGCCACCAAACATAAAATGGCACGAGAAGTGCAGTGATAACCGCACTTAATGAAGAATAGCGACTAATTAAGAAAACCAACAACCACGTACCTAGCGTTGAGCCGGCTACGCCCCAAGAGATAGGCGCAATGGCACCGAATGCGGTCGCTACACCTTTCCCGCCTTTAAACTGAAAGAAAATAGGGAAGATGTGCCCCAAGCAAGCCCCTAATGCAACCATGCCTAATTCAAATTGCGTAAGCCCTAAATAATAACCCGCCCAAACAGGTAACATCCCTTTTAAAATATCGCAAATTAGTACTGCAAGCGCCGCCCAACGTCCGCCAATACGCAATACATTGGTCGCACCAGGATTATGAGAACCATTTTTTCGTGGGTCAGGTAAGCCCGCTACCTTACAAATCAAAATTGCACTGGAAATCGAACTCAGTAAATAAGCAAAAATCATATAAAAAAGGGCAAATAGGCTCATTTTGTGCTCCACAATCTTGATTGTATTTGAAAAACTTGTTCGTTATTTTAACCAAACTTGATAGCATAAGCCCACTATATTTTTACAGGAATGAGAGATGGATCGTATTTTTATTGAAGAATTAGTGGTCTTCGCACAAATCGGTGTGTATGACTGGGAACAACAAATTAAACAAAAGCTCGTTTTTGATTTGGAAATGGCATGGGATTGTCAAAAAGCTGCAGAAACGGATGATGTGCAATACTGCCTCAATTATGCGGAAGTGAGCCAATTTATTTTAGATTATGTCCAAGCTAAGCCATTTTTATTGATTGAGCGCGTGGCTTATGAAGTAGCAGATCAATTACAACAACGTTTTGGGATTTCATGGTTACGCCTCAAATTAAGCAAACCTAAAGCGGTTGCCCAAGCAAGTAATGTGGGAATTATTGTAGAGCGAGGTGAGTGGAAATAATCGCTGAAAATTGACTGCACTTTGGAAATATCAAACCAAAGTGCAGTCAGTTTTTTAGGTGTTTTTTAATGCCAAGCGAAATGCCTCAATTCCGCTTTTTAGCACGAGAACACTCAATATCATACTTGCCAATGGATCAACCCATTGCCATCCGAGAAAATAAGCGCCTAATCCTGAAAGAATCGCGATAACGGAGCCAAATAAATCTGTTAATACATGCAGATAAGCTGCTTTGATATTGAGATTGTCATGATCACTTTTCAACATTATCCAAGCAACGAAAAGATTGACGAGTAATCCTAAAGATGCCACACCAAGCATCGGTAATGCCATCATCTCGATGGGATTTTGCCAGCGTTGAATCGCTTCAACTAAAATCATCAATGCCACAACAATCAATGAGCCGCTATTAAGTAGGGCAATGTATCGTTGTTTTTGAGCGGATAGAAACAACGCTAACAAGGCTAAAAATAACGATAAGCTATCATTTGCCATGTGTCCCGCATCAGCCATGAGTACCAAACTGTTAAACCAATAGCCGCCAACAAATTCGACAACCATAAAGCCGGTAATGATGGCAAAACTGAGCGCTAAGATTTTTTTATCTTGTGGAATATGTTCATGAGATGAATGGTCATGATGTTCATGGGAATGGTGGTCGGACATAATGCTCCTCATTGTGTCTTTAATTAACTTGAGATAAAGTATAAAGTCCGTAGGAACTACAAGGTCAAGGCTTGATTTTAAAAAAATGAAGATTCACGAACTCAGCAAACAAAGCGGTATTCATTTAGAAACCATTCGTTATTATGAAAAAATGGGTTTAATGCCGGAGCCTAAACGGCTGGCAAATGGTTATCGAGATTATGATGAAGCCAGTTTGAAGCAATTAAAATTTATTAAAACCTGCCGAGCGTTAGATTTTAGCTTGGCCGAAATTAAATTTTTTAATGAGATGAAAACGCAGCAATCTCAACATTGTGAAGTGGATAGTATGTTGGCAAAACATTTGGTTTCAGTCGAAGAAAAAATTACCGAACTGACTGAAATTAAACATTTCCTACAAAGTTTAATTACCGAAGATGAGCATCAAGCTGCAGATTGTAAAGCAATGGCCCAATTAAAAGCCTATTAAGTGCGGTCTAAAAAATATCAAACATCCGCACATTGATGTGCGGATTAGTCATTACTCCGGATCATCCGTAAAGGCATTGTTTCGGAATATCGGCACAAAGGTTGCGAGATAAAGCACAAACACAATGGCAATTAAAATAGCGGGAATCGTGATAAAAAACAGCTCGTCCACATACATCAAACAAGCTCGGGAAAGTGCCGCCGTGAAAAGACAAAGTACGGCAAGGCGACAGAGTTTTGGGTAATCCAGTTTCGTAAAGCCACTATGCCATAATCCTGCAGTGAGCCAAATCATCATCATACTGCCGAGAATGCCGCCGAGTGTTACCATGTGTAACGGATCGGCAGTAGGTTCATCAATTAATTTATTTATGCCAATCCACAAATAACCAATTGCGGCGAACAATTGAAGGAAATAATAAGTGCGTACGTAATGTTTACGTAGTAGTTCGTGATGGTGCAATTCTCGCAGTTTGGCAAGCAAAATAAAGCCAGCGGCAAAGGCTGTAAAAGCGGCTGTTTGTGCAGGCAACCAAAGCTCTGCTGCGGTATGAAGTAATAAAAATGTAATCGCGATATTTTTATACACGACATTCGGGATAAATACGGGATCTTTCAATGTACTTTCTTTCAGTGCCTCTGCGCCTAAGAGTATGCTGACTCGAATTGATACAAACATCACTGCCGCCATATTTAAATGCACCTGTGCTCGCAATAATTTCAGACTATCAGTCATGGCGTAAGCCGTCTGGCAAACCGTAAATGCTGCAAGTAACATCAGTAAAGTAAAATTGTCGGTATTGCGATCCAACCAAAACAGCCAAGCACAAAAGAGTAACAACGTGAGCCAATAAGCTGCCACTAAAAACGAGGCAGTTTGCGGGGAAAATGGCAATAACACTAATCCTGCAAGCAAGAGCACCGCTAAAATCGTCGCAATAGGTTTTAAATTACCTTTGTAATTTGTCCATTCGAGCATGGAAGCCGTCAGAAAGCCGCCGTATGCGGCTGGTAGCATAAATTCTAAGAATATTTTGCGGTGTAGGATGAGATCATCGGGGCTGATGAAAAAGCTCAATGCACCAACAATCGCAAGAATGGCTGCACCAACAAAGAAGGGTCGCATCGGATGGGTAAAGAAATTATTCATAGTAATGGATTCCTTGAAATTCGCGTGCGACTACGGTTTCTTCAAAGGCTGAATTACGTTCGGATAATGGCGTTGGCAAGGTAATCACATTTTGAACATCCATCCCTTTTGGAGAAAGCTGCATAATCTCTCGGCTTAATCGAGCCGCTTCAAAGCGATCGTGCGTCACTAAAATGCAAGCCATGCCTTGTTGCTCAATTTTTTCCACTAACATAGCGGCTAAAATATCACGTAAATCGCGATCCAAACCGACAAAAGGTTCGTCCAATAAGGCTAAATCACAGCCGCATAGTAATAGACGCAAAAATGCCACGCGTTTTGCCATACCGCCCGATAATTCGGTCGGGTATTTATTCAAATCACCCGAAGAAAGCCCGATCTTTTCTGCCAGCGCAATGATTTCATTTTCATTAGGATTATCCATAAAAATGGCGATATTCTGCATAGCAGTGAGATTTTCTAATAGACGATTTTCTTGAAACAGAAATCCGGTTTTACGGAATGTATTCTTGATTTCGCCCGATTTTGGCGTTTCCAAACCTGAAATTAAACGCAGTACCGTAGTTTTGCCACAGCCACTAGGACCGAATAAAGTTTTCACTTCGCCTGGTTGTAAATCCATACTGAAATCGCGCACGATGGGATCCCGGAGAATTTCAAAACGCACATTCTTTAAACTCAGCATTATCTTCTCCACGGCATAAACAGGATTTCCAATGGCTTGGTAATCAAATATTCAAAGAGGGAAACAAACACAATCACCAACAACACATAAGCCATGACCGTTGAAGTATCTAACATGGCTCTGGCATCGGCAATCTGTGCTCCCACCCCCTCATTGGCACCCAAAAGCTCTGCCATAATTACCACTTTTACGCCCATCGCAACCGCGACGCCAATGCTGGAAATCACATAGCCCGTGAGATGGGGAATATACAAATAGCGGATTTTTTTCCACAATCCAAGCTTGTACGCATCAAACAATTCTTCATGTTGTTTGTTTACACTTGCCATGCCCATGGCAGCACTGGCAAAGGTCAGCGGGGCGACTAATACGATAATGGTAAATAGTACGCTAGGATTGCCAAAGCCAAACCAAAATAAGGCCATCACAACCCAAATAATTGGCGGCATGGCTAACAAAATCGTAATGACGGGTTTAAGCAATGCCATAGCGGTTTTAAAGCTGCCCGCAATCAACCCTGCAGCTAAGCCAGCGACTAATGCAATGGTAATACCTACCACAGAACGCCATAACGAAATACCGATTTCGTTTTGTTGGAAATGATCGAGCAGCTCAAGGGCTTTTTGAAAAACATCCGCGGGAGCAGGCAGCATAAATTCACCAAATATCGCACTGCCCCAAGCCCACAAAGCAACAACCATCATCGCTACACTCAAGCCGGTAAAACCGCTCCAGAGGTAGTCGATGATGTAAAACAGGACTGGTTGTGGTTTACGGATTTTGTCAGTTTTAATCATGTTATGTGATTCAGTTTCAAATTAAGCCAAGAAGAATTTATCATCTGGTAATTTACCACCTAAGAGTTTTGGATTGAACGCCATCAAAGTTTCATAGAATTGCATGATTTCATTCTTCAGTTCACTGGCTTTGGTCACCGTCAAGCGCGCACCGTCTAAGCCCATTTCAATAGCGGCTTCTGGAGCAGGAAGATAATTAGCGCCAATTTCAGCCGCACTTTTTCGGTTAGCCATAATCCAGTTTAACGCATCACTTAAATCTTGGTGAAGTAGATCAAACTCAGCCTTGTGTGCGTGGAAGTATTCTTCGTTAGCAATAATGCCCGCCATTGGAATAAGCGGTTTCGTGTTAAACGCTTGACCCCATTCTTTCACTAAATCAAAGCCGCGTACAATCTCCGTACCAACAATTTTAGCTTTCAGCACAACGGCACTCGCCATCGGTTCTGGCAAGATGGCCGCATGGAAATCTTTAAGCAAGAACAAACCAATTGCTTCAGTTGGTGTTGCCGCATAGGTGATATCCACTTTATTAATATCAATATTCAGTTTTTTCAGTAAAGCTTGTAATACGATGTCTGGCATATCGTTTTTAAATGGCACAAGGATTTTTTTACCCACTAATTCTTGCGGTGAAGTAATGGCACTACCTTTGCACATCAATTGCGTAATCCCATTGGTGAGAATATTCACCATGCCAACTTGTTGCCCTTGATTACGTAAATTCACACCCACATTACTCGGGCTCATCATCACTTTAAATTGTCCACTTGCCACGCCTGCGCGCAACTGATCAGGCGAACGCCAAATTTCTAATGCTACATCCGCTTGTTTGGCTAATTTACCTTGTGCTGCCGCCACCGCAATGGTCACACTTGGCATCGCTGGTGCGCCATAAATGGTAAATTGCTCTTTTGTTGCTGCAAAGAGAGAAGGCGACATGCCCGCTGCCGTGAGTGCTGCGCTCATTCTTAAAAAATCACGTCTATTCATTGTCATGATTATCTCCTTATAATGAAACAAGTCTAACACTTGTATTTTGATAATAGTTTTCATTTATTATCTTACTAGCTGTGACTAAAGTAAAGAAAGACAAAAGTGCGGTCAGATTTTTAGGTGTTTTTAAATTCTCCTACTTTGTTAAGTCGTAGCTCCAATCCAACAATTTGAAGATTTCTTCGGTTTCTACGCCATGATCTAACACAATCGTTAGCCAGTGAGTTTTGTTCATGTGGTAGGCTGGCAAGAAATTAGGTGATTGTCTCAAAATGCTCACCATATCGGGTGGACATTTAAGATTGATAAAATCAGTCTCTCCTTCTTCTTGTAAACCAAGCTTCATTTTTCTGATTTTGCCAATAAGTGCATACCATTTCCCTTTGGCATTACCATGGCGTAAGATGGCATATTCGGGATATTTTTCCCAAAGATATTCTGGCTGCGTCGAATATTGATTGGCTGCATAATCAAAGATTTGTTGTGCTTGGCGCATGGTTTGCTCCTTGAATGATGAATGGGTTTATTATCAGCCGTAAAGCAGAGAAAAGAAAGACCGTCTGAAAATTGAATTCTAGACGGTCTTTTGCTTTAGTTTTAAAACATCGCATATATAAGTGAGGTCGTTTTTTGAGTGTTTTTCTTACTCAGTCACGTAGAAAACTTGTTTTTCAAATTCGCGTTTACCAATTTTGACAGTCAGCACATATTTGTCGATTGGATCTCGGCGGTCGAATGCCCAACAGTTCATCATGTATTTACCATTTTCCAATGTTGGTCTGGTATAAGTGATAGTATGGAGTTTTTTATTTGGTGATGACACCACTTTTGCATTCTCAATCGAGCTGGTGAATTCAATTTTAGCTTGAGCCTTAAAAGTTTCACTTACCATCGCTTTTTTACCAAAATTACCTGTTGCTACCCAACATACCTTCTCTGTTTTTTTGAGCGAGACATTTCTTTTTGTGTAAGTCTGGTGATGGAGCAGGCTCGTTTGTTCTATCAAAAACAGAAAGATAAATTGTTGGCTCATTTGTCGTATCTTTAGAGTTATCTTTTGATTCAGGTGCTGTAGCCAAGGCAGCAGCTGAAAATAAGGTCGCAATTAAAGCGAATGTTGAGATTTTTTTTCATGTTAGATTCCTTTTTATATCATTATTTTATTGAACGATCGTTATACCAAGGCAGCCCATATCTGCCAGCATTAAATTGGATGAGCCAAATAAGAATGGATGGGTATTTGATGAAGCTTGTTCAAATTTTACTAAAATTTGTACTTTCTTTTTCACCCAAACCGTGTCTTTCCAGGCTAGCTCCGACGCATCGACGTTAACATCATCTTGGCTTTCAATCACAAATTTAGCGCCTTGAATGGTGAAACCGACAGGCAGCGAGCTGTTGATGATCCAACGTTCGACGGTACCGACTTTAGCCGAAACATCAAGTCGACGCGGGTCAAAACGTTGCTTGTTGATTAAGCCGTTAGTCACATCTAGTTCAAAGGTGCGTTCTTGGGCGATTTTACTTTCGAGCATAGTCGTGGCATCAGTATTAAATTGCTCATTCATTTTTTTACTGAATGCGGAGATTTCACCTTGTGGGCGAAGTTCTAAAACGGTGTTATCTGCAAAATCATTGCCTGAGCTGAACACATTTTTGATTTTGTCGAAGAAACCACGTTTAGCCCCAGAGATGAGCGATACACCTTCCCCTTCGCTTAAATTGACTAATACTTCAGCACGTTCACCTGGTGCAAGAATGAGAGAATTAATTGCTTTGCCTTGTGGTAAAAAGCCTAGGTCTCGTGCAACGAGCAACATGTCTTGTTCGTTATCTAAACGGAGATCATAGGCTCTTGCTAATGAAGCATTGAGCAAACGCAAACGCACCCAACCGCGAGGGACGTCAAGATAAGGGGCTTCCTGTCCATTAACGAGAAGACGATTACCGACAAAGTGCGGTTGATTTTGCTTGAATAATTGTAATCCGTCTCCGTTAAATTCCATGTCTTGTAAGATTAATGGAATATCGTCCACACCATATTTGTGAGGAAGTTGTGATTTTAGGCTTTGATCATCTTCAATCAACCACATTCCCACAATGCCACGATAGGTTTGATAGGCCGAGTTAGCAAGGGTCGCTGAACGATACCAGCAAGTCGAGGCAGGTTGGTCTATAGGGATAATTGGTGCCCAAGATTCTCCTTTTTTGAGGACTTTTGCGGCACCGCCAAATAATTCGCCACTGGCTTGTAATCCCTGAATAGAGAGAGCAATACTTTGTGGCAAATTGTTGTGATAATTGAGTTTTGCAAAGGAACCCGATTTGATGCGAATAGTGGGTCCAAGATAATTGCCGTTAAAGCCCCATACACTGACACTATGTGAGCCATCTAACTTGTAGCCGGTTTCTTCCATATTAAGAATAATTGGGCGACCACGTTTTGCTTCCATCAACGGCGGAATGGTTAATTTTTCACGGGATGCCGCTAATACCGATTGAGGTGTGGCAGCAAGTGCGGTTGAAATTGCGGTAGTTTTTAATAATTGGCGACGAGAAAGACGCAACATATTATTTTCCTTGTGCAATTTCAGCATCAAGTTCAGCGATGCGTTTTTCCATCAAATCGTGGCAGTAAGTAGCAAGTTCGCGAACATTGTCTTTGGTGTAGGATGACACATCAATCGGCTCCATCATTTCACAAATCACTTTACCGTTATCCCAACGATTTAAATCAATTTTGTTATGAGTCGTCGAACACACAACAGGCACGATTGGTACGCCAGCTGCAATTGCTGCATGGAATGCCCCTGTTTTGAATGGCAATAAGCCGCGACCACGGCTACGAGTGCCTTCAGGGAACATCCAAATTGACAGGTTATCTTTATTGATACGACGAGCAAGTTCTGTCATCGTGCTGTGTGCTTTAGAGCGATTTTCACGATCTAAGAAAATATTGCCCGTCACCCAATACAAAATGCCGAAAAAAGGAATCCAAATCAGGCTTTTTTTACCTACACTCACCGTGCGAGGTAATACCATGTAAGAGATGGTGACCATATCGAAATTATTTTGGTGGTTACCGATATAAATACAACGAGGCATATTCTCTTTATTTTGTGGAAAACGGTGTTCTACTTCTAAGCCAAATAAAGGGTATAAGCGACCAAACCAGCGAGCCATAACGCCCACATTGCTTGGATTTTTGAAACGAATAAAGGAATAGATCGTACCGAGCACACAAATTAAAATACAACAAAGTGCAACGATGAGAATTCTGGCGATTTTTAACATAGAAAATACCTAATTAAAATTTTTGGAAAGTATAGCAAATTACACAAAAATGTGTGCTAATCTAATGAAAAAAATGACGGAATAGTTATGAAACCCATTTATTTTATTGCAGATCTTCATTTGAGCGAAACGCATCCAGAATTAACCGCACTTTTTAACGATTTTATGAAAACCAAGGCGCAAGAAGCGCAAGCGGTTTATATTCTGGGGGATCTTTTTGATTTTTGGATTGGTGATGATGAAATTTCACCTTTAATTTCACAAGTAAAACAGTTGATTAAAAACCTGACAGAAAAGGGCATTGCTTGTTATTTCATTCATGGCAATCGAGATTTTCTCATCGGGAAAAAATTTGCACAAGATTGTGGTTTAATGTTATTGCTGGACTATCATTGTGTTGATCTCTATGGTGTGAAAACCTTAATTTGCCACGGTGATACCTTATGTGTTGATGATGTGAAATATCAGCAATTTCGCCGAAAAGTGCATCAAAATTGGCGACAAAGGCTGTTTTTATGTTTGCCACTAAAAGTGCGGTTAAAAATTGCAGAGAAAATTCGCGCGAAGAGTAAACAAGATAAGCAATATAAGTCACTGGATATTATGGATGTGAATTTAGCGTTTACGGCACAAACAGTGAAAGAATTTGGCGTTGAGCGGTTAATTCACGGTCATACGCATCGAGAAGCCATTCATCAGGAAGAAACATACACGCGAATTGTGTTAGGCGATTGGCGAAAGGATTATGCCTCAATTTTGGAAGTGACAGAAAACGGTTATCGGTTTATTTAAACAAAAAGCACAGGATTAAACCTGTGCTTTTTTGTATTAAAATGTGCTGATTTTCAACCGCACTTTATTCTACTGTTACCGATTTTGCTAAGTTACGAGGTTGATCCACGTCGGTTCCTTTAATTAATGCTACATGGTATGACAATAATTGCATTGGAACGGTATAGAAAATTGGTGCAACAATTTCATTTACTTTTGGCATGGTGATGATTTTCATGCCTTCACTTGGTGTGAAGCCCGCTTCTTTATCCGCGAAAACATAAAGTTGGCCGCCACGCGCGCGCACTTCTTCAATGTTTGATTTTACTTTTTCAAGTAATTCATTGTTTGGTGCAACTACGATAACCGGCATGTCCGCATCAATCAAGGCAAGTGGACCGTGTTTTAATTCACCTGCTGCATAAGCTTCAGCATGGATATAAGAAATTTCTTTTAACTTCAATGAAGCTTCCATTGCGATAGGGTAGAACTCACCACGACCTAAGAAAAGCGCATGGTTTTTCTCAGCGAAGTCTTCTGCTAATGTTTCGATGTCTTTATCAAAGGCAAGGGCTTTTTCAATTTCAGCCGGAAGTGATTGTAACGCTTTTACAATTTCCACTTCTTTTTCGTTTGAGATATTGCCTTTTACTTTACCGATTGCAGTCACTAACATTAATAATGCTGCTAACTGAGTGGTAAATGCTTTGGTTGATGCCACACCGACTTCAACGCCTGCACGAATCATGAATGCAAGATCCGATTCACGTACTAAAGATGAACTTGATACGTTACAGATTGTTAAGGCAGCCATGTAACCTTTTTCTTTTGCAAGACGAAGTGCTGCAAGAGTATCCGCTGTTTCACCTGATTGAGAGATAGTCACTAACAAGCTATTTGGGCGAGTGACAAATTTGCGATAGCGGAATTCAGACGCGATTTCGACATCACAGCTCACGCCAGCAAGTGCTTCAAACCAGTAACGAGCAGTCATCCCTGCATTATAAGAGGTACCACAAGCCACAATTTGAATGTGTTCAACTTTTTCTAAAATTTCAGCTGCGCCATTACCAATAGCATCCACAATCACGTTATTGTGAAGGATACGACCTTCCATGGTGTTGATTAATGCATTTGGTTGCTCATAGATTTCTTTTTGCATGAAATGGCGGAATTTGCCTTTTTCTGCTGCATCATTTTCAAGGTTAGATTCGTGTACTTCACGTTCTACTTTTTGACCATTTGCATCGTAAATATCTACAGTGCGACGTGTAATTTCGGCAATGTCGCCTTCTTCTAAATAGATGAAACGACGAGTCACGCTTAATAACGCAAGTTGGTCAGATGCCAGGAAATTTTCACCAATCCCTAAACCAATTACTAATGGGCTACCTGAACGCGCTGCAACTAAATGTTCTGGATGTTCGCGATCTAATACCACCATACCGTATGCACCAGTAAGTTGTTTTACAGTTTTTTGTACGGCTTCAAGTAGAGTAGCGGCTGTGCGCATTTCCCATTCAACAAGGTGAGCGATCACTTCTGTATCGGTTTGAGAATTGAACACATAACCACGAGATTTAAGCAATTCACGTAATTCTTCGTGATTTTCGATGATGCCGTTATGTACGACAGCAAAGTTACCCGAAGTATGCGGGTGAGCATTGGCTTCAGATGGTTCACCATGGGTTGCCCAACGCGTGTGTGCAATCCCTGTACCACCGATTAATGGTTTTACTGCTACCGCTTCATCAAGGGCTTTTACTTTACCCAAGCAGCGTACGCGGTGTAATTCATGGTTTGGAGCCACGACAGCAACACCCGCAGAGTCATAACCACGATATTCTAAGCGGTGTAAACCATTAATTAAAATTTCTGCTACATCACGTTGTGCTACCGCACCAACAATACCACACATAGTTTTTCCTTATTTACTAAAATTAAAAGTCTTGTTTTTCTGACCGCACTTTATGCCACATCTACACAAATTACTTCTACGCCTTGCGCCATTATGGCTTCTTTGTCGGCCTGAGATAATTTGTTATCGGTAATCAGCACATCAATTTGCTGCCAGGTTAATTCCACATTTGGCATTTTTCTGCCAATTTTTTGTGATTCCACCATCACAATCACTTCACGAGACACTTCAGCCATCACTTGGCTTAAGCGAACTAACTCATTAAATGTTGTTGTACCACGTTCTAAATCAATGCCATCGGCACCAATAAATAATTGGTCAAAATCATAAGAACGTAGCACTTGCTCGGCAATATTGCCTTGGAAGGATTCAGAACGCGTGTCCCAAGTACCTCCCGTCATTAAGAGTGTCGGTTCATTTTCGAGTGAACGTAATGCCGTGGTCACAGAAAGCGAATTTGTCATCACAACTAAGCCTTGTTTACGATTAAGCTGCTTAATCAATGCTGCGGTCGTGCTGCCACTATCTACAATAATGCGATTGTGATCACGAATACGTTCTGCAGCTGCCTTTGCTAAGACTAACTTTCGTTGCGAAAGTTCATCATCTTGTTCTTCTTCGATGATTTCTTGTGGCATTAAAATGGCACCACCGTATTTACGAAGAAGGAAACCATTACTTTCTAATGCAGTGAGATCTTTTCGAATCGTCACTTCAGAAGTGTCAAATAATTGTACTAGCTGTTCTACACTGACTTCACCTTGTTCTTGCAGTAGCTGCATAATGGCATGTCTGCGTTGTTGGGTATTTCGGTGTTGAATGTTTCGTTTCATTATTTATATTCCGTAATAAATTTCGGTTCGGAATTATATCGGCAAAATGATGAATGTAAAGCTAAAATTTAGGCAACAAAAAACCCTGACAAAGCAGGGTTTAATTAAAATCTGTTTTAAGACTAATTATTTGATTGCGTCTTTTAATGCTTTACCAGATACGAAAGCTGGAACTTTAGATGCTGCGATTTTGATTTCTGCACCAGTTTGTGGGTTACGGCCAGTACGTGCTGCACGTTTGTTTACTTTGAATGTACCGAAACCGATTAATTGAACAGGTTCACCTTTTTTAAGGCTACCAGTAATCGCCGCTAGAGTAGCTTCTAATGCAGCTTTAGCTTGTTTTTTGTTTAATTCAGCTGCACTTGCAATTGCATCGATTAAATCTGTTTTGTTCATAAATTTGTACCTTCTGTTAAATTAAAATTTGACTCTATTTAAATAAGCGTAGCTTTTAACTGCTACGGCTTGGCAAGTCTAATCTAACTGAGCAGGAAATAAAAGCTCGATTTGTAAAAATTGTGACAAATCTCACGTTATTGCTCAATTTTTATACCAATATTGGAGATTCCCTCCTGTTTGATCTCATTTCGGAGGGATAAAATCAGGTCTACGTCGCGTTTTTCACAGTCTTTGAGTAAGCGATAGATTTGCCATTGAAGGTCAAGTTCCTCCTCAATTTCTTCACAGCTTTTTAGTTCGCTCTCAGAAAGATCTCGATTTTCTTGTGTTTCTAACAAAGAACAAACCGTACCTAACGAAATTTGGCTGATTTGAATCGATTTTTCTAATGTTTCGCCTGCGATAATAGCATGCAATAATTCACCTAATGCTTCACAAGCATCGAGAGCGGGTACCACACCAAAGAAGTCATAATCATTCACATCAGGAATAATCTCTTCGAGCTTCTCTAATTGGTTCTCGAAATTGATTTTCGCCCCTTTAACCGTCAGAAATTCCCACACTAAGTTTAAAATGTTGTGATAGGTCTTTTCTGCTTGCTCCTGTTCGGTCATCTGACAAAATAGGGCAAAGTTTGGTGCCATGCGTTCGCATAAGCAAGCCATAAAGGTTAGATGTTGCCAACTTTCAACATTTTCCAGGCGCTTGTGAATTGGATTTCGCATTTTTTTCTCGCTTATTTATGATAGGCTTTTGAGAATTCATGAATGGCATCTACGAAGATTTTTGGTGCACTTTCAGGCACATCTTGGTGGATTCCATGGCCTAAGTTAAATACATGTCCGCTGCCTTGACCAAAATCAGCTAAAATTGACCGCACTTCTTGCTCAATACGCTCTGCTGGTGCATATAACACGCTTGGATCCATATTGCCTTGTAGTGCCACTTTATGGCCCACACGCGCTTTCGCATCAGCCAAATTAACTGTCCAGTCTAATCCGAGTGCATCACAGCCTGTATTAGCCATGGCTTCTAACCATAAGCCGCCACCTTTAGTAAATAAGGTTACCGGTACTTTACGGCCATCGTGTTCACGAATTAAACCATCAACGATTTTATGCATATATTGCAGAGAGAAGTCTAAATATTCACGATGACCTAATACACCGCCCCAGGTATCAAACACCATGACCGCTTGTGCACCTGCTTTGATTTGTGCATTTAGGTATAAAATCACGGAATCCGCCACTTTATCTAATAAAAGATGTAAGGTTTGCGGTTCGGCATACATCATTTTTTTGATTTTATTGAAGGTTTTGCTGCTACCACCTTCAACCATATAAGTTGCCAGTGTCCACGGGCTACCAGAGAAACCAATCAGTGGCACTTCGCCTTTTAGTTCGAGACGAATTGTACGCACAGCATTCATCACATATTGAAGTTCGCCTTCAGGGTCAGGAATCGGTAAATTTTCGACCGCACTTTTGTTTTCAATTGGATGGGCAAATTTCGGGCCTTCACCTGCACCAAAACTTAAGCCTAATCCCATCGCATCAGGAATAGTCAGAATATCAGAGAACAAAATAGCTGCATCTAAAGCATAGCGACGAAGTGGCTGTAAGGTAACTTCACAAGCTAAATCCGCATTGCGGCAAAGAGACATAAAATCGCCCGCTTCTGCACGTGTTGCTTTATATTCAGGCAAATAGCGTCCCGCTTGGCGCATCATCCATACGGGGGTCATATCCACAGGTTCACGTAATAAGGCTTTTAAATAACGATCATTTTTTAATTCAGACATGGACTTTCCTTTATTTATTTTGTTCCGCTTTACAAAGCTCAAGCGTCGCATTAATTAATTTGAGTGCGATAGTACCTGTTGGCGGTAATTCTGGCAAGGGGGCAGTACTAGAAAACCATTGTGCATCATGCAGTTCTGTTTCTTGCAGTTGAATTTCTCCGCTGTCGTAATCAGCTAAAAAACCCACCATTTGTGAATTCGGGAATGCCCAAGGTTGGCTCCCGAAATAGCGAATATTCTTCACGCGAATACCAGTTTCTTCAAACACTTCACGACGAACGGCATCTTCGAAGGTTTCACCCACTTCCACAAAACCGGCTAGCGTGGTGTAAATGCCAGCTTTGCCTGGCGTGTAATGGCGTTTATGGTTGGCTAATAAAATCTCTGTGCCACGACGAACGGCGACAATAATCGAAGGGCAAATAACGGGGTAAGTACGATAGCCACAACTTGTGCATTGAACCGCAAGCTCATCGTGAGTTTGTTCCGCTTTTTGACCGCACTTTCCGCAGAATTGGTGGGTTTTCAAAAAATGATTGATTTCCACGCCTCGGCTTAATAAATGAAAATCTTCAGTCGGTAATGACAACAAACTCCGTAAGGAAAGGTATTCTCGTTCATCTTGATCATTTTCTGCCACAAGCCATAAAGGTTGTGATTTCCATTTCCCGAGCAACATTGCTTTTTGTGTTGTGAGGCCGAGTTCCTTTGCTGTTCCAAAAGGTAGATTATTTTCCTGCCAATAAAGCGTCGATCCTTTGGTGAGCAGCCAATATCCCTGATCTTCGGGCTGAATTGCTTTCATATTTTTCTCTTTTTTATTTCAAAAGTGCGGTCATTATAAAAGGGATTTTTCGGAAAAACGAATTTAATTTCTGTGACAAAAATAGCTAGTCAGTTTTCGTTGTGCTACAGTAGTAACCTGTTTTTCTCTTTAAAATTAGGAATGACAAATGACTTTTTTCTCTTTTGCTTTTTTAGAAAATGCGATGTCTTTTGAAGGTTATTTTAAATATATCACCATTTTTGTCTCGTTAGGTGCATTGCTTGTGGTGACAAGCTTATATTTACGTCATCGGTTACAAACCAAATATCGCGATCTCAGTATTATCTTTCTTTTATTAATTATTTTCTTGCTCGGTGTGCAATATAAGCAATATGAGCGAAATGAAGTCTATGCAGCTGATATCTCTAGCGTGGTGACATTTTTAAATTCGGTGAAAGATAGTCAAAATTTACAGAAAGAAGATATTAGTACCAATAGCCGTACATTAATGAACGGCATGATTTTAAATATTCGGGATCAGTATTTCGAAGTCCATTTTAATAATGATTTTTCAGCGTATACCTTATCCCCAATTAACTTAGTAAACCCTAATGTTACTGTGATTGATAAGGAGGATAAATAATGGATGGCTACACATTATTAGGCTTGAAATTGGCCATGGGTATTATTGGACTGGTACTCCAAATTAACTTAATGGGAAAAGGTAACCTTGCACCGACTTCCGCGATGGATCAGGTACAAAACTATGTGCTAGGTGGCATTATTGGTGGTGTGATTTATAGCGATAGTATTGGGGTATTCCAGTTCTCTCTCGTGCTCGTGCTTTGGACATTATTGGTTTTTACCCTCCGTTTTATCAAAAATCATAACAAATTAGTTAAATCTTTGATTGATGGTAAACCTGTTTGGGTGATTTCAAACGGTAAGGTTAAAACCGCTGAATGTATGAAACACAGTATTACTGCTAATGACCTCATGTTTAAGTTACGTGCTGCCGGTATTTATGAAATCAAAACGGTTAAACGTGCGGTATTCGAACAAAATGGGCAACTCTCGATTATTCAATACGGCGATGATAACTTACGTTATCCATTAATTGTTGATGGACAATTAGATGATGATGTTTTAGACATTATTGATCGTGATGAAGAATGGGTTAAAGCTGAGTTAGAAAAACAGAACATAACGATTGAGCAAGTGTATATTGGCGAATACTTGAATGGTCAGTTAGTGGCACATGTATATGAAAACAAATAAAAGAGACCGCACCTTAAAAGTGCGGTCTTTTTTTCGCTCATTTTAACCGACAACAAAAGGTAAATAACCCGCTCGGATGGCAAAAGGAATTGAAGTAATAATCACACCGAGTACCAATACAAGTACTAACAATGTGTTACCGCCCCATACTCGATATGGCAAGTTTGGATGAATTGAGCGTGCTTTCCAAACTAATGCTACCGGTAAAACCACTGCGTAGAACGCGAACATTTGACCAGCATAACCCAGAGCGAGAATAAAACCTTCCGGATAGAAAAGGGAGAAAAGCACTGGGGGAATAAAGGTCATTAAACCTAATGAAATACGCCCTGCATGAATATCAAAAGATTGTTTGAGTAAGTCTTCGATACATTCTAATAAACCTAATGCCACCCCTAAGAATGAAGTGACCAATGCTAAAGTGGAGAAGATTTTTACCGCATTCGCAATAATTGGGCTTTGGGTGATTTCTAAGGTTGCTTTCACCAAGCCATTTAACGTGGCGTCTTCACGTAAAATTTGTAAAAACTCATTTTGGCTGAGTAAGCCGTGCGTAGAAAGCTGCCATAAAAAGTAAGCAAATAACGTGATGCCAGAACCCACTAAAATCGCAATGCGTAAGGATTTCACATTACCGTCTAAGTATTTATTTAAACTTGGAATGGAACCATGGAAACCAAATGCCGTGAAAAATACAGGGCTTGCAGAAATAATTAAAGCGTTATCAATTGGCATCGCCATTAAGTTATCAAATTTGATGTTTGGTAGCATTAATGCGAGCACTAAGATAAAAGCAGCAATCATCACAAAGAATAATACGCGATTGATTTTATCCACGCTGTGGGTGCCGATGACAATAAAACTGCCGAAGAAAATGGTGAATACAAGCACCGCGATTTTATTCATGGTGTCTTTATCGCCCATGGCTGGGAGTAAATCCATTAATAAGGAACCACCACCACTCACATAAGCAGCAATTAAGGCATATAAGAAGACAATTAAAACAGCAGTGGAAATAATTCGCCCCGCTTTACCAAAATATTGTGCAGCAAGTGTGCCGATCCCCGCATCGCTGTCAGCGGTTTGATACAGTTCCACGAATAAAAGTGCGGTGAAAGTAAGTACCGCCCACAAGCCAAGTAATAAGAAAACAGTCGCAGTCAAGCCAATCCCTGCAGAGGTGAGTGGCATTGCCAACATCCCTGCACCAATCATGGTTCCTGCAACAAGTAAGGTACTTCCCACGGTCTTGTTCATTTTATCTTCCTTAGGTTGTAATAATAAATTTACGATAATTGTATTTTAATCTTTACAGTGTGTAAAGTAGGGAAAACAAAATTCTTCTACAAAATGTACGGTAGAAATGACCGCACTTTCCCGATAAAATAGCTGGCAAATCAATTAAGACAAGAGACAATAGTAGGAGAGCGCTTATGATTTATAGTATGACAGCCTTTGCACGCCTTGAAATCAAGAAGAATTGGGGCGATGCAGTTTGGGAAATTCGTTCGGTTAATCAACGTTATTTGGAAAACTTTTTCCGCTTGCCAGAGCAATTCCGTGGCTTGGAAAATGCTTTGCGTGAGAAACTTCGTCAAAATCTCACTCGCGGTAAAATTGAATGTTCATTGCGTATTGATAGCAAAAAACAAGCGGCGGCTGAGCTTAATTTAAATAAAGAATTAGCGAATCAAGTTATCCAATCTTTACAATGGATTAAGGCACAGGCTGGTGAGGGCGAAATCAATTTAGCGGACGTATTGCGTTATCCCGGCGTGGTGGAAGCGACTGAGCAAGATTTAGATGCCATCAGTCAAGATTTGTTGACAGCTTTTGATGAATTGTTGGTGGAATTTATTGCAATGCGTGGACGTGAAGGCGAAAAATTGCAAGCCATTATTCAACAACGTCTTGATGGTATTACTGTAGAAGCTGAAAAAGTGCGGTCACAAATGCCGGTGGTTTTACAATGGCAGCGTGAGCGTTTATTGCAACGTTTTGAAGAAGCGAAGATTCAACTCGATCCACAACGTGTTGAACAGGAAATGATTTTATTGGCACAACGTGTGGATGTGGCGGAAGAATTAGATCGTCTGCAAATGCACGTGAAAGAAACCAATAATATTTTGAAAAAAGGCGGGGCAGTGGGCCGTAAACTGGATTTTATGATGCAAGAGCTCAATCGTGAATCGAACACTTTGGCATCAAAATCCATTAATGCCGATATCACCGCTTCTGCTGTGGAGTTGAAAGTATTAATTGAACAAATGCGTGAGCAAATTCAAAACCTTGAATAGGAAAAATCATGGCAACATTTATTTCATTAAACCACTATGATTTGGTGGAAGTGGCGGGCGTGGATGCGGAGAAATATCTGCAAGGCCAATTAACTTGTGATGTGGTGCATTTAGCACCTGGCGCTTCAACGCTTACAGCGCATTGCGATCCTAAAGGCAAAATGAATTTGTTGTTCCGCTTAATTAAGCTTTCAGCAGAACAGTTTTTGATTTTAATGCCGAAAGCTTTATTGGCTCCACTCGATCATTTAAAAAAATACGCAGTGTTTTCAAAAGTCACTTTCCAAGTATTGGATTGGCAAGTTGTCGGCTTGATTGGTGAAAAGTGCGGTCGGATTCATGCGCAGATTGAATTGGATATTGATGAAAATCGTGCAATTTTGATCAATCCTACACCGTTAGATGTCACCTTTAATGGCGATGAAAAACAATGGCTTTGTGCGGATATTCAAGCGGGCTTACCAAGCTTGAGTGCGGAAACACAAAATGAATTTATCCCGCAGGCATTAAATTTACAAGCGATTGAACAAGCGATTTCTTTTACTAAAGGCTGTTATATCGGGCAAGAAATTGTTGCGCGAGCTAAATACCGTGGCGCCAATAAGCGTGCGATGTATGTGCTTTCAGGGGAAACCACGGTTACACCGAAACTTGGCAGCGAAATTGAAATGCAATTAGAAACAGCTTGGCGTAAAACCGGCACTATCGTAAGTGCGGTCAATTTTGACGGCGTTTTATGGCTACAAGTGGTGATGAATAACGATTTAGAAGAAGGGATGTATTTCCGTTTACCTGAAGATGGAATTGTTCTGAAAATTGAACCGTTACCTTATTCCATCAATGGCTAGAAAAGCTTCTTTTAATTCTTTTTAAGCTTAAAAAATCCTTGCTGGAGTCAATTTCCACAAGGATTTTTCTATTATGTATATTTGTAATGAAAATTTATTTTTTACCATAAATTATGCATTTTTATTGGTTTTTTTTAAGAGTTAAAATAATGTTATAAAGAAAAGTGAAAAATGTTAAAAAAATGTGAGAACTTTGTCACATTTTCAATTAACTACCACTAAAGGGGAGTGGGTTTTTCATTAAGAATTCATAGAATACGCGCCACTTTTTAGTCGTACAGAGGAGTGATTATGAGCTTGTCTTTTATTCTTAGTGTTTTTCCAATCATTTTATTGATTTATTTAATGGTAAAGCGTAATGCGTTACCTTCTTATGTTGCATTACCTTGGATTGCAACCTTGGTGATTGGCGTTCACCTTCTTCATTTTAATACTGACATTGTAACGATCAGTGCCAATGTGACCGCCGCAATCGTAGCGGTTCAAACACCAATTACTGTTATTTTTGGCGCAATTCTCTTTAACAAATTTTCAGAAGTATCTGGCGCAACTGATACGATGCGTAAATGGTTAGGCAATATTAACCCAAACCCAGTTGCACAATTAATGATTATCGGTTGGGCATTTGCTTTTATGATTGAGGGTGCAAGTGGTTTTGGTACACCAGCAGCGATTGCAGCTCCAATTTTAATGGGCTTAGGTTTTAATCCATTAAAAGTCGCCATGTTGGCGTTAGTGATGAATTCGGTTCCGGTTTCTTTTGGGGCGGTAGGTACACCAACTTGGTTCGGTTTTGGTCCATTAAAATTAGATTCAAAATCGATTCTTGAAATTGGTTCGATAACAGCGTTTATCCACTCCATTGCGGCATTAGTGATTCCATTGATGGCATTACGTATCATGGTGACCTGGAAAGAAATCCGTCAAAATATTGTTTTCATTTATATTAGCGTATTCTCTTGCGTGATTCCTTACTTCTTAATTGCACAGTTTAACTATGAATTTCCATCATTAGTCGGTGGTGCAATTGGTCTCTTTATTTCTGTATTTGTAGCGAATAAAGGTATTGGTTTAGCGAAAGTTGAAAACAAGTTAGATAATAATGTTGTTAGCACAGGCCAAGTTGCTAAAGCATTACTACCAACTGGTTTATTAATTTTATTCTTAATCGTTACACGTATTCCGGAATTAGGCTTAAAAGGCTTAATGAATAACAAAGATGTGTGGTTCTCTACCGCGTTAGGTTCATTAGGTACATTTGAAGTCAGCAAAGGTTTAATTTTTAGTTTGAAAAATATCTTCGGTTCAGAAGTGAGTGAAAGCTATAAACTACTTTATGTGCCTGCGTTAATTCCATTTGTAATTACAGTATTAATTTCATTACCACTTTTTGGCGTGAACTTCAGCAAAACAAAAGGCATTTTTAGTGCAAGCTTAAGCCAAGTAAAAAATCCATTCATCGCCTTAATGGGGGCTTTAGTAATGGTAAACTTGATGTTAGTGGGTGGTGAGCATTCTATGGTGAAAATTATAGGTCGTACCTTTGCAGAAGTTACCGGTAGTGACTGGACAATCTTCTCTTCCTTCTTAGGTGCGGTAGGCGCATTCTTCTCAGGGTCAAATACCGTATCTAACTTAACATTCGGTAGTGTGCAATTATCAACAGCAGAAACTACAGGTTTATCTGTGACTTTAATTCTGGCGTTACAATCAGTCGGTGGTGCGATGGGTAATATGGTATGTATTAATAATATCGTAGCAGTTTCTTCTGTGTTGAATATTCAAAACAAAGAAGGAACAATCATTAAGACTACGATTGTACCAATGATCGTTTACGGTATCATTGCAGCCCTTTGCGCAAGTTTCTTAATTCCGCTATTCTATGCGCTCTAAAATAGAGGCAAAAAGCAACCGCACTTTGTCGGCGGTTGCTTAACTTTTATCGAATATTTTACTTTTTATTTTCTATTACTGTTGGAGTAATTATTTATGAACGTAAATTTCTACGTTACCTGTATTGCTGACGTAGTAAAGAGCGGTGTGGCGAAAAACACCGTATTACTACTGGAAAAACTCGGTTGTAATGTTATCTTCCTTGAAAAACAAGGCTGTTGTGGGCAACCAGCATTAAACAGCGGTTACACCAAACAAGCCATCCCTGGCATGAAAAACTTAGTCGAAACCTTTGAAGTGAACGATTATCCAATCGTTGCTCCAGCAGGTTCCTGTGTTTATGCTATCAAAAACTATCCTGAGTATTTCACCAAAGTTGGTGACTTAGATTGGGCTGAGCGAGCAAAAAAGGTCGTTGCACGTTTCTGTGATTTAACGGATTTCATCGTCAATAAATTAGGTGTAACAGATGTTGGCGCCTATTTGCCGGGTAAAGCGGTTTATCATCCTTCTTGTAGTCTTACTCGTAAATTAGGCATTGTTGATGAACCAATCGCTCTCTTGAAAGGCGTAAAAGGGTTAGATCTTCTTCCTATTCATAATCAACAAACTTGCTGTGGCTTCGGTGGAACTTTCTCTGTGAAAATGGCAGAGATTTCTGGCGAAATGGTAAAAGAAAAAGTTGAGCATATTGAAGAGGTTGAACCACAATATTTAATTGGTGCAGATGTAAGTTGTTTATTAAACATTGGTGGTCGTTTACAACGCGAAGGCAGCAAGATCAAAGTGATGCACATTGCGGAAGTATTAATGCAAGGGGAGAAATAAGATGTCATTGAAAACCAGTAATCTTCCTTTTAAAGCGCGTGTCGATCATGAAGTACATAACACTATCATGCGTAAAGCGGTAGTGAAAGCCCAAGAAACTATTGGGGCTAATCGTCAAAAAATGGTGGACGAATTAGGTCATTGGGAAGAATGGCGTGATTTATCTAAACAGATTCGTAACCATGTTTTAGCTAATTTAGATGCTTATTTGTATCAATTAAGCGAAAAAGTGATTGAAAATGGCGGTAAAGTGTATTTTGCTGAAACTGCCGAAGAAGCGAGTGCTTATATTCGTAAAGTAGCATTAGAGAAAAATGCGAAGAAAATCGTAAAATCCAAATCCATGGTGACTGAAGAAATCGGTTTAAACGAAGTGCTTGAAAAAGAGGGTATGCAAGTGATCGAAACCGATTTGGGTGAATATCTATTACAAATTTCAGGTGATAAACCATCCCATATCGTTGTGCCAGCAATTCACAAAGATCGTCACCAAATCCGCAAAGATTTGTCTGAAAAACTCGGCTACGAAGGCGAAGAAACGCCTGAAGATATGACGCGTTTCGTACGTGAAAAAATTCGTCAAGATTTTTTAGAAGCTGATATCGGTATCAGCGGTTGTAACTTTGCCGTAGCGGAAACCGGCTCAGTTTGTTTGGTGACAAACGAAGGTAATTTACGTTTAGCGACGACCTTACCAAAAACGCATATTGCAGTGATGGGAATGGAGCGTTTAGCGCCGACTTTCCAAGAGGTGGATGTGTTAATTACGATGCTTGCTCGTAGTGCGGTAGGGGCGAAATTAACCGGTTATAACACTTGGTTAACGGGGCCTCGTCTTGCTGGTGAAACTGACGGTCCTGAAGAATTCCATTTGGTTATCGTGGATAATGGTCGTTCAGATATTTTAGCTTCTGAATTCCAAGAAGTTTTACGTTGTATCCGTTGCGGTGCCTGTTTGAATACCTGTCCAGCATATCGTCAAATCGGTGGTCATGGTTATGGTTCTATTTACCCGGGTCCAATTGGTGCAGTGATTTCTCCGTTATTAGGTGGCTATGATGAATTCAAAGAATTGCCGTATGCTTGTTCTTTATGTAATGCGTGTAATTCGGTCTGCCCGGTGCGTATTCCATTAGCGCAGTTAATCTTAAAACACCGTGAGAAAATGGTAGAGTTAGGTAAAACTCCTGCGATGGAACGTTTATCTATTTTTGGCTTCACCACAGCCAATGCCAACCCAATGCTATGGAAAACAGGTGTGAATATCGGTGCGAAATTAGCGGGTAAGCTGATCAAAAATGGTAAAGCACCAATTACATTTGGTGCATTGGGTGAATGGACAAAAGCACGAGATTTACCACAAGCAGATGGTGAAAGTTTCCGTCAATGGTTTAATAATAGAGAGAGAGGGTAATAAGCATGGATTTACAAAATCGCGAAAATTTTCTTAATAAATTAGCGGCGAAAATGGGTAAAGCCCGTGCTATCGTACCTGAACCGATGGATGCACCAGTCAATACATACCCAACTGAGCGTTTAACCCATTTAAGTGCGGTTGATTTAGCGAATGAATTTACCAATTCTGCTAAAACCATGATGGTGGACGTAAATGTATGTAAAGAGTCTGATGCAGTACAAACCTTACTTGCTCTCTGTGAAAAATATGGTGGCGGTGATGTTGTGCTTAATTCAGATGAAAGATTGACTGCACTTGGTATTCCTGCAGCGCTTGAAGCGAAATATACTTGCCATATATGGTCACCAGAAAGGGCACAAGATAATATTAGTTTCTCTGAAAAAGCTAATCTTGGTGTAGTTTATGCAGAATATGGTTTGGCGGAAACTGGCGGAATCGTCTTATTCTCTAGCGCAGATCGTGGACGTTCAGTGAGTTTATTACCTGAAAAATCAATTGTTGTTGTACGTAAAAGCCAAGTACTACCACGTGTTGCACAAGTGGCGAAAGTATTACACGATAAAGCACAACAAGGCGAGCGTATGCCATCTTGTATCAATATTATCTCAGGTCCAAGTTCAACAGCGGATATTGAATTGATTAAAGTGATTGGTGTACATGGCCCTGTAGCAAAAATCTATTTAGTCATTGATGACTTATAAGCATCATTAGTGATGAAAAGAGAGAGCCGCAATGTTCTCTCTTTTTTTATTTTTTTAAAATCCGCTATAATTCTGAAAAACTCACGAATTGAACACTATGACTTATTATCTTGGCATTATGTCCGGCACCAGCCTTGATGGGTGGATATTGCCCTTACTGACATCCATTCGAATCAAACCAAATTAATTGCAGCAGATTTTACGCCGATGCCGGCAAATTTACGCGAAAAAGTGACCGCACTTATTCAATCAGGTGAAACGTCGTTACAAGCATTGGGTGAACTCGATCATCAATTTGGTTTACTTTATGCCGATTGCGTAAATGCCTTTTTACGTAAACACCAGTTAAAGCCAGAACAGATCGACGCTATTGGTTGCCATGGGCAAACGGTGTGGCATTCCCCAAAAGGTCAATTTCCGTTTACCATGCAAATTGGTGATATGAATTTATTGGCCGCTAAAACAGGCATTACGGTCGTTGGTGATTTACGACGCAAAGATATGGCGTTTGGTGGACAAGGGGCGCCTCTGGTACCCGCTTTTCATCAAGCAGTATTTTTTGATCCTCACTGGGCAACCGTGGTGCTGAATATTGGCGGTATTAGTAATGTATCGTTATTGATACCCGAACAGCCTGTCATTGGCTTTGATACGGGAACCGGTAATACCTTGCTCGACCAATGGTTCGAAAAATATCAAGGCAAAGCTTACGACAAAAATGGTGAATGGGCGGTTTCAGGTCAAGTGAATCCAGATTTGTTAGCGGTATTATTAGATGAGGATTTCTTTCAGCTTCCACCACCGAAAAGCACAGGGCGTGAATTATTTAATTTGGTTTGGCTAGAGAATAAAATTCAAAAAATAGCACGCAAAACGACCGCACTTTTACCACAAGATGTGCAAGCTACTTTGGCAGAATTTACCGTGCAAAGTATTGTTTTAGCCCTTAATAATATCCAGACGACATTACCATGTCGATTACTTGTTTGTGGTGGTGGCGCTAAAAATCAGGCGATCATGAATGGTTTAAAACAGGCGTTGCCAACTTGGCGTATTCAACTGACGACTGAATTAGAGCTTGATATCGATTATGTGGAAGCGGCAGCCTTTGCTTGGTTGGCCTATCGTCGTATGTATAATTTGCCGGCTAATTTGCCGAGTGTGACGGGCGCCACAAGTGCGGTCAGTTTAGGGGCGATTTTTCCAAAGGAATAAACCATGGCAGAGAATTTATTACAAACCCTTTCAACTTTAATTACTGAACAACGGAATCCCAATTCCATGCATGTAGATAGCTTATCTGCATTGGAAATTGTGCAGTTAATGAATCAGGAAGATAAGCAAGTGCCTTTGGCAATTGAAAAATGTTTACCTCAAATTGCCCAAGCGGTCGAATGTATTGTTGCTGCATTTCAACAAGGCGGTCGATTAGTCTATATTGGCGCTGGAACCAGTGGTCGATTAGGAGTACTCGATGCGTCTGAATGCCCGCCAACATTTGGCGTGTCACCTGAAATGGTGAAAGGTATTATTGCAGGCGGCGAGCGGGCATTACGTCATCCAATTGAAGGCGCAGAAGACAGTAAAGCACAAGCCGTGGTTGACTTACAAACAATTCAATTTTCCTCAAAAGATGTATTGGTGGGTATTGCAGCCAGTGGCCGAACACCTTATGTGCTCGGTGCGTTGGAATATGCGAAATGTTTAGGTTCAGTGACCGTTTCAATTGCAAGTAATCCGAATTCTGCGATGGCGAATATTGTGGATATTACCATTGATACGGTAGTGGGGCCAGAAGTACTGACTGGTTCGAGCCGTTTAAAATCAGGTACAGCACAAAAATTAGTACTGAATATGCTGACTACGGCTTCTATGATCTTAATGGGTAAATGCTATCAAAACTTAATGGTGGATGTGCAGGCAAGTAATGAAAAATTGAAAGCTCGTGCCATTCGCATTGTTATGCAAGCTACGGATTGCGATAAGTCACTCGCAGAAGAGACATTAAAGCAAGCTGATCAAAATGCGAAATTAGCGATTATGATGATTCTGAGTGGATTAGATCGTGCTCAAGCAGAGGATTTATTAGAAAAACATCAGGGCAAGTTGCAACTTGCATTGGGATAAGCAAAAATAAAACGCTAGGCATCAAACCTAGCGTTTTTTATCATTTTATAGTTTGCTCAATTAGCAATCTTGTTTGCCGTAAGCATCTTGACGAAGGATTTGACGAACGCCTTCATCAAATTGTGCTAAAACGTGATCCGCGTCTTTTGGATCTTTACCGCGAGCATCAAGATAGAACTTGATTTTCGGCTCAGTACCAGATGGACGAACAATTAAGCGACTGCCGTTTTCTAATACGAATACAAGGATGTCGCTTTGACGATCAGTTTTAGTGTGGTCGATGAATTGTGCCACTTTAACACCACCTACTTCAGCTGGAGGTGTGTTACGAAGTGCGGCCATTAATTTACCAATTTCAGATAAATCGCTTACACGGATAGAAATTTGACCACTGACATAAGCACCGAATTCTTGTGTGAAGTCATTAGCATAATCCGCTAAGGTTTTGCCTTGTGCTTTTAAGTGACGCACTAAATCTAAGAACACGATCGCCGCAGAAATACCGTCTTTATCGCGTACTTTATCAGGGTCAACTAAGTAACCAAGCGCTTCTTCGAAACCGAATAATAAGCCTTGAACTTTACCGATGTATTTGAAACCGGTTAAGGTTTCTTCTGATTGGAAGCCGTATTTTTTCGCAATTTCAGCAAGTGCTGGAGAGGACACTAAAGAACACGCTAATACGCCTTTCTCACCTTTTGCATGATATTGTTTTGCTAAATACCAACCTAAGAAACAACCTACTACGTTACCGTGTAAAGGTTTCCAGTTACCTTGTGCATCTGGAACAGCTACTGCTAAACGGTCTGCATCAGGGTCATTGGCAATAATGAATTCTGCATTGTGTTCTTTTGCTACTTTAATGGCTAAATCTAATGCACCTTTTTCTTCTGGGTTAGGGAAGTTTACTGTTGGGAATTTGCCATCTGGCCATACTTGTTCTGCCACAATATGAGGTTGTGGAAGACCTGCTTTGGTTAAGGTTTTGCTTAATACTTCATAGCCTACACCATGCATTGCAGTATAAACGTAGTTAATATCTGCTTTAGGTTCTTTAGCAAGAGAAGCGGTTTTTTCGATATAAGCGTTAACCACTTCATCATCTAACACCACATAATCTTGGCTACGTGGTAAATCTTTTACATTGCCCGCTGCTACTTTATCGATTAATGCGGCGATATCCTTGTCGGCAGGAGAAACGATTTGGCCACCGCCGTTCGCTTTACCTAAGTAAACTTTATAACCGTTATCTTCCGGAGGGTTGTGACTCGCAGTCACCATGACACCAGCAGTGGTATCAAAATATTGAATTGCGTAAGCTAATACTGGAGTGGGTAATTTACGTGGAAGTAAATAAGCTTTCACGCCTGCACCCGCCATGATTTCAGCGGTATCACGAGCGAAAACATCAGAGTTTTTACGGCCATCGTAACCAATCACGATAGATGGCTGTTTGTCGTAATCTTTTAAATAATCCGCTAAACCGCCTGCTGCCTGTGCCACTAAAACACGGTTCATACCCATAGGGCCAGCTTGTAATGGTCCTCGCAGCCCAGCAGTACCAAATTGTAAACGGCCGCTAAAGCGAGCTTGTAGATCAGCGTGTGCTTTTTCATCACCATTTTTTGCCGCCGTTAAAAGTGCGGTTAATTCTGCGTGAGTTTCAGCATCAGGATCTTGGTTTAACCAGTTTTGAGCAATATCAAAAAGCGTTGTCATGATGTTTTTTTCTCCTTGTAAAAAATATTTCCAGTTAGACTAGCTGAAAATGACTTTAATTTAAATGGCTATTTTGCTTTTTTACTTAAAATTTAAGCTTTTTTTGATCGCAACCGTTTTCTCAGATATAAAAACGGCGTAAAAATATTTACGCCGTGAGTGAGATATAAATTTATATAAAATAATAAAAATTAGAGAAGAAGAGCCGATCCCCATTTGATAATATCAAAGAAGAATTTGTTCTGATTGGTGGCAATGCCATCACCACTTTTCTTCAATGTGCCATCATCATTCTTTGTTTCATCCACCATACCATTTATATATTGACCTTTCACGACATCCAAATCTTCTTTTGCTTGAGTACGCAAGATTTGACACGCTTTAGGTTCTAATGGCTCGACATCACCGACTTCAGTGCGGAATTTCTTGAATTGATAGGTCGCATAATTCATCGATTTTTCATCTTTTTGAATCATTTTCACATAGTCTTCCCCGATGATTTTTTCTAACGGATAGAAAAAGACATATTGAGAATGAATATAGCTATCTTCTTTTGCAAAATGTTGTTGCTGAATACGGGTTAAATTCGGGTAGATACATTGTTCAGCTTGTTTACTTGATGTTGCCCATGTTTGAGCATTTTTATCTGAAAGAAGGTAATCCGCTTGTGCAAATTCTGCGGGGATTGATGATTGCGATGTACCGAATAAACTGCAAGCATTTAATAACATGATGCTGCTTAAAAAAATAGTTTTTTTCACTTAAATTTCCTTACTAAAGTTGGAATGGCGGAATTTTAACAACAACGACATAATTGTAAAGTATTCAATAATTGATTTTCTTTCCCGAAGTAAAAAACTTCCGCTATAATGACCGCACTTTTTACACTTATAAAGGAAAGAACAATGCAAAATCCAAAAGATGATGTTTTATATGCACCAGTTGAGTGGGTTGATCATAGCGAAGGTTATACTGATATTCGTTTCCACAAATCGACTGATGGTATTGCAAAAATCACTATTAATCGTCCAGAAGTGCGCAATGCATTTCGTCCGCAAACAGTTAAAGAAATGATCCATGCATTTTCTAATGCTCGTTTCGATGAAAAAATTGGTGTGATTGTGTTAACCGGTGAAGGCGAAAAAGCATTCTGTTCTGGCGGTGACCAAAAAATTCGTGGTGACTACGGCGGTTATAAAGATGAAAGCGGAGTGCATCATTTAAACGTATTGGATTTTCAACGTGATATTCGTACTTGTCCAAAACCAGTTGTAGCAATGGTGGCAGGTTACGCAATTGGTGGTGGTCACGTACTTCATATGTTATGTGATCTAACCATTGCAGCAGACAATGCAATCTTTGGTCAAACTGGTCCTAAAGTAGGTTCATTTGACGGTGGATGGGGCGCAAGCTATATGGCGCGTTTAGTGGGTCAGAAAAAAGCACGCGAAATTTGGTTCTTATGCCGTCAATATAATGCGCAAGAAGCATTAGATATGGGCTTAGTGAATACTGTGGTGCCTTATGCTGATTTAGAAAAAGAAACCGTTCGTTGGTGCCGTGAAATGTTACGTAACAGTCCAATTGCGTTACGTTGCTTGAAAGCTGCATTGAATGCAGACTGCGATGGTCAATCAGGTTTACAAGAACTCGCGGGTAACGCAACCATGTTGTTCTATATGACTGAAGAAGGTCAAGAAGGTCGTAACGCGTTTAATGAAAAACGTGCACCAGACTTCAGTAAATTCAGACGTAATCCTTAATTTGAACATAAAAGTGCGGTTAAAAATCAGTGTGTTTTTAACCGCACTTTTGTCATCAAGGAGAATAAAATGGAAAACAAATCATTTAATCTTTATCGTTATTCTATTCCCGTCGACAGCCAATTAATTTTACGTGGACGCTTTTTGAAACGTCGAGAAGGTTTGATTGTACGTGTTGCTTGCAGCCGTGATGGCTGGGGCGAAATTGCACCTTTGCCTGGGTTTAGCGAAGAAACCATTGAACAAGCGCAAGAGCAAGCCATTGAATGGCTGACGAATTGGTGTCATGCAAGCTGCGAAGAACCAAGAGTCCCCCTTGACGGTTGTTATCCTTCTGTTGCCTTCGGTATTAGCACGGCGATGGATGAAATGAAACGTTATTTAAATGAGGAAGGTAACTATCATACTGCACCGTTGTGCTATGGTGATCCTGATGAGTTATATTCAGAACTGAATCAAATGCCAGGTGATAAAGTTGCTAAAATCAAAGTCGGCATGTATGAAGCAAATCGTGATGGTTTAATTGCCGACATGTTTTTGGAAGCTATTCCTGATTTGCAATTACGTCTAGATGCGAATCGTCAATGGACATTAGAAAAAGCCTTAAAATTTGCGGAGAAAGTGAAACCGCAACATCGTTCACGTATTCAATTTTTAGAAGAACCTTGTAAAACCCATGAAGAAAGCCGCCAGTTTGCAGCTCAAACAGGCATTAATATTGCTTGGGATGAAAGTGTGCGCGAGCCGGATTTTCTTTTAGAAAAGGAACCTCACTTAAGTGCCATTGTGATTAAACCAACACTGGTTGGTTCACTACAAGATTGTCAAAAGTTGATTGCAAAAGCACATAGTTTAGGCATAAAAGCAGTGATTAGCTCGAGCATTGAAAGTAGTCTAGGATTGACTCAACTTGCTCGTATCGCGGCACAATATACACCCAATGTGACGCCAGGACTAGATACGTTAAATTTGATGCAACATCAAGTATTACGTGCGTGGCCAGGCTCAGATTTACCGCTAATTGATTTAAATTCAGAATTTATTACCAAAATCGTCTAGAGATACGACCACCATTACACAAAAAATCGCTATAATTCGCACAAGTTAAAGGATGTGAAAATGTCAAAAAAATTCAATATTTTGCTGTTAAATGGCCCGAACTTAAATATGTTGGGCGCAAGAGAGCCAAAACATTATGGTTCGCTTTCGTTATCTGTCATTGAAGAAAATGTGGAAAAACTTGCGGCGCAGCATGATGTGAATTTGTCGTGCTTTCAAGCAAATAGCGAAGAAAAGTTAATCGATAAGATTCATCAAAGTTTTCAGAAAGTGGATTTTATTTTAATTAACCCTGCAGCTTATACGCATACCAGTGTTGCATTACGTGATGCGTTGCTTGCTGTGTCAATTCCTTTTGTTGAAATCCATTTGTCTAATGTACATAAGCGCGAGCCATTCCGTCATCATTCTTACTTTAGTGATGTAGCAGAAGGGGTGATTTGTGGCTTAGGTGCGAAAGGCTATGAGTTTGCTCTCCAATTTGCGTTAGATTTTTTAAATAAAAAAGCATAAAATTTCACAAAATTTACAGATTTTCGCAGAAATTTATCGCAAAGTGCGTGATTTTGCGGTAATCTTGCCGACACAAAAACAGGTTTCAAAATGACCGCACTTTGGAAATCAATTCTGAAAGTGCAGTTAACAATTCATTATTATTTTTAGGAAGAGCGTATGGACATTCGTAAAATCAAAAAACTGATTGAATTAGTAGAAGAATCGGGGATCACTGAATTAGAAGTGCAAGAAGAAGAAGGTACAGTACGTATTAGTCGTGCGGCACCAGCTGTTGCACCTGCTGCAATTCAATATGCAGCGGCGCCAGTCGCCCCGGTTGCGGCTCCGGCAGCAGTGCCAGCACCTGCATCACCTGCTGAAGCGCCAGCCGCTGAAGTTTCTGGCCACCAAGTGCGTTCACCAATGGTAGGTACGTTCTATCGTAGCCCAAGCCCAGAAGCGAAAGCTTTCGTTGAAGTGGGACAAACAGTCAAAGTAGGCGATGCACTTTGTATCGTTGAAGCAATGAAAATGATGAACCGTATCGAAGCAGACAAAGCTGGTGTGGTAAAAGCAATCTTAGTAAATGATGGCGAAGCAGTTGAATTTGATCAACCATTGATCGTTATCGAATAATCCCTATCAATCTGAAATGGCGAGCTTTCTCGCCATTTTTTCACCCAAGTGGAAATTGTTATGTTAGAAAAAGTTGTGATTGCTAACCGTGGTGAAATTGCACTGCGTATTTTGCGTGCCTGTAAAGAATTAGGCATTAAAACTGTGGCGGTTCACTCTACCGCCGATCGTGATTTAAAACACGTATTACTTGCAGATGAAACAGTTTGTATCGGACCTGCGCCATCTGTAAAAAGTTATTTAAATATTCCTGCCATTATTGCCGCAGCAGAAGTAACCGGTGCGGATGCGATTCACCCTGGTTATGGTTTCCTTTCTGAAAACGCAGATTTTGCAGAGCAAGTTGAGCGTTCTGGTTTTATTTTTATTGGCCCAACTGCAGACGTCATTCGTTTGATGGGGGATAAAGTTTCTGCAATTAAAGCAATGAAAAAAGCGGGCGTGCCTTGTGTACCGGGTTCAGATGGTCCAGTAGGCAGCGATATCGCAAAAAATAAAGAAATTGCAAAACGTATTGGTTATCCAATTATTATCAAAGCATCTGGCGGCGGCGGCGGTCGTGGTATGCGTGTCGTTCGTAGCGAAGATGCACTTGAAGAATCCATTGCGATGACAAAAGCTGAAGCAAAAGCAGCATTTAATAATGACATGGTTTATATGGAAAAATATTTAGAAAATCCACGCCATGTTGAAATTCAAGTTTTAGCGGATACACACGGTAATGCAATTTATCTTGCAGAACGTGATTGTTCTATGCAACGTCGCCACCAAAAAGTCGTGGAAGAAGCGCCTGCACCAGGTATTACAGAAGAAGTTCGTCGTGACATCGGCACTCGTTGTGCGAATGCTTGTATCGAAATTGGTTATCGCGGTGCAGGTACGTTTGAATTCTTGTATGAAAATGGTGAATTCTATTTCATTGAAATGAATACCCGTATTCAAGTAGAGCATCCTGTAACAGAAATGATTACCGGTGTAGATTTGGTGAAAGAACAATTGCGCATTGCAGCTGGTTTACCACTTTCTTATAAACAAGAAGATATTAAAGTGAAAGGTCATGCGATGGAATGCCGTATCAATGCAGAAGATCCAAAAACATTCTTACCATCTCCAGGTAAAGTTGCACACTTGCACTCACCAGGTGGTTTAGGGGTTCGTTGGGATTCTCATGTATATGCTGGTTATACCGTTCCACCACACTACGATTCTATGATCGCAAAATTAATTACATACGGTGATACTCGTGATGTCGCAATCCGTCGTATGCAAAATGCATTATCAGAGACAATCATTGACGGTATCAAAACAAATATCCCTCTTCATGAACTCATCCTTGAAGATGAAAACTTTCAAAAAGGTGGCGCCAATATCCACTATTTAGAGAAGAAATTAGGGATGTATGATTAATTCATAATTTTAAGGTAAAGGCATAAATTGTCTTTACCTTATTTTTATGAACTTATACATAATGATATTAATTTTATGGTAAGATGAAAGTATACATAAATTTATTTTATGTATTTATATTAAGTGTGCTTAATAAAGAACTTAGAGGTAAACTATGAAGAATGCTATTTTAAAGTTTAGTTTAACAGCTTTAGCTACATTAACTTTAGCTGCTTGTGGAAGCAGTGGCGGTGGTGATGCAGGAAGCAGAAGTCAAGCTCCAACGAAAGATAAACCAGCTGCACAAACAACTCAGCCTGCTAAAAAACAAACCCAACCTGTTAAAGAACAGAAGAATTCAAGTAGTTCAGTATCAACATCTTCAAATAATAAGACAGGCGGGGCAATAGTTGGTGATTCAGATAATAAGGGAAATGTTACAGCTAAAACTGTAGATCTTACTTCAGCAAATTTATATAAAATTAATGTTGATGGAAAAGATATTCCCATTGGTTTTGGTCCTGGTATTAGCGCAAGAGGTTGGACACAAGCCACCGCTAAAACGATTAATGGTATGAAATTAAATGGTAAATTAGAAGTTTGCTGTGGTTCTTATAGCAATGTTCGTTTTGGTGCGGTTGAAAGCCAAGATCCTAGTCAAGATGATATCTTGTTTTATAACGGATATCCAACAACTTCAATGCCATCATCAGGTGTAGTGACCTATAGAGGGGATAGCATTATTTCCGCGGATACCGATAAATTACCAGATGAAGATTATTTAAAAGGTTCATCTAGCTTTAGTGCTGATTTCGGTAATAAGAAATTAACAGGTACTTTACGCACAGATAATAAAGATGTAGTTAAGATTGATGCGAATATTTCTGGAAATGGTTTTTCAGGTACAGCTAAATCAGATTTGTTAAATTCTCAGGGTAAAGCTGAGGGTAAATTCTATGGTGAGAATGCAAAAGAATTAGGCGGTTCAGCTAAAGCTAATGATAATTCTTGGGTTGGAGCCTACGGTGCAAAAGCACAATAAGAAATGCTATTTCATTATTATTTAAAGCAAGCTTCGTGCTTGCTTTATTTTTCTTTATAGGAATAAAAAATGACTTCACAATCTAAACTTATTTTATTTTTAAGCTCCTCATTATTGCTTAGTTCATTCTCTTTTGCAGTAGAGAAGTCTCCTAAACCTCGGGATGAGCGGTTTGATGATCAGCTTCAGCTTGCGAAACCTGACTTATCCACTCAAAAGCCACAAATTCCAGAAAAACGTGATGATAAACATACACTTTCCATTACGAAAGAAGAATTGGCAAAACATCCTGATTTGATCGTACGTGGATTGATTCCTGCAGTGTTGCAAAATAACGGTGACGCCGTTCAACTATTACTGCCGTTGTATCAAAATTTGCCAAAACAAGATCCATTTTTACTTGAGTGGGCAAATGCAATTAATGCTCGTGAAAATGGTCGTTTTTCAGAGGCGGTAACTCGTTATCGTACGCTATTTTCTCAAGATTCGACCATTCTGCCATTGCGTTATCAGTTAGCACAAGCACTCTTTTTAAACAATGATAATGAGGCAGCCAAAGATCAATTCCAAAAGCTGAGAGCTGAACAAGTTTCACCCGAGTCTATCGTCATGATAGACCAATATCTTTCTGCACTTAACCGCCGAGATCAATGGAGGTTTCAAGGTGGTTTGAGCTTCTTAAACGAAAGTAATATTAACAATGCGCCAAAACCTGGCACTCGCATTGGAAATTGGAATGCCTGGGAGCGCGAAAGTGCAACAGGTTTTTCTTATTTTGCAGAAGCAGAGAAAAAATGGTCATTACCCCATAATTATTTCACTAAATTTTCTATCGAAGGTAATGGGAAATATTACTGGGATAATAAAAAATATAATGAATTTAATGGTAGAGTTGGCGCTGGATTAGGTTATCAAACAGCACGTTTTGAGATTTCATTGATGCCATTTACAGAAAGACGATGGTATGCAGGTGGCTCCTCAGGTAGTGAGTCAATGAAGCAGTATTCGAAGAATTCAGGTACTCGTTTGGATTTAACTTATTGGTTGAATGAAAAGTGGCAAATTTCAACCGCACTTGAGTATGGTGAACAGCGTTATAACACTCGTAAACACTTGAATGGAAATAACTATCTTTGGTCGAATACGTTATCTTATTTTCCTAAGAGTGGTCAATTTTGGTTCATAGGTGCTGATTATAATCGTGAAAATACGCGAGATGAAGACAATGCTTATCAACGTAAAAACCTCCGTTTAGGCTGGGTGCAAGAGTGGGGATGGGGTATTTCAACCCGAATTTCCTTTGCCTATGCACGTAGAACTTACAAAGGAGCTGATTTATTCAATATTCGTCAGAAAAATAATGAATATCAATCGGCAGTAACATTATGGCATCGAGATCTTTACTTCTGGGGAATCACGCCTAAAATTACATGGTCTTATCAACGAGTTTCAAGTAATCACCCATTTTATAGCTACGACAAAAATCGTATTTTCCTTGAAATGGGTAAAACATTCTAACAGGAGCTAATAATGGATTTATCACAACGATATAAACAGGCAGCCAAGGAAGCTCGCTGGGCATTAGGTTTAGCTATTTTTTATGTGATTGGGTGGTGTGTGTGTGCTTATCTCCCGAAAGATTCACCCGGGCCGATAGGTTTTCCGTTATGGTTTGAATTATCCTGCATTTATTTACCTATTTTGTTTGTCGTCATTGGGTATTGGATTGTCAAAATTGTCTTTTTAGATATCCCGCTAGATGTTGAGTCAAAGGAGAATAAATAATGAATTTAGGTATTATTCTCCCATTAGCTATCTATTTAGTCTTCATCTTTGGCGCGGCATTATTTGCTTATGTAAAACGCAGTAAAGGTGATTTCCTTACGGAATATTATGTAGGAAATCGCTCCATGACGGGCTTTGTCCTTGCGATGACAACGGCTTCCACTTATGCCAGTGCCAGTTCTTTTGTTGGTGGACCAGGGGCTGCCTATAAATACGGGCTGGGTTGGGTATTACTCGCCATGATCCAAGTGCCGGCTGTGTGGTTAGCCTTAGGTGCATTGGGCAAAAAGTTTGCATTACTTTCTCGCGAAACCAATGCACTCACCATCAATGATCTATTTCTCTATCGTTATAAAAATAAATATCTCGTTTGGATTTCCAGTCTAGCATTGTTGCTTGCCTTCTTTGCTGCCATGGTTGTGCAATTTATTGGTGGGGCGAGATTACTCGAAACTACGATAGGGATTCCTTATACTCACGCCTTGCTTATTTTTGCCTTAACGGTTGCCATTTATACGTTTATTGGTGGTTTCCGAGCAGTCGTGTTAACCGATACAATTCAAGGTACGGTAATGATTTTGGGCACAATCGTGTTATTGGTGGGCGTTATTTACCATCTCGGTGGCGTAGAAAGTGCGGTCAATAAATTAACTGAAATTGATCCGAGTTTAGTGAGTCCTTACGGCCCGAATGAGATGCTAGATTTTCAATTTATGGCATCCTTTTGGATCCTAGTCTGTTTCGGTGTGGTTGGTTTACCACATACAGCCGTCCGTTGCATGGCTTTCAAAGACAGTAAAGCCTTACATCGAGGCATGCTCATTGGTACGATTGTCCTTTCAGTTATTATGTTAGGGATGCATTTGGCGGGCGCTTTAGGACGTGCCGTTGTGCCAGATTTAACGGTATCAGATAAAGTCATTCCAACCTTAATGTTGGAAGTGCTTCCTCCTATTGTTGCAGGGATTTTCCTAGCCGCACCGATGTCGGCGATTATGTCCACAGTTGATGCGCAACTCATTCAATCCTCCTCAATTTTTGTGAAAGACTTATATCTTGCAAGCAAACCTGAAGCAGCGAAGAATGAAAAACGAATTAGCCGTATTTCATCAGTCATCACACTTGTTTTATCGGCGTTGTTAATTCTTGCGGCACTTAATCCACCGGATATGATTATTTGGTTGAATTTGTTTGCTTTCGGAGGATTAGAAGCGGCATTTCTTTGGGTGATTGTATTAGGCATTTATTGGGATAAAGCAAATGCAACAGGGGCAATAAGCTCGATGGTGGTGGGATTAAGCAGTTTTGTATTGCTGACTCAATTTGGCATCAAATTATTGGGTTTTAATGCGATTGTTCCAGCACTTGTATTTGGTTTGATTGCGTTCATCTTAGGCAATCAATTCGGTGCCCAAAAACAGTAAAAATGGACCGCACTTTATGATTTACCAGATCCTGGCGTTGTTTATTTGGAGTAGTGCCTTTGTTGCCGCAAAATACACCTTTACAATGATGGATACTATTTTAATGATCCAAGCCCGTTTATTAATGGCGGCGATTATTGTGATGCCACTCTTTTTTCGTCGTTGGAAAGGCGTGTCTAAACCGATGCGAAAACAACTGTGGTGGTTAGGTTTTTTTAATTATACCGCGACCTTTTTGCTGCAATTTATTGGTTTAAAATATACGAGTGCGGCGAGCGCAACAACCATGATTGGATTAGAGCCGTTATGCGTGATTTTTATTGGGCATTTTTTCTTTCAAGATCGTGCGAAATGGTATCATTGGTTGTGTGGGGCTTTTGCCTTTTTAGGTGTGGCCATTTTAATTCTAGGTGGGCAGGGCAATGAAGGTTCAAGTGAAATTAGCTTATTGGGATGCTCATTAGTGGTGGCGGCAAGTATTGTGTTTGCTTGTTGCTTGCGTTGGACGAAAAAAGTGGTGGCAACGGTTTCAGCACAAGCCTATACATCAATTTCGATTGTGTTAGCAACCATCACCATGCTGCCATTTACTTTATTGATGACTGAAAACTGGGATATCCATTTTAACTGGCTTGGTTTCTTCGGATTGATTTATCTCGGCGTAGCGTGCAGTTGGTTTGCTTTTTGGTTATGGAATAAAGGCTTAAATTCAGTGGATGCAAAAATCTCGGGAATTTTGACCGCACTTGAACCGATTTTTGGTGTCTTTTTGGCAGTATTATTACTCAACGAAGAGGTTTCACTTGTTTCAGCGCTTGGGATTATCATTATTGTGTCTTCAGCCCTAGGCGTAAGTTTATTACCGAAATGGTTACATAAAGAAATTAATTAAAAGGAAAAGAAGATGGCGTGGATTCAAATTCGCTTAAATAGTACAAATGAAAAAGCCGAGAAAATTAGCGACTTTTTAGAAGAAATTGGCTCAGTTTCGGTCACATTTATGGATAGCCAAGATACGCCGATTTTTGAACCACTTCCAGGAGAAACGCGTTTGTGGGGAAATACCGATGTGATTGCATTGTTTGATGCAGAAACCGATATGAATGAAATTGTGAGTTTGCTTAAACAAGCCCATCATTTAGATGAAAATACCGCTTACAAAATCGAGCAAATCGAGGATAAAGATTGGGAACGTGAATGGATGGATAACTTCCACCCAATGCAATTTGGCAAACGTTTATGGATTTGCCCAAGCTGGCGCGAAGTGCCGGATCAAAATGCGGTTAATGTGATGCTTGATCCTGGCTTAGCTTTCGGGACAGGCACCCACCCGACAACCGCACTTTGTTTAGAGTGGTTAGATGGTTTGGATTTAACTTGCAAAACCGTCATCGATTTTGGCTGTGGCTCAGGAATTCTTGCCATTGCAGCCCTTAAATTAGGGGCGAAAAATGCAATCGGTATTGATATCGATCCACAAGCGATTCTCGCCAGTCGTAATAATGCGGAACAGAATGGGGTGGCAGATCGTCTTCAGCTTTTCTTATCCGATGATAAACCCGCAGATTTAAAAGCGGATGTCGTTGTGGCGAATATTCTTGCAGGTCCATTAAAAGAACTTTACCCAGTTATCTCCCAATTAGTGAAAGAGGGGGGGATCTTGGATTATCGGGCATTTTAGAAACTCAAGCACAATCGGTATGCGATGCTTATACACAATCCTTTGATTTAGATCTTGTGGCGGTGAAAGAAGAATGGTGTCGTATTACAGGTAAATTAAAATCGGCTTAATTTCTTTTTGTCAATTAAAAAAAGTGCATTTTTTGAACAAATTTCCCTTTGCAAAAAAAAGAAAAATGCGTAATATAGCACCCCTTGTCGGTGACTGCTGTTGCCTGACTTGCTAGAGATTAGGACTTGTAATTGGGGATAACATAAAATGCGAATTGGTTCTTATGAATTAAAAAATCGTATTTTATTGGCTCCCATGGCAGGTATCACGGATCAACCTTTTCGACGTTTATGTGCCCATTACGGTGCGGGATTAACGTTTTCAGAGATGATGTCCACCAATCCTCAAGTTTGGCATACAGAGAAATCGAAACTTCGTTTAGCACATAGTGAAGAGCTAGGATTAAATGCGGTGCAAATCGCAGGTTCTGATCCTTTAGAAATGGCCCAAGCTGCAGCAATTAATGTAGCCTATGGCGCTGAAATTATCGACATCAATATGGGCTGTCCCGCAAAGAAAGTAAATCGAAAGCTAGCGGGCTCTGCACTTCTTCAATTTCCCGATTTAGTGGAAAAAATTTTAAAAGAAGTCGTGAATGCCGTTGATGTGCCTGTGACGTTAAAAATTCGCACAGGTTGGGATAAAGCAAATCGAAACTGTGTGCAAATCGGCAAAATTGCAGAACAATCTGGTATTCAGGCTTTAACCATTCACGGGCGGACGAAAGAATGCTTATTTGAAGGGGAAGCGGAATACGACAATATTCGAGCAGTCAAACAATCAATTTCAATTCCAGTCATTGCGAATGGTGATATTGATTCTGCCTCGAAAGCGAAAAAGGTACTTGAGTACACAGGTGCCGATGCAATAATGATCGGTCGTGCCACACTAGGCAACCCATGGCTTTTTCAAGCCGTCGAGGCCTTAGTGGAACATGATTCGATAATTCAAACTCCAAGTTTGCGTGAAAAGTGCGGTCATATTTTGCGTCATATTCAGGAACTTCATCAGTTCTATGGTGAGCAAAAAGGCTATCGAATAGCCCGTAAGCACGTAGCTTGGTATTTACAGGGAATTCAACCCGATTCCGTTTTTAGACAGACTTTTAACGCAATTAATGAACCGAAAGAGCAGTTAATTGTGCTGGAAGATTTTTTAAATTCAATTTTGGATAAAGAAAAATGTTAGAACAACAACGTAATCCGTCTGAAGCGTTAACCGTTTCAGTTTTAAACTCTCAATCACAAGTAACAAACAAACCATTACGTGATTCAGTAAAACAAGCTTTACGCAATTACTTATCACAATTAGATGGTCAAGATGTGAATGATCTTTACGAATTAGTATTAGCGGAAGTTGAACACCCGATGTTAGATATGATTATGCAGTACACCCGCGGTAACCAAACCCGTGCAGCTAATATGCTCGGTATCAATCGTGGTACATTGCGTAAGAAATTGAAAAAATACGGTATGGGCTAATTAAAATTAGCAAAAAGAAAGGCGAACATCATGTTCGCCTTTTTATTTATTTATTTATTGAATAGTGAAACTAATTGGTACGCTTACTGAAGAAGCAAATCCAGCTGGTTTTGGACCAACAGGTCTTGCACTTCTCACCGCTTCAAGTGCTGCGTTGTCTAAGCTTTCATCTCCAGAGGAGTTTGTGACACGTTCTCCTGATAAGGAGCCATCTGCACCCACACTAAAACTCACGCTCACAACACCTTGTTTACGCATCATCTTCGCTCGAGCAGGGTAGCGCTTGTGCCGTTCAATTTCACGTCGAATAGCTGCACGATAAGCATTTAGCTCATCCGTATTGGTACCTGAGCCACCTTGAACGCCATTTGTACCAGGTTGACCTGTGGTCGTTGCTTTAGAATTTGCCGTAGCCGTTGAATTTATATTCTTATCGCCAATCGGTAGACTCTTCGGCATTTCTACCGCTTTCTCTGCTTTTACCTCATTTTTAGGTTTTTCCTTTGGCTTCTCTTTCGGTTTTGGTTTCAGTTTTTCTATTGGTTTTTCTGGCTTTTTCTCAGGTTCTTTTTTCTTCTCAGGTTCTGGTTTCTTTGTTGGATCCGAGACGACTTCCTGTTTTTCAGGTTCTAGTTCTGCCTGTTGAGGTTCAGGTTCCGCCTCAGGAGCGGGTTCTTCCACTCTCATCCCTTGAATCATTTCCATTGAAATCGTCGTGGATATTTCACCTAGAGCATTACTCGCCGCTTCATGTGGCGTATGCCAGTTCCAAAATAACGCTCCAAGGATGCTACCATGAACCAATAAAGAAATAAGCAAACCTAATAATGATCGTTTGGTTTGTTGGCTGTTCATTGACTACGTCCTACTCCAACGCCTCCGCTTGCAACTCCACCCACTTCAGGCGTATTTTTTGATTCATTTCCTTGAGTCGTTTTGCTTGGGGCACCTTTATCTTTCATGGAAACAATGACGACATTTTTGATTTCATTTTTCGATAACATATCGGTAATGGTGACGAAATTTTGGAAAGAGGCTTCAGCATCAATTTTTAATGTTACTTTTTGATCTTTATTCCAACCTGCGACCTCTTTTTCAAGAGCTTCTTGTGAGATAGGTTTGTCATTAAAATAAAGTTGTTTATCAGCCGTAACTGTTAATAATTTTGTTAATTCATCTGATTTGAATGCGACCGTTGAACTCGCTTTGGGAACATTCACCTTAATTTTCCCTTGAGAAATAAAGGATGCAGTGACCAACACTATCGCTAATAACACCAACATAATGTCGATGAAAGGAATAATGTTGATTTCATCAAATTTTTTCACGATTATTCCTTATCTTTTTGAGCGTTTAATACTTTCCATTTCAAGCGATTTACTTCTACTTTACGGCCTAAACCGTTATAGAACATCATGGAAGGAATCGCGACTAAAATACCTATTGCAGTTGCTTTTAATGCAAGAGAGAGGTGCATCATAATGGCACCAGCATCGACTTCACCATCACCATGACCAATTTGGTAGAAAGTTAATAAAATCCCAATTACAGTGCCGAGTAAGCCAACATAAGGTGCATTGGCACCGACAATTGAGATCACCGTCATATTACGATTTAAATCAATTTCAAGTGCGTGAATATTGGAATATTTCGCCACGTTTACACTCTTTAAAAAGAGAAAACGCTCAATTACGGCGGTGAGCATGATCACACTCATAAAAAGTAGAAGTCCGATAATCACGTAATCGCTATATTGTTCTAAAAACTCAAAAAGTTGTAGCATTTGATAGTCCTTGTATGGGTAATAAAAAAACACAAATTGAATTGAGAATGAATTTCAATTAGATGTAAATTCTATCAAATGGAAAATAGGGCGTAAATATAAATTAGAAAAATAGCTATTTTTTTGACCGCACTTTGAGATAAATTAGTAAAGTGCGGTTGTTTGGAGAGGTGTTTTAAAGGGATTGTAGGTAATCTAAGACAACTTGATGATGTTCGCCCGTTTTGAATTTATCAAAAACGTGCTGAATTTTGCCTTGCTCATCAATGAGAAAGGTAATACGGTGAATACCATCATAAACACGGCCCATGAATTTCTTCTCCCCCCACACGCCAAACTGTTCTGCAACCTGGTGATCTTCATCGGAAAGTAAGGTGAAATTGAGCGACTTTTTCTCAACAAATTGAGCCAATTTTTTTGGCGAATCTGTACTGATACCTAAAATAGCAACACCTAATTTTTCTAACTCATTTTTAGCATCACGTAAACCGCAGGCTTGAGTTGTACAGCCCGGCGTTAATGCTTTTGGGTAAAAATATACGAGTACTTTTTTACCTTTGAAATCGCTGAGTGAAACAGGTTGATTGTCTTGATTTAAAAGTGTGAATTGCGGTGCTAAATCACCCACTTGTAATGTTTTCATAAAAAATCCTTAAAAATGTGAAAAATGATTTGTAAATTCAAACTATTTTAGCGATTATAACCAAGTATTTTCAAATATTATTGTTAAACGCAGAATAGATGTAAATGGAGAACTTATGACTACGCAAACCCCTTTATTTTCAGGCAGTATTGTTGCTTTAGTAACCCCGATGGATAACCATGGAAATATTGATTTTGAAACATTAAAAAAACTCATTGAATTTCATATTGATGCTGGTACTGATTCGATTGTATCTGTGGGCACAACAGGAGAATCTGCGACATTAAGCATTGAAGAAAATGTGAAGGTGATAGAAAAGACAGTTGAGTTAGCGAAAGGTCGTATCCCAATTATCGCGGGCACTGGTGCAAATGCAACAAGCGAAGCTATCGTGATGACAAAATTATTGCGTGATAGTGGTGTGGCGGGTTGTTTATCTGTTGTGCCTTACTACAATAAACCGACTCAAGAAGGCATGTTCCAACATTTTAAAGCGATTGCTGAATGTACAGATTTACCACAACTTCTTTATAATGTGCCAGGTCGTACCGGCAGTGATATGAAACCTGAAACCGTGGCACGTTTAGCACAAATTGATAATATTGTGGGGATTAAAGAAGCAACTGGCGATTTAGCTCGCATCACTGCGATTAAAGAATTAGCCGGTAAAGATTTCATTGTATTAAGTGGAGATGATGCCACAGGGTTAGAAGCGATGAAATTAGGCGCAGAGGGTGTTATTTCTGTGACAAATAACCTTGTAGCAAAAGATATGGCTGCGATGTGTCGCTATGCTTTAGCGGGCGATTTTATGAAAGCGGAAGAGATTAATGCACGTTTAATGCCTTTACATCAAGATTTATTTATTGAATCAAACCCAATTCCAGTTAAATGGGCTGCGTATCGTTTAGGTTTGATTAAGACTCCACATTTACGTTTACCACTTACTGTGTTAAGCGGAAGCGCGCAAGTAAAAGTAGAAGAAGCATTAAAAATTGCTGGCTTAATTTAATGAATTAAAGGGTTGTTTTTACAGCCCTTTAAACTTTCGGCTTTTTTATTTGTCAAAGAGCGGTCATTATTTTAATTATTTTATTGAAGGATTTAAGGAATGAAAAAAATCGTACTGAGTTTAGTCGCAGCTGCATTGTTATCGGCGTGTTCAAACAGTGTAGAAAAAATGCAGACGGCTAACGATACTTATCAGAATGCTGCTCGTGAAACACCGAGATTTTCTCCTTTAGCGAGTGGTGGTGTAACATTGCAGCAAGCCGATCCGACTTATGAACTTCCTCAGCTTAATGCGAAAAAAGAACGCGTGGATATTCGCCCACCTTCAACACCGTTAGCGATTATTAAAAATTCTTTAACACAATTTGATGGTGAACGTGCATTAATTGTTTATACGGATGCACAAGCAGAGCTTTATAATCTTAAGCAAGTTGAGCGTTTATTAAAAGAAGAAGGCACAAATTCGACTTTAAATGGTGCAGTATTAATCAGTGACTGGGCGCCAACAGGTCGTGCAGATGATAAAGCCAATACAGAGATCCGTTATAAAATTGAACAAGTTACAGCGCAAGATGCGAGTGCGTTGGCTGTTTCTGTCGAACAAATGCGTCGTGATGGTGTGATTTACACACCAAATCAAGCAGATAAACAGCGTTATGCATCAGATCGTTTAAATCGTTTTGTTGCTGCGCTTACTAACGCTTATAACAAGCAACAACAAGATTTAAATAATGCCTCGGCAGGACCTTTCCAATCAGGTTTAATTACTGATACGAACGGTAGAATGGCATTAGGTATGGATGCAAGTTTTGGTCAAGCATGGCAACGTTTAGGTTCGGTTTTACCGAAATTAGGCTTTAAAGCCACATCGGAATCTGCTGGCCGAGGTTATCGCGAATTGAAATATAAACCATTGGATAAACAAGAGTGGTTACGTTTAGGTGTGAATCCACCTAAGCTCGAAAAAGGTGTTTACCAAATGCAAGTTTCTGCGGTGGGTAAACAAAGTGCGGTCGTCATCACTGATGAAGATGGCAAGGTATTATCAAATGAAGCAGCTCAATCCCTCTATTCCGCGCTAGGTGTGTTACTTGCACAATAATATAATAAGTTGAGAAATAAAAAGTGCGGTTCAATCTGATCTGACCCCAAAAAGTTAGACTGTTATTTAAAGGATTGTTTTCGATATTGTATCGGACTCAGTCCTTTTAATTTTAGTTGAATCCGTCGATGATTATAGTAATCCAAATAATTTATGACAGCATCAACTATCTCTTCTTTTGTTTTAAATTCTCGACCATAAAAACATTCCGTTTTTAATCGCCCAAAGAAACTTTCCATCGCGGCGTTATCTAAGCAATTCCCTTTTCTCGACATACTTTGAATGATGCCATGTTCAGCCAAGATTCGACGATAAGCTACCATTTGATATTGCCAGCCTTGGTCTGAATGCAAAATGACACCACAAGCCTTATTTAATCCTTTGACGGCTTGCATTAACATGTCCTCTACTTGTGCCCAGTTTGGGGAATAGCTGAGATTACATGAAACTATCTCATTGTTAAATAAGTCTAAAATTGGAGATAAATAGACTTTACTCCCATCTTTCGCCTTAAACTCTGTGATATCGGTCACCCATTTTTGTTTCGGGGCCGTTGCACTAAAATCGCGTTCAAGATGATTCGGTGCAATCACCCCTATCGTGCCTCGATAGGTCGTCAATTTCTTGCTTTTTCTTGACCGCACTTGAAGCCCAAGTGTCTGCATTAAACGTTGAACTTTTTTATGATTCACGCCTGGCAAGCTGGCATGAACACGTCGGTAGCCATATAATCAGGATGATTGGCTTTGATGCGTTGAATGGTCTTTTTCAACAACTCATCCTTATCCGGTTTAATCTGACGTTTCGCAAAAAACGTACTACGCGCTAACTGTGCAAAGCCTAAAAGCCATTTTAACGGATAGCGTGTTCTTAACCTTTGGATAATTTCCGTTGCTCGGCTTCGTCCTGAAGTCTGAGCCTTCTCAACTCCTTTAGGTAGGCCACCTCCGCTTCAAGCTGTAAAATTCTCAGGCGTAAACGGTCTTCTTCAGTTTTGGGTGGCGGTGGCATTTTTGCATATTTGGGTTTCATCGGCGGTCGTCCTGATGGTTTACGGGGAATCAGTCCTTTTATGCCACTTTTTTCAAACCGTTTCAACCATGTCCCGACTAGGGCGTTGGAAGGAATATTGTAAAAACGAGCAGCTTCTCTAATACTCATTTTCCCATTCAAAATAGGTTGAAGAACCTGTAATTTAAATTCGATTGTATAGTGTTTACCCATAAAAAATCTGCACCTCAATTGTTGGTTTGTTGAGTCCAACTTTTGGGGTGCAGATCAATTTGACCGCACTTTTTTATTAGAAAAAATTTATTCAGCTTTCACGCCTAAGTTACCTATTTTTACACCGAGGTTACCGAGAGAAACTGGGTCCAAATAATCCCCAAGAATTTGAATAACTCGCTTAATTCTGTAAATGAGCGTTTGATTTTTACTTGATCTTCTACTTTACGCACAAATTCATAACGCACATTTTTGCCTTCAAAATAAGCCGTGAGCGTCAGATAAATGGTTTCAAAAAAGTGGCTTTGAGCACCTTCTTCACCTGGATCACTGATACGGACATTCCAAGTATTGTTAAATAAAACTTCTGTTTTGATTGACATATAGACTTCCTCTGCTTGTTATTTTTTATACTGAAATTGAAACGAAAAACCCGATGATAAAATTTCTGAAATCAAAAACTTTATCATCGGGCTTTTCAAACCAATTGCTCGCATATTTTGCTTTGCGTTGATAACTGCCTTTGCCTTTACGTTTTTTCTCAATGCGTTGGCGAAATAATTTATCGTGTAACAGTGACATCACGGCATTATCTTTCACGACACCTTTGGTGTGTTTATAAATGGGCTGATTTTCAACCGCACTTTTTGTTTTTTTCGTCATATTTACCTCTAAAAAATTGCCGTGAAGTGCTTCACGGCAAGTCATTATAGCGAAAATGAATAGAATTACAAAATGGCGAGTACGCTTTCAGGCGGTCGTCCAATTTTGGCTTTTTCACCTTTTACCACAATCGGGCGTTCTAATAGGGCTGAATTTTCACTGATGGCTTTTAATAAATCATCATTAGTTAATGCAAGATTATCTAACCCTAATGATTGATAAAGCTCATCTTTGGTACGCATCATTTTTCTGACATCATCTAATCCTAATTTATTAGCCAGTTGCTGTAATGCTTCAACAGAGTAGTGTTGTTGCAAATAAAGTTCAATCGTCGGTTGAATGCCTTTTTCTTCTAATAAAGCTAAGGTTTCACGGCTTTTTGAGCAACGTGGATTATGATAAATCTTAACAGACATAACGTTTCCTTCTATTTTATGTTGAATGAGTGGATATAGGATTGATTTAAATTTTAACTTATAATGACAAAAAATACTTGTTTAGGAAGACTTTATGTTTGAAATGCTAAAAAATTGGTATAGTCGCCGCTTAAGCGATCCGCAGGCGATGGGGCTACTTGCCATTTTGTTATTTGGCTTTATTGCGATTTATTTCTTTAGTGATTTAATCGCCCCGTTGCTGATTGCCATTGTATTAGCATATTTATTGGAAATGCCAATTAATTTCCTGACGAAAAAATTAAAATTTCCCCGAATGCTCGCCACGTTAATTATTTTTGGTGGTTTTTTAACCTTGGCGTTATTAGTTTTCTTCGGGCTAGTACCAACATTATGGAATCAAACGATTTCCTTATTAAGCGATTTGCCGGCCATGTTCAATAAATTACATGAATGGTTGTTAGCCCTTCCTGAGCATTATCCTGAACTCATCGATTACACCATGATTGATACCTTTTTTAGTGCTGCTAGAGCGAAGATTTTGGGCTTTGGTGAATCTGCGGTGAAATTGTCGATTACCTCATTAATGAACCTTGTATCACTGGGTATTTATGCATTTTTAGTGCCATTAATGATGTTCTTTATGCTGAAAGATAAAACCGAACTTCTTGCGGGTGTAAGCCGATTTTTGCCTAAAAACCGTCTTTTAGCTTCTAAAGTATGGAATGAGATGCAGCAACAAATTGCGAATTATATTCATGGCAAGTTGTTGGAGATTTTGATTGTTGGCGTGGTGACTTATATCATCTTTTTAAGCTTTGGTTTAAATTATCCGTTATTACTTTCTGTTGCCGTAGGTCTTTCTGTCTTAGTCCCTTATATTGGTGCGGTATTGGTGACGATTCCTGTTGCTTTAGTTGCCATGTTCCAGTTTGGCATTTCTCCAACGTTTTGGTATTTAATTGTGGCCTTTGCGGTAAGTCAACTTCTAGATGGAAACCTGTTAGTACCGTATTTATTCTCCGAAGTCGTTAATTTACATCCTTTAGTAATCATTATTTCGGTGCTGATTTTCGGTGGATTATGGGGGTTCTGGGGCGTATTTTTCGCTATTCCATTGGCAACGCTCGTCAAAGCTGTGCTGAATGCATTGCCAGATTAGACAGAATTAAAACGATAAAAAGAAAGCTGACGAAAGTCAGCTTTTTTGTTCTTTTAATTTTTGGATATCGAGAATTTCGACACAATCTGTTGTCCCAGCTTTAATACGCCATTTAATATTAAATTCGTAAAGACTAATACCATAAATGCGATCGGTTTCTTTACCTTGTTGATAAGCCGGGCGAGGATCTTGTGCGATCACTTCCGTAATGAATCTTGCTAAGTGTGGTCGATTTTTGTGATATTTTTCAACCGCACTTTGGGCCATTTCTGTAAATTCTACGTTTAATTTTGCAGGTGGCTTTTCTTGTGCAAAACTTGACTTTGCCTCGGGTTCACTATCAGCATAGGCAATATAAGGCTTAATATCAAAAATCGGTGTGCCATCTACAAGATCCACAGAGCCCAAATGCAGAAAAACACGCCCATGAATACATTCCACTTGGCGCAATTCTACTTTGGATAAGCCTAGCGGATTAGGGCGATGCGTAGCGCGTGAAGCAAATACACCGACACGTTGATTGCCGCCTAAAAGAGGGGGGCGAACAGTGGATTGCCATTTCCCATGGGGTATTTTGTCGAATTGGAAAATAAGCCAAAGATGGCTAAATTGCTCTAATCCTCGCACAGCCTCTGGTGAATTATAGGGAGGTAGCAGTTCCACAATACCAATACCATCTTGTACTAAATCAGGCTGGCGTGGCACCGAGAATTTTTCTTTGTAAGGCGTGTGAATCACCGCAATTGGGTGAAGAGTCAGTGTTAAATCATTCATAAAAAGGCAATTTCCGTGTAGAATACGCCCTTTATTGTAATCAAAAGTGCGGTCAAAAAAAATGACAAATCATAAATTGAAAATGTGGTGGGAAACCGCTCGCCCAAAAACCTTGCCTTTGGCATTAGCTTCTATTTTTACTGGCTCAGCATTGGCATATTGGGCGGATAAAGAAAGTTTTAATCTCACCGTGATGTTACTTTGCTTGCTCACTACTATTTTATTGCAAGTACTTTCCAACTTTGCTAACGATTACGGCGATCATCAAAAAGGGTCAGATACCGAAGAACGTATTGGGCCTTTACGTGGTATTCAGCAAGGTGCAATTTCTGCGAATGAGCTTAAATGGGGCTTAATTTTAATGGCGGTGGGAGCATTTTTCTCAGGTGCATTCTTAATTGGTATAGCATATCAAAGTCTCACAGATTTATTGGCCTTTGCAGGTTTGGGTATTCTTGCCATTATTGCTGCCATTACTTATACCGTAGGGGCTAAACCTTATGGTTATTTAGGTTTAGGCGATCTGTCAGTATTGCTCTTTTTTGGTTTATTGGGGGTAGGTGGAACTTATTATCTACAAACTCACAGCATTGATAGCTTAATTACTTTACCTGCGTTAGGCTCAGGTTTATTAGCAACAGCCGTTTTAAATATCAATAATTTACGTGATATTGAGCAAGATGCGAAAGTAGGGAAAAATACCCTGGTTGTGCGTATTGGCCCGAAGAAAGGACGTATTTATCATTGTGTTTTATTAAGTGTTGCGGCTTTATGTTATGTGCTATTTGCGGCATCAACAGCGTTTAGTCCTTGGCATTTCTTATTTTTATTGGCATTTCCACTGTTATTAAAACACGCCTTATTTGTTTATCGTAGCAAAGAACCTGCAGTGTTACGTCCTATGCTAGCACAGATGTCAATGATTTCTTTATTTATAAATATCTTGTTTAGTTTAGGCTTGCTTATCGGCTAAATCGGCTTATACTAGAGAAAAAATTTTACCGACAAGGGGTACATTATGTATATCGATACTTCAGAACTTTGTGATATTTATGCTGATCAAGTGGATGTGGTTGAACCAATTTTTTCTAGTTTTGGTGGTGTCAGCAATTTCTACGGCAAAGTGACGACAGTAAAATGTTTTGAAAATAATGGATTAATTGCCGAAATTCTCGAAGAAAATGGTAATGGCAGAGTGCTTGTCGTAGATGGCGGTGGTGCAGTACGTCGTGCCTTAATTGATGCTGAGCTTGCACAACTTGCGGCAGATAATGACTGGGCGGGTATTATTGTTTATGGTGCCGTGCGTCAAATTCAACAGCTTGAAAATATTGATATTGGTATTCATGCGCTTGCACCAATTCCAGTTGGCGCAGATGAAAATAATCATGGTGAAAGTGATCTTCCTGTAAATTTTGGTGGCGTGACGTTCTTCCCTGAAGATTATATTTATGCTGATTTAACAGGTATTATTCTTTCACAAGAAGCATTAGATTTAGAAGATTTCGAAGAAGAATAATTTTGAAATTATTGACCTTTTTAAAGTGCGGTTAGAAATAACCGCACTTTTTTTGTTAAAATTTTTTTGAACAAGATCACATTTTAAACATTTGTTGGTTGAAAGTTTGTAACATTCATTTAACATCGCAAATAGTTCATCTGTAATCAGTTTGGAGGGACTCATGAACGAAACAAACACAGCAAAAAATTATAAAAGTGGGATTATCTTTCTGCTAGCGATAGCCTGTTTTTTTATTTTACTTAAAGCCTTACCTTTTGCACCTAAGGAAAATGCAGGTTTAGCATTATTAGCTTTGGTAGCAATCCTTTGGTTAACTGAAGCATTACATGTCACAGTGACCGCTCTATTGGTGCCATTGCTTGCGATTGCACTTGATTTGGTGACAACCAAGCAAGCTTTGGTCGCCTTTGCCGATCCAACCATTTTCTTATTCTTTGGTGGATTTGCTTTAGCGACGGCTTTACATATGCAAAAGCTTGATAAAATGATTGCTAATAAAATCATGGCGATGGCTCGTGGTAATTTATTGGTTGCTGTGATGTACCTTTTCTCTATTACCGCTTTCCTTTCTATGTGGATGAGTAACACTGCGACAGCTGCAATGATGTTACCTTTAGCCATGGGGATCTTAAGCCAACTTGATAAAGAAAAAGAACACAATACTTATGTCTTCGTATTATTGGGTATTGCATACAGTGCGAGTATTGGTGGTATGGGAACATTAGTGGGTAGTCCACCAAATGCTATCGTCGCAAGTAACTTACATTTAACTTTCTCAGATTGGTTATGGTATGGCTTGCCAATTATGATTATTTTGATGCCATTAATGGTTGGTACGCTTTTCATTGTATTTAAACCAAAACTTAATTTACGTTTTGAGCAAAATTTTGAGCGTATTGAAATGAATGGCCAACGTATTTTAACGCTTGTAATTTTTGCTGTAATTGCACTTTGCTGGGTATTTAGTAGCTATATTAATCCAATGATTTCAGGTGTATTTGGTCTTGCCAAAAATATCGGTAGTTTTGATAGCGTGGTAGCATTACTTGCTGCTGTTGTTATTTGTTCTACTGGTGTGGCGAATTGGAAACAAATTCAAGAAAATACTGACTGGGGCGTATTGATGCTTTTCGGTGGTGGTTTAACCTTGAGTGCAGTGTTAAAAGATTCTGGTGCAAGTAAAGTTCTAGCTGACGGTATTGTATTCTTAGTTCAAGGGCAACACTACTACCTCATTGGTTTATTGGTCGCAACCTTCATTATTTTCTTAACTGAATTCACTTCCAATACCGCGAGTGCAGCGTTATTAGTACCAATCTTTATTTCTATCGCACAATCTCTCGGTATGCCGGAAATTGGTCTTGCGTTAATTATCGGTTTAGGTGCATCTTGTGCATTTATGTTACCGGTAGCAACACCGCCAAATGCAATCGTGTTTGGTACAGGTGAGGTCCGCCAAAGTGATATGGTTAAAGCTGGGTTTATCTTAAATATTGTGTGTATATTGGTTATCGCGACAATAGGATATTATTTCTGGTTGAATTAATCGTATAAAGAAAAGGGCGTGTTGGATCTCCAATACGCCCTTTTGTTATTTCACTAAAGATTATTCATCTTTATTTGATTTATCTTCTTCTACTTCAATCTTAACTTCATCTGCTTTATCTGCCGCGCTATTGATCGTTAAGCAAATCTCACTAGAAATTAAATGTTCTAAGATTGTGGCAAGCTCGTGTAATTTTTCTTTGTCATCATCGAAGTAACCTTCTTCTTTCAAGTGAGCAATGAAGGCAGAGAATACTGCTTTATCAAAGAATTCTGGCGCATTAATACCGTGTAATACGGAAAGACGCTGTGCCACCAATTGGCTTTCTTTTTCTAGTAAACCACGGGCAATTTCAGGATCTCTACGCAAAATGCTTACTGTAATGTAGTAGCGTTGTAAGATTTCGCGCATACCCGCAGACCAAAGTTGTAAAATACGCACTTTAGAGCGGTGGATCGATAAGAAATTATCATTGGATTGAATAACTTCTTGACACGCAAATTCATCAATAATAGCTTTAATTTGTGTATCTAATTCTTCTTCAGTGAAATGAAGGAAGAGTTCACCTTTTAAGAATGGATAAATTTTACGTACCGCATCCAATAATAAATCTTTTTGAATCGCTTCATAATGTAAAACGATACTCGCGATAAGTGAAGGCAACACAAATAAGTGTTGAATATTATTGCGGTAATACGTCATGAGAACAGCGGAATTACGTTCTAAACGAATAATTTCCCCAAAGTTATCTTTTTCAACTAACACGCCAACACGGTCTAAGCTTAGTACATGCTCAAGCATCGCTTTTGGTGTATCAGTTGGCAGTACCACATCAGTAGAATACGGTGCATTCTTTAACATTTCTTGATAACTAGAGAGTTGTTCTAGTAGCTGTTCATGAGAAAGTGCACGCTGACGAGAAGAGAGTAGAGCGGTCCCCACTAAATTCATCGCATTGACAGCAGCCGCTTTATTAATATTCACCATCACTTGATTAGAAATAGACCCAACAGCATGGTTAAACCAGTGAGGTTTATCTTCATGATGTTGTTCTTTCCATTCTGGATAATGGTGATTGAGGTAATTGGAAAGCGTGATTGGCTCACCGAAATTCACAAAACCTTGACCTAAATTACGTAATTTTTTAATCACACGTAAAACTAAGCCAGCATTTTCTTTTTCTTTCGCTGCGCCACGTAATTCTTTTGCGTAAGTGTCCACTTCTAATACGTGCTCATAACCGATATACACCGGCACTACAGAAATAGGACGAGTCTGGTTATGTTGAAGTGCTTGTAGCGTCATTGACATCATACCAGTTTTCGGTGCAAGCAAGCGACCTGTACGAGAACGGCCACCTTCAATGAAGTATTCGACGGAATAACCGCGGTGGAATAATTCCCCTAAATACTCACGGAAAATTGCAGAGTAAAGGCGGTTACCTTTAAACGTACGGCGAATAAAGAATGCTCCCCAGCTACGGAATAAAGGACCCGCTGGCCAGAAGTTTAAGTTGATCCCCGCTGCAATATGTGGCGGTACAAGACCTTGGTGATAGAGCACATAAGAAAGTAATAAATAGTCAATGTGACTACGGTGACAAGGCACATAAACAATCTCATGTCCTTCTAATGCTAATTTACGCACGCGGTCCGCATTTTGTACATCAATACCGGAATACAGTTTGTTCCATAGCCAACGTAAGAAACGGTCTGCCGCACGAAGGCTGGAATGGCTTACATTAGCTGCAATTTCACGAAGAATTTTTTCGGCTTCAGCATAGGCTTTATCGCGGCTGATATTTTTTGATTTTGCCTCATCTTCAATGGCATTTTGAATTGCTTGAGAATTTAATAGCTTATTAAACATGGCTTCGCGGTTTGGCAAGCGAGGCCCTGTCGCGGAAATGCGTTGTTTAGCAAAGTGCATTTTAGCCACGCGAGCCAGTTTTTGTGCAATTTTTTCATCAGAACCATGTTCATTTACCATGTAACGCAAAGAAAGCGCTTGAGAAAAACGCACAAAAGTATCACGACCAAACCAAATTGCCGCAAAGGTTTTTTGAATGCCATTCAATAAACGCAGATTCGGTAAGCTTGCTTTATCTTCTTTACCTGGTGAACGTCCCCAAAGCACCGAAACAGGGATCAATTGTACATCTAAATCAGCAACATCACGATGCAATTCTAAGTATTTATTGAAGACTTTGGCGGTTTCATCTTTTGCGCCTTTTGATTTAAAAAAGCGACGACCTTCGTCTAAATAGACATAACGTGGTAATGCTACGCCATCAATCACATTCTTTTCAGCTGGATCAGGCAAACCTACGCTCAAACAGTTACGACGGAAAATGACGAAGTCAGTTTGAGAGGTGTAAGGCAAAACATAAAGAATAGGTTGATTGATATTGAGTTGAAGCTCTTCAATTGGTTGAGCGGGGATTGGATTATTTTTTACTAAAACCGAAAGCGGTAATTCTAATAATTTACGATAAGTACTTACGATGCCAGACATAATTAACGTTCTCTTTTTGTTAGACATTTCTAGGTATTGTCAGGCATTTTAACACATTAGACCAGTCAAATTCTAAAAATTTACATTTGAGATTTGTGATGAACACTCAAAAATATGAAAAAAATTGACCGCACTTTTATCGCTAGAAAATAGTTGTTGCAATCGTCATCTTTCTGTATATACTAACAGTTATTCTGTATAAAGTAACAGGAGTGTATATGAGACCATTAACTGCCAGACAACAAGAAGTGCTGGAACTCTTAAAGCGCCATTTAGAAACTACGGGTATGCCGCCAACTCGTGCAGAAATTTCTCGTGAATTAGGCTTTAAATCCCCTAATGCGGCGGAAGAACATTTAAAAGCACTTGCTCGTAAAGGTGCAATTGAAATTGTTGCAGGGGCTTCTCGCGGTATTCGCATTATTGATGACAGTGCAAATGATGAGGAAGAAGAAGGCTTACCGCTCATCGGCCGCGTAGCAGCAGGGGAGCCGATTCTGGCTGAGCAACATATTGAAGGCACTTATCGTGTTGATGCGAATATGTTTAAGCCACAAGCTGACTTTTTATTAAAAGTATATGGTCAATCCATGAAAGATATCGGTATTTTAGACGGCGATCTTCTTGCCGTACATAGCACAAAAGATGTGCGAAATGGACAAATTGTTGTTGCCCGAATTGAAGATGAAGTGACAGTAAAACGCTTAGAACGCAAAGGTTCAGTTATTTATCTGCATGCAGAAAATGAAGAGTTTCAGCCGATTGTTGTTAATCTTGAAGAACAACCTCATTTTGAAATTGAAGGGATTGCAGTAGGGATTATTCGTAATAACGCTTGGATGTAATGATGAAAGTGCGGTGAGAAAATAAAGTGTTTTTTCGGTATTATGTAGCAGTTGCACAAAGTCCGAAAATTGACTAATTTACCGCATAAATTTGAATGCCTTTCCGAATAAAAATCGTGAAAGGCATTTCTTTTAACTAAAATTATAACTTCAACCTCGCAATTTTTCACATCAAATTTCCATTTTTTCAAATTCAAGGCGTAGCTAATCCTCTCAACCTTTATTCAGGTAAGTTATTTCTTTCTATATAATTCTATCTAAGTCTATTAGCGTCTATACGATTCTATGCTGCCATCAGAATTTCATCGTATGCAGTTTGTTCTTCAAGTCGCTTAAAGTAGTGTGATGAAATTTCGTTAGGTGCAAAGGCTTTCATACCGAGAAGCTCACCTTCACGATGATTTCCTTGCCAGTAACCGATCCACTCTTTGAGCGGCAATACCCATAAGCAACGTTTGAGGACATCTTCAAAGAGTTCCCCATTTGATTTACGGCGGTTATCTGAAAAGAATGCAGCTTGATTAGCATAATGTAAGGCATATTTATTATCGGTTTTATGATGTGTGCCACGCATTAAATCACGCATTCTGGCATTAAAGGATTCTGCTAGATTGTTGTTTACACCTTTCGCACTATAAGCCTCTTGATGATTCACCGACCAACGGGTGTAGTGAAAATCAAGACTTTTATAAGCAGGGTTTTCATCACACATAATATCACTGCCTGCTTTCACAAAGCGTTGATTCAATGCAAAAACAGTATCCGCATTTTCGGTGTAATCCATTGCAACAATGGTACGATTTGCTCCAGATATATTACTATCATTTGCAGCACGTTGTGTAATAGCGAATAGACAATGTTTAGTCGTTCTAAATTTAGGATATTTGCGACCTTTCTCATCGGCTTTTTGACGTTGTTTATGATTGTTTTTACGAAAATTAGTTGGACGCAAGGTAAAGTTGATCCACATTCCATCTTCATGAACTTCGCCTGACAATGGACTTAAATCGCGCGTTTTAAATAAAGCTTCGCGAACTTTCCCACAAAGTACAAATGCCGTTTTGTAGTTCAAATTAAGATGACGACTAACATCAATCGCACTAATGCCTTTTGAGCTATTTACCATCATTAAAATGACAGCAAGAATATCGACTAAATCAACTTTATGAAAGGCAAAGGCTGTATTTGTCGTAATATAAAAATGGCGTTTGCAATGTTTGCAGCACCAACGTTTACGAGAAGCAAGGAAATAGGCTTCGTGGCGAATACCGCAATGCGGACAGCATACATCACGAACATTATCAGGGTTGCCCCAACGGTGAGTTTTTAAAAGGTGAAAAGCATTTTCTTCAGTAAGGCGTAAAATATCTTTTAAATTGATGTTTTTTGATTTACTTGAAAGTAAATAATGTTGAGCCATTGCGAATTTCCTTGTGTAGTACAAGGCATTCGAGATTTGCTAAACGCCAGACACAAAAAATCGCCCACTTGAAAATCTCAAGTCGGCTCAAAGCATTTATGCCTCGAATACCGTACCGCCACAAGGAACTTGTGGACTTAACGCCTAGATAAACTCATTGCAGCATTCGCCCATAATGTGCAAAATGTTCAATTTTGACGGTTTATCTATCTTTCACATTTAAGGGAAAGTAAAGGCAAATCATTGATTCGTGACTAAGTTTATTATTCATCCTTAGATAATTCCAGACCATACCAGAGACGACCTTCGGTCTGCATTATGACTACTTTAGCATCTATTTCATGTTCAATGAGTATTTCATTAATTTCATCAAATACATCTCTTCTTTCTTTTATATTAGAGTTGTAAAAAAATAACTTTTCAGGAGCATTATATTTTTTACCATTTGAAATTAAATAGTTACAACAACCAATTTTTAATAATTCGTCTTTAAGAAGCTCATACTTCTTATCTGAATCAATAAATATAGAATACATCTTATCCAACTCATCTCTCCATTAATATAAATCCTTCACAAGAAGATATTTGTTTTACGTCACATTTTTGAGCTAAGTATCTTAGAAATTTTAATTTATCTATCGAACAATTACCAACATACTTTAATTTTTCAAGGAATAATGGAAACAAATGCTCTTTACCAGAAATAAATCTTAATTTATCACTATCTTTACAGATTTTATTTGAGATTGATGATTTTATTACATCATACGAAGGACAATTTTTATACAAGGCATCTATGTCATTACATAGTTCATTAACCTTATTTTCGGATAGCTTATAATATATACCTTTACTGCATAATTCCTTATTTTTTATCTTATCTAAAGAATTTGATATTAATGCTGGGTTAGGACCTTCAATTTCCTTTAACTCATTTAATGAGAATGCAATAGCAAAACTTTCATATAAAGGAGTGATAAAATCATTGAATTAAATTCATTAATTTTTAGTTTAGAAGAAAAGTCCTCTATTTTAGATGAATTAATATTTAAGAATTCGATTATACTCTCTTCATCCGTTCTTAACAGTAAATTCTCTATACAATACATAGGTAAAATATAAAGACCTTTCTGACAAGGCTCATTTTTAGTTAATAAATATAGATCTCCATCGATTATACATAAACTCGGACTATAAGGTGCTTCATTCTCTTGAATAAGACTCTTATGTTTATTAAGAACTAATGTCCTTGAGCCTACAGGTTCAATTTTTATATTAGAAAATTTGCCTGAGAAAAGCTTGCTAAATATTAAGTAATATATTTTATCATATCCTTCAGAGGTATCCTCTATATATAAATGCAAAACATCATTTATATCTTGATAAAAATTTTCTCTTAAATGTTTGATATTTTGTCTTTTGGGCAAGTCATTTATTGTCATTTTTTGCTCTGCAACTTAAAGGAATACACTTATCTTCTAGATCATAAATTAATTCTGGAGAATGGGTTGCTAATATTAGTTGAACAGTTTTATTTTCTTTAAAGTTTTCAAAAAAATTTCTTAACATATCTTGCCAATGAACATGTAAAGATAGTTCAGGTTCATCAATTAATACTAAAGAATTATTTTTTTCTCTAAATATAATATGGGATACAATAGTAATCACTTGTTGTTCACCTGAAGAAAGTTCATTTATATTGAGTTTTCTCTTAGAGGCTGTATGTGTTGCGAAAATTTTTCCTGTTGAAGTAACACTTATACATTTCCCTGTATATTGAAGGAAATTATTTATTGTATCTATAAAGTATGTTATAGGTTTTCTAACGCCCTCAACACCTTTATTATACCCTTCTATCTTTCTTATAATTTTTTTAGTTATTTCAAGCTTCTGACTGTTTAGTATTAAAACTATTCGTCTTTCTTCCTCTTTTTTGTTTTATTTATCTCTGATAGTTTATCAAAAAAATCATTGATTTTATCTTTAATATTTTTTATATTAAACTTTTTCTCGATATTTTCTATTGTTCTGATTACATCAGGCTTGCTTTTAATCAATTCATTAATGTCACTTTCATAATTTGAAATTTGTAAATGATCATTTACGGTCATGAATTCAAAACAAATTTGTAGAATGTCAGAATATAGATTTACTTGCAGACTCTCAATTTCATTATGTAGTATTTTAATTTTATTCTCGATAGCATTTTTTATTTCATTATGAGATAGTTCTGCCTTACTAGAAAAATATTTTCTTATTAAAAAATTATCCTGAAAATCATTGAAATCTTGACTAATCTTATTTTCAATCATATTTCTTTTTAAGTCTAAAAATAAACAAGAGAATTCTTTTGGAATTATTTTATAAAACTCACTTCTTTTGAATTTATATTCTATTTCTTCAAATGAATCACTTTTAGGTATGTTAATCCATATTTTTTCGTCAACAAGATCAGGATTATCATTAATCTCTTTTGTAATATTCTTAATATTTAACTTTTTGATAGAATTATCTAGCCTACATTCTATTTTATATTTATTTCTATCTTTTTCCAAATAAACAATAATATTACTAAACTCAAGGTTAGATAAGTAATGAAAGTCAGGAATTGGAGCAGTTATAGCTTTTATAGTTTTTAATACTGCCGTTTTCCCAACACCATTAATACCAGTAATGAAATTAAGATCACTATTAAATGTGATATCTATATCTAAGAAACCATGTAATTTTGAACAGAGAAAACGAGTAATTTTCATACAATACCTATACTTTACAATAACCATTTTTTATCATGGTATATAATTATTAAGATTAGACGCGACAACTACACTCGTCAAGCCCCTGTATAGAATGTAACCTTAAATCTTTTAGTCGTCAATGATAGTTTGTATGTAAAACATTCATCTATTTATCTATAACAAAAAAGCCCCCTTTCGAGGCTTTTGGGATAAGGTATTCTCCCATAACGTGCGAGATGCTCAATTCTTGCGGTTTATCTATCTTTCTCATTTGAAGAAAAGCTAGAGGCAAAATTCTTGATTCGTTGGCAAATTGTAGTCATTCTTGCTGAGAGTTTTTCCCTAAAAAATGAGTTTTGAATGTAATCCGAAATTACGGATTCGTCAAGTAAAAACCCCTTTCGGGGCTGATTTAAGGTATGAATAATCAGGTTCTGGTTGTTCATTGAACCTTGATAATTTGCTCATACCCATAACAAGGATATATAGATAAAATCAAAAATAGGTTTACTCAATTTTATTTTCGATCATTTTTCTATTTATTTCCTTTTATGCGATTATGTGTAAGGCAAAGCATCTCACAATTTTCAAGTGTACTGTCACCTCCTTTACTCCAAGCGGAAACATGGTCGGCTTCCATTTCTTTCAAAGCCCAGATTCTGGTTTTATTGGCATTATCTCCATTGGCACAAAGTGGACAATTTGAGATACCTTGTTGTTTTGCCTTATCTGTTTGTATTCTGTAGGCTTGTTTTTTGATTTTATCATCAAAAATACGGATATTTAACAATCGTGTATTAGAAGAATCTCCCAATACAAATTCCCAAATACCTTTGCGATTAGTTACATTTTCATCAAAATACAATTTATTGATTTCATCTTTCAATTTACTTGGACTGTATGGTTTGTCTTTATAGGTTTTGTACAAGCGCCCCCATTCTAAGCCACACATATCTTTTTTTACTTCGCTAAATGTAGTATTAATCCAATCAATTACACTTTCAAAATATGCTTTTAATTCGTCAATATTGTTATCAGTGCGATGCTTTGCCATATAGCCATCAATATCACCACAACTTACCCAACCTAATGCGCACTCCAAAATTTCTTGGCGTTTAACATCACCTTTGATATAAGCATTCCATTTTTGTATATTGGTATTACGAGAGTTACTAAACCACTCTTTAGCTTTAGTAACAAAAATACCTGAATAAATAGCGTTTCGTAATTCTTGTTCATTGAGCGGTACGCCTACGATGTTAATAGTTTTAAACCATTGTTTTATTTCGCTTTCTGTACCATAGCATTCGTAAACTAAAATAGTTGTATTTAAGATTTTTTCTTGTTGGTCTTTGGGTAAACTATCAAATGTATTTTCAATACCATTGAATACAATAGAAAATTTATTGGTAACAAAACGCCCAATACTGGTAATACGTTGCTGTCCATCCAATACTTCAAAGTTACCGTCATCAGTTTGATTAAAATAAATCAACCCGAGTGGATAGCCGTTCAAAATAGATTGGATAACGGCAACATCTTTTTTACCATCATTGTAAATGTAACTGCGTTGATATTCTGGCTGAATAGTGAGCTTGCCTGATAAGCCAAATAACCCTTTCCCCTCTAATTCGTTATAAACAAAACCATCACAGAGTTGTTGAATTGTGATTGACGTATTTAAGTTAGTTTTCATTTTCAAGTAGCCTTATTTAGTAATATGTTTAATAAGAATACGACCATAAGTGCGTTTGCCGTTAATAACCGTACAGCCACCTCTATCTTCAGGGTGCTGAGAATAATTTAAAATTTCTAATATTTCTTTAGGGCAGAAGCTCGTGTATTACCGCTTGTTTGCCAAATAATTTTGAACTGTTCAGGGCAATATTTATCCAAAAAACTAATCGGAACTCCCATTACCCCATTATAATCACTTGGAATACCGTTAGTTCTAGGAATTTCAATAGCATCATAATTATCATATTTTTGATATGCATTAGGATCATTGGTAATTTGTTTGTTAAATTTTAGATTGTCTGCCATTGTCATTAGTTGTAATGGTTGATGACGACGACCATGTTCTAAATTTGAATACCAGCAGACAGCAGGTACTCGATTAACTTTCTCTCCATTTTGCTCTCGTTCAAATTTATAACTTTCTGCATAAACAAAATTTTCAGGGACTTTAAAATACATACCTTGATTAAAACCTGTTGCTCCAAGCCACATTTTATTTTCTTTGATTAAAGGGAAAGTTTCTTTGTAAGTAATAGCATTCATATTACCAATTACCGCAAATTTTTTACCTGCTTCAACAATCCAAGCTAAAAATTCTCGAAATAAGGAAAAAGGAGGATTAGTCACGATAATATCTGCCTCATCTCGCAAGGCTTTGATTTCATCACTACGAAAATCTCCATCGCCTTCTAAATATCGCCATTCTAAATCTTGCAAGTCAATAATACCATCAGCATTACAATCTTGAGTAAGGGTAAAAATTTTGCCTTTTTGTGGAGATCGTTGAGCGTCAAATTTCGGGTCATTGCGTTCAAATGATGAGGGCTGGAACCGAGTGTTTAAATGCTTAGATTGATGGGCGTAACTAGTACTAATAAGCTTTTTGAGTCCTAAACGATGAAAATTTTGAGCAAAGTATTTGGTAAAATTACTCCATTCAGGATCGTCGCATGGTAGCAAAATGGTTTTATCACGAAATACATTAGCATCGAAATCAAGATAAGCGTTCATCTCTTTTTCAATATCGTGAAATTGAGTATAGAACTCATCATTTTTGGCTTTTTTCGCTACTGAAAGATTGGTATTTTTAGTAGATTTAGACATTTTCAATCTCCCCCAAAAAAGGATTGGAAGATTGAAAACCTGTTGTTAGACTATTCTGCGTTGCGTTGCGTTGCGTTGCGTTGCGTTGCGTTGCGTTGCGTTAAACATTTTTTGATCCTTACGTTTGTGTGTCAAGTAATAATTATTGTTTCTCTGAAATTTCTTTAAAAGAAATTGAGAAAGCATCTTTTAAGTTTTTAGGCATCGTGCGATAGTTGTTGAGTAATTTTTCTTCTTGCTCTGACATCGCAATTTCTTGCATTGCAATCTGAAACATTTCCCCTTCACCACTCACGAGCCAGTTCAAATTCACGCCAGCTTTGGCAATGCCTGACATTCCTTCTGCATTAGGCTCACGTTCACCACCGATATAGCCCTGCATCGTACGATAAGCTATTCCTGCCTGCTCTGCAAAATCTGTAATTTTCCAATTTTTAGCTTCACAAACTTGTCTCAATCTTTCTGATATACACATTTGAGCGTTCCATTTTCGATTTAAAATTGACAAATTACGCAAACGAGCGTATATTTGTTTTCGGTTTAAACGCATTTTATCACGTTTGAGCATATTTAAAATCTCTATTAACATAAATTTTAAACAAGACGATGACTCAGCATTTCTTACTTTCTAGCAAAGCTCGCACGCTTTCTTCCTACGAGATTGCACAACTCTCGGAAGAAGAAGCGTATGATTTGCTTTGTGAATTAAGATGGGGTGGAAAAGAGTTTATCACTTGTCCTAAATGTGGGGTACAACACAAGCCTTATTATATTTCTACACGCAAACAATGGCGTTGCAAATATTGTAATCATACTTTCAGCGTCACTTCTGGCACCATTTTTGCCAATCGCAAGAAACCGATTAAGGTTTATCTCTATGCTTTAATGGAGTGGGTAAATGCCGTCAAAGGCTTATCTTCCCTTCAATTAGCGCGTAATGCAAAACTTAATCCTCGCACGGCATTTGTTTTATCACATAAATTCCGCAAGGCGTTATTAGAAAGTCGTGATATGAACCCCCTTTCAGGTGTAGTGGATATGGACGGCACTTATGTGCATCCTGCACCACGTAAAGCGAATAAGAAAGCTGACCGCATTGACTATCGCTTAAAGGAAAATCAGAATCCTGATAAACGTTGTGTAATGGTTGCTCGTGAGCATTATTCGCCAGAAGAAAAAGCCAGTAATGCGCTGCATTGTGGAGCAAAACGTTCTCACGTTTTTGTGGCACATACAGAATCGCAATCAGTAGTGAAAAGTTTTGCTGAAAAATTCATTAAACCTAATACGCAAATCAATACCGATGAAAGTACGGCTTATGATGTCTTGTTGCCTTACTATAACTTGAGAACGGTAAACCATAAAGAAGAATATCGTAGTGACTTAGGTGTAACAAACAATCAGGCAGAAAGTCTATTCAGTCGTTTTAAGCGTATGTATTACGGACAAGTTCACCGAATCAGCAACGAATACTTACTTAACTATGCTAATGAAATTGCGTACCGTGAGGACAATCGCCGTACTTCAAATAAAGCGCAGTTTATTGATGTATTAAGTCGATGTTTGAAAACCACCAACGATAACAATGAATGGTGCGGTTATTGGCAGCGTAAAATTATTCATCAAGAAGTGATTTGGCAGTAGATATATGGCATATAACCTAGATAAGAAGCTCAAAGAATTTGAGTTTGAGCGTAAACAAGTCTTGCATCATCTTGCGTTACTTGAGGCGAATATTGCCACATTAAAACGTGCTATTGAGCTTACTCAACAGGAAAGTGATGTTGCCCTTTATAATACGGATAACTTTGTGTACCGTTCCAAGTATAAGCTCTTTAAAGGGAAAATTCGTAAATACATCGTACAAATGATGCAAGAAGCACCCAATAAAGCCTTTACAATTGCCGAACTCACGCAGCGCATTTTTGATATTGAACTAAATCCTGACACGCCATCTGCAAAGCACCTTGATTCTGTTCGTAAACAACTGAATGAGTTTTATAAAAGAGAATGGATTAATAGGGTTCAAATCAGCCGAAATGAGGTTCACTGGCAATGGAAACAAAAATAGCGGTATTTCTACCGCTATTTACTATCCTTACTCAAGTGTTCTCAATCGCCAATGTTGTGAGTTATCTATTAAGCATTTTTCCACTAACGATTTATACTTTAAATAGTTTAATGTACAAGCAATCGTTTGTGATTGTTTATACGGTATAACTTCTTCAATCTCTTGCCCATCTAACTTCATCGCCTGATATGTAATCTCCTTCACACTTAACCATTTTGAAGGCTCTTGTTTTAGTACCTGAGCAATCAACTGTTGAGGTGAAGTTTGGAAACGAAGATTTCTAAATTTGGGGTTTGAAGGTAAAGGCGGTTCTTCCCGACCTTTTGCGTGATTTAATGCCACACGATAGTCTGAAATCTTCCGATCAAGATCTTTTAATTCTTTATGGAGTTGCTTGATTTGCGCTGCAATTTCTTCCTTTTCGGTTTCAATTTCTTCAATCGCTTCTTCAAGCGCATTTTCCAAAGTTGATTTTTGTTTTGTCATTGACTATTCTTACCTTTCGTACATAAAAGATAAGAAAATGTAACAGAAACAACAAATTAAATCTTTGTGCAATTGCTACATAATACCGTGTTTTTTGACCGCACTTTGTCTATTCAGGCTATTTGCCATTCGGCTTACTGCTCTCTATAATGTCAAAAAATTTTCAAATCAAGGAAGGAAACATGCAGTTTTCCAAAATGCATGGCCTTGGCAATGACTTTGTCGTTGTTGATGCTGTGACGCAAAATGCCTATTTTACCCCTGAAACCATTAAACGCTTAGCCGATCGTCATCGTGGTATTGGTTTTGATCAGCTTTTAATCGTTGAGCCACCTTATGATCCAGATTTAGATTTCCATTATCGTATTTTCAATGCAGATGGTAGTGAAGTGTCGCAATGTGGAAATGGGGCAAGATGTTTTGCACGTTTTGTCACCTTAAAAGGGCTGACTAATAAAAAGGATATTGCAGTAAGCACACAAAAAGGAAAAATGGTTTTAACAGTAAAAGAAGATGGGCAAATTCGCGTCAATATGGGCGAGCCGATTTGGGAACCCAATAAAATTCCTTTTACTGCCAACAAATTTGAAAAAAACTATATTTTACGTACCGATGTTCAAACGGTGCTTTGTGGTGCAGTATCAATGGGCAATCCACATTGCGTTGTTCAAGTGGACAATGTTGAAACGGCCAATATAGCAGAGTTAGGGCCACTCTTAGAAAGTCATGAACGTTTTCCAGAAAGAGTAAACGCTGGATTTATGCAAGTCGTCAATCGTAACCACATTAGGTTGCGTGTATATGAACGTGGTGCAGGTGAAACGCAAGCTTGTGGCAGTGGCGCTTGTGCTGCAGCGGCGGTAGGAATTATGCAAGGTCTACTTGATAACAAAGTGAAGGTTGATCTACCTGGTGGTAGCTTGCTTATTGAGTGGGAAGGCGTAGGCTCACCGCTTTATATGACAGGCGATGCCACTCATATCTATGATGGCAACATTCACCTTTAATCTTTTCTAATCGAATAAAAAATGCGTGGAAACTATCTACGCATTTTTTATTTATTGTTCAACTTCCACATCACGGTGATTTAATGGTTGCGTTGGGCGGTTGTTTTTTCCTTCCATTTCTTCTATCGCGGCAATTTGTGCTTTACTTGCTTGAATTGGTGATTTAAAAATGGTCCAAGCCACATTTTCACTACAAGGTGGCGTAGTGAGCGATCCATTTAAGCGGAAGCGTGCCATCTCTTTTGGCATTAGCGCTTGAATATCAATCGGTTGAGCCAATTTTTCTTTTTGTCCAACGGTGAGTTTTTTCTCAACGACTGGTGCTAATGCTGGATTAGCTTCACCTTCATTCACCATTACTGCGATTACGGCTAACGATTTATCTTCACTTTGATACACAAAATGAACCTCTAGACAAGTCTTCATAAGGCACTTCTCCTTTTCTGTGGTATATGCCTCATCGATTATACTGGTTCGGTATGATAACTTTTTGATTTTGGTTAAGTTCTGTTTGAGTGTTTAACTCATCGTACGAATGGGGATAATGCTAAAAAAACCGTCTATTCTGACCACACTTTTTTAGCCCTGATAGAGTCGTTCTCTCAGATCTTCTGCTGTTTTGCTGGTTTTAATTCGCTCAAAAACGATATCCGCTTCAGGATATTCTTTATTAAGATATCGTAGCCATTGTTTGATGCGGGCAACATGATAAAAACCTGAATCATGGAAGTTTTCCATTTTCGCATATTTTTGCAAGATTTTTTGAATATCCGCCCAAGGCATTTTTTCACAATTTTGTTTGAGTACAAGACTTAGGTTCGGAATATTTAATGCACCACGTCCGACCATCAGATCCTCGCAACCTGTGGCTTTCAAACATGCTTGACCATCTTCCCAACACCAAATTTCACCATTAGCAATCACCGGGATCGTCAAGCGAGATCTCACTTCACCGATTTTTTCCCAATTGATGCGATCAGCACGATAGCCATCGGCTTTGGTTCTGCCGTGAATGGTGATTTCAGTCGCGCCACCTTGTTGTACGGCATCGGCAATTTCAAAAGCCTGTGAAGTACAATCCCAACCCAACCTTACTTTTACACTGACAGGTAAATGGTAAGGTACAGTTTTTCGTAAGGCTAGAGTCGCTTGATAAATTAATTCAGGTTGTTTGAGTAGAGCTGCACCTCCGTTACTCCCGTTAACAGTTTTGGATGGGCAGCCACAATTTAAATCAATACCATGTGACCCAAGCTCAATAGCGCGATTGGCATTTTCAGCAAGACAGTTCGGATGTTGGCCTAAAAGTTGGACACGAACGGGTGTTTTAGAAGGTGTAAAGCCCTGATTTTTGAGTTCAGGGCAAAGACGATAAAAGACTTTTTCGGGTAAGAGTTGATCCACCACGCGGACAAATTCGGTGATGCAGAGATCGTATTCATTCACTTCAGTTAGAAGTTGGCGAACGAAAGGATCGAGCACCCCTTGCATGGGGGCGAGGATAACACGCACTATTTCCAGCCTTTCACTTTACAAATTAAATCGTAAGCGGCTTGGATTTGTTGCGCTTTTTCTTTGGCCATTTCCATCATTTCTGGCGGTAAGCCTTTAGCGACTAATTTATCTGGGTGATGTTCATTCATTAAACGACGATATGCACGTTTTACAGCATTACGATCATCACTTTCACTCACGCCCAATACTTTATAAGCATCACTTAATGTTGGGCCAGAAGATTGTTGGTAACCACCTTGTTGTTGGTATTGATAACCACCTTGCTGTTGATAACCGCCTTGTTGGTATTGGCGATAGAATCCACCTTGAGTAAATTGACGAGCTGCAATTTCCATTGCGAGCATTTGCTCAAATTGCATACGGGAAAGACCAAGCTCTTCAGCCACCACATAAAGCACTTCTTTTTCTGAGTCATGTAATTGAGAATCAGCAAAGGCAGCTTGCACTTGCACGTGCAAGAACATTCTCAATAAATCAGCGCGTTGTCCACATCCAATGCGGAATTCGCGAATCACCTGACGTAGTGGAAAATCGGTTGCTTTACCTCGACTAAATGCCTCTTGAGCAAGTTTTCGATGACTCTCATCTAATTGCATCTGGTTCATCAATTGATTTGCCAGTTGAATATCTTCTTCCGTCACTCGACCTTTGGATTTACTTAAATGTCCAAGTACCGCAAAAGTGGTTTGCATAAAGAGTGCTTGTCGGGTCGTTTTTTTCTTAAAAAAGCTAGAGTTAACCGAACCAAGCTCATAGAGTTTTTTATCTGCGATTGAGCCTAAAATGAGTCCTGCGATGGCACCGAAAAAACCACCCCATTTAAAACCGAGAAAAACGCCGATAATCTTTCCAAAAAAATACATTCTCTTCCCTAAAGTGCGGTCAAAAGGTCTTTTGACAATAATGGGCAGACGCAAATGTCTGCCCTTACATTAATATGGCTTTATTCTTATTTTTCAAGTGATGAATTACACACCATAACTTTCACGATAAGCACGCATCGCTGGCAAATATTGCTGATAATCGGCTTCATTTTCAATGAATTGCATTAAATCATTAAAATCAATAATGGAAAGCACTTTGCACTGATAGTCGCGTTCCACTTCTTGAATAGCAGAAAGTTCCCCTTTGCCTTTTTCCTGACGGTTTAATGCAATAAAGACAGCAGCTAATTTGGCGTGATTGGCTTCAAGAAGCGCCATGGATTCACGAATAGCGGTTCCTGCAGTAATCACGTCATCGACTAATAATACATTGCCTGTTAATGAACTACCGATCAAATTACCACCTTCACCGTGATCTTTGGCTTCTTTGCGATTAAAGCAAACAGGTGTATCACGATTAAATTGATTGAATAGTGCAATGGAAACGCTCGTCGCAATCGGAATGCCTTTATAGGCAGGTCCAAAAATGACATCAAAATCGACCGCACTTGATTGAATTGCCTTAGCATAGTATTCACCTAAGCGAGCAAGATCTGCGCCAGTACTAAACAATCCGGCATTGAAAAAATAAGGGCTTTTTCGACCTGATTTTAGGGTAAATTCACCAAACTTGAGGACTTGGCGACTCAACGCGAACTTAATAAATTCGATTTTGTAGCTTTCCATTTTTTGTTCCTATAAACCTAATGCTTCACGTTGTGCAGCGAAGATTTGTTCGCAGCCTTGTTTTGCTAAGCCTAATAAGGTGAGTAATTCTTCGTGGCTGAATGGTTCACCTTCTGCAGTACCTTGCACTTCGATCATGCGGCCATCTTCCATCATCACAACGTTCATGTCTGTTTCAGCGGCTGAATCTTCCACATATTCCAAATCACATACGGCTTCACCTTCAACAATTCCGACCGAAATTGCCGCAACCAGACCTTTGATTGGATTGGTTTTTAATGTGCCGTTAGCGATTAAACCGTTGATAGCATCACATAAAGCCACTGCTGCACCGGTGATCGAAGCAGTTCTTGTACCGCCATCCGCTTGAATCACATCGCAGTCTAAGGTAATAGAACGTTCGCCAAGGGCTTCTAAGTCAACCATTGCGCGCAATGAACGAGCGATTAAGCGTTGAATTTCCATGGTACGTCCACCTTGTTTGCCTTTTGCGGCCTCACGTTGCATACGGCTGTGTGTAGAGCGTGGCAACATGCCATATTCTGCCGTAACCCAACCTTGATTTTGTCCTTTTAAGAAACGCGGTACGCTTTCATCAACACTCGCCGTACATAATACTTTGGTATCACCAAATTCAACTAATACTGAGCCTTCAGCATGTTTCGTGTAATTACGGGTGATTTTGATTGGACGAGATTGATGATTTTCACGATTATTTGGACGCATTCTGAATTCCTTTATTTTTATTGATAAAAAAGCGTGCCTATTTTAGCACGCTTTTCACTGTTTTATGGATTTGCTTGTTCAAACTCACGAATTTTATTAAAGACATCTTGTAAATCTGAGCCGTAGTTGATTTTTTGCAATTCAGGAACAGAGTTTGATTTCACTAACATTCTCAGTGGTTGGAACTGCATATTGCACAAGTAGATTTGTTGATGTGGCAACATATGTTGTACAAAGTGGGTGAGTGCATGAATACCCCCAGTATCAAGCACGGTCACGGCATCGCATTGCAATACAATATGTTTGATCTCGTGATCCGTATGTACGGTTTTATCGTGTAAATCAGCAAAGAGTTTATCTGCCGCCGCAAAGAACAATGGGCCACTGATACGGTAAGCTAACACATCATTCAGATCTTCTGGTGCAGGTTGCTCAATGGCTTTTGTCATTTCTGCAATGGTACGGATAAATAAGAGGCTCGCCAATAATACGCCAACTGAGATAGCAATCACCATATCGAATAACACAGTGAGAATTAGGCAAGTGAACAACACCGCAATTTCATTTTGTGTGGAACGACGCGCCAAACGAATGATTTCAGGCAGATTTGCCATATGCCATGCGACCATCAACAATAGAGCAGCCATGGAGGAAAGTGGCAAGTAAGACAGGGCATTCGCAAAGAATAACAGTGAGAATAAGACTAAGAGTGCATGAACAACACTAGATATTGGTGATACCGCACCCGATTTCACATTAGCGGCTGAGCGCGCAATAGCTGCAGTTGCGGTAATCCCGCCTAAGAATGGTGAAACAATATTCCCTAAGCCTTGAGCGAGTAATTCATTATTGGAGCGATGTTTGGTATCCGTCATATTATCTAAAATGACCGCACAAAGTAGGGACTCAATCGCACCTAATACTGCCATTGAAAAAGCTGCAGGTAAGAGATCTTGTATTTTATCAAAATTCCAATTAATGATTTCACCCTGCGCGTTTGGAATATTCCAAGGTAAGGCAAACTCGGGCAAGACATTCGGAATGCCATTTCCCGTTGTGCCATCCGCTAAGGTGTAGTGGAACGCCGTACCAATAGTTTCAACCGAGAAGCCAAATTGTCTTAATGCTAATGCCATCAGTGTACCAATAATGACTGCAGGCAAATGACCTGGTATAGGTAAACGAAGTTTGTGCCATTGTGTGAGTACAAATAAGGTGGCAAAACCAACAGCAGTATCAGCCCAGCTAATCGTCGGAAGTGCGGTCAAAATAGCCTGTACTTTTTCAATATAGTGAGACGGCATCTGGGCAATATCTAAACCTAAGAAATCTTTGATTTGCAAGGTGCCGATGGTAATGCCAATCCCGCAGGTAAAGCCAAGTGTAACGGGGAGAGGTATATACTCAATTAGTCGTCCTAATCGAGACAAGGCCATGATGACTAAAATAATCCCCGAAAGTAGCGTAGCCATGAGCAAACCACTGAGTCCAAATTGTTGGGTAACGGGATATAAAATTACGACAAATGCCGCGGTTGGTCCAGAAATATTGAAACGCGATCCACCAGTTAATGAAATCACAATACTCGCCACAATAGCCGTATAAAGGCCATGTTGTGGTGGAACACCGCTGGCAATGGCTAAGGCCATGGAGAGGGGAATCGCAATGACTCCCACGGTGAGACCCGCAATAATATCTTTAATCAATTTTTGTTTTCCGTAACCTTCACGGAAAGATTCTTTCAATGCGCTAAATGGTTTTACAGCCAGAAACACATTTTTAGAAAAGAGAGATTTGATTTGCATAAAAATACGACAATAAAAAGGAATAAGTTTATATTTTAGCTAAAAGGAACAGGATTTTTTATGTTCTAGCTCAAAAAACTTGACTAATCTTAGATAAATCTTTATATTTCACGCACTTCAAAACGGTGAGATGTCCGAGTGGTTGAAGGAGCACGCCTGGAAAGCGTGTATGTGCGAAAGTGCATCGGGGGTTCGAATCCCCCTCTCACCGCCATTCAAATATTTTCTTTTCTGAATTTAAAATCATTTTTTTAAATTAATTTATTTTGAGATCTAGAATTTACGCTATTTTCTATTGTACAAAATATGCGTTGAATTGATTATTTTCGCTAAAAAAGTAAATTAGAAAAACAATAATAGATTAAGATGAGTTATGGCACGCCCTAAAGGATTCGAACCTTTGACCCACGCCTTAGAAGGGCGTTGCTCTATCCAGCTGAGCTAAGGGCGCATTTCAAGGGTTACATCTTTTGTATGGAATTTCGAGGAAAATATAAAAGAAGTGGTCGGCGAGATAGGATTTGAACCTACGACCCACTGGTCCCAAACCAGTTGCGCTACCAAGCTGCGCTACTCGCCGACGATTGAGCACAATTATAGTGAGCTTTTCTTTTCAGTCAATTAATTTTTTAGATTATCCTTTCAACTGCTCAAAATTATTCCAGTTTTTTCAACCGCTCTTTTATTGTCTTTGTAAAATAAGGCGTTGTCAGTTAAAATAGCAAACGTTTACTTAATTCCACCTTGAGGAAAAACGCATGACCGCCCAAATTATTTCAGGTACTGAACTATCAAAAAAAATCAAATCTGATGTTACCAGTAAAATTGAACATTATCGTGCTCAAGGTAAACGTGCTCCAGGGCTTGCAGTAATTTTAGTGGGTGCAGATCCTGCTTCTCAAGTCTATGTGGGTAGCAAACGTAAAAGTTGTGAAGAGATTGGAATGGTCTCGAAATCCTATGATTTACCTGAAACCACGACAGAGGCGGAACTACTACAACTGATTGACCAATTAAATGCCGATGAGACCATTGATGGAATTTTGGTACAGCTTCCATTGCCGGAGCAGATTAATAGTTCGTTAGTGATTGAGCGTATTAGCCCTGAAAAAGACGTAGATGGTTTCCACCCTTATAATGTGGGGCGTTTATGCCAACGTATCCCAACTTTACGTGCTTGCACCCCTTATGGCGTGATGAAATTATTAGAAACCACCGGTATTGATTTACACGGTAAACATGCGGTGATCGTTGGGGCTTCAAATATTGTGGGTCGTCCAATGTCACTTGAATTATTATTAGCAGGTGCTACGGTCACAGTAACACACCGTTTCACCAAAGATTTAGAGCATCATATTCGTCAGGCGGATGTTTTAGTGGTGGCCGTCGGCAAGCCTCGTTTTATTCCAGGCGATTGGATTAAAGAAGGGGCAACAGTCATTGATGTGGGCATTAACCGTATCAATGGCAAATTAGTGGGTGATGTGGAATATGATGTGGCGCGACAAAAAGCGGCTTATATTACGCCAGTACCGGGTGGAGTAGGGCCAATGACAGTTGCCATGCTGATGTTTAATACGCTTTATGCTTATGAGCATAAAAATCAACTTGTTTAAGAAATAAAAAAGTGCGGTTAAATTGATTTGACCGCACTTTTTATCTTAATGTAATTTCAATCTTGGTTTTAAATAGTGGTTAAGTTTATCCACTAAAATAATCAAGCCAATCTTAATACATCCATGCAAAGCATGTTGATGCATACGATATAAAGACACATACGCAAACTGTGCAAATTTACCTTGAACAGTTAGTGGGTTTTTCCCAAATTTATTTGAAATGCTACCCAATGCGGTAAAGCTTGAAAGAGAAACCAAAGTTCCTTTGTCGTTGTATTTGAATGCTTTTAATGGTTTTTGCTCAAAAAGTGCAAAGATATTTTTTGCACAGGCTTTTGCCATCTGATGTGCTGCTTGCGCTCTTGGAGGGACTAATTTTCCATTTGGTTGCATTAATGCCGCACAGTCGCCAATGGCAAAAATACTGTCATCCACTGTGGTTTGGAGAGTATCTTTTACTACTAATTGATTGATGCGGTTAAGCTCTAATCCATCGAATTGCTGTGTCACCGTTGAGGTGCGAACACCTGCCGCCCACACAATAAGATCCGCTTTGATTTCTTCGCCATCTTTGGTGATAAGCGTATTTGGTTGGGCTTCGGTGATCATCGTATTTAATTTCACGTTTGCCCCCATTTCTTGCAATTCATCTAATACCGCTGCAGATAAATTTTCAGGTAGAGCCGGTAATAAGCGAGGACCTGCTTCAACTAAGGTGACTTGCAAGCAAGAATTATCAATTTTGCCGTAACCATAAGAAGATAAGTCTTCAGTTGCATGATAAAGCTCTGCGGTTAATTCCACGCCAGTAGCACCACCGCCAACAATCGCAATATTGACTTTGCTCTCATCGACCAATTTCTGTTTAAATTCTTCTTCACCAATATCGTCTAATGCACGGTTTTCTGAGAATTTAAGGAATAATTCCAACATTCTTTGTTGGAAGCGAAGTGCTTGATCAGAACTATCCAAGAAAATACAGTTATCAGCGACGCCTTTTGTATTGAAATCGTTCGATTTACTACCGATCGCAATCACTAAGTAATCATAAGGAATACGGCGCGCAACTACGAGCATATCGCCTTCTTGCCCATAAACGGGGGCTAGTTCAACATATTTTTGCTCACGATTAATACGTGTGATTGAACCCTGTTCAAAACTGAAATGGTGATTTTTACCATGTGCGCGATAGCTCAGAGAATCTGTGCCATCATCCATCACGCCCGTAGCAATTTCATGTAATAAGGGTTTCCACAAGTGGGTTGCATTGCGATCCACAAGCGTCACTTTAGCCTGTTTTTTGCGACCTAATTTGTCGCCTAAAAATGTCGCTAACTCTATGCCGCCAGCACCACCGCCAACGATCACGACGTTTTTCATAAAGTACTCCTAAAAGCAAAATTGTTAAAAATGTTAAACTAATGTAATGATAGCATAACAAATAAACAAGACGAAAAAATTTAATAGAAATAACCGCACTTTATTGATGGCAACGATCGTAAAGTGGTTGTAATTGTTGAATGGTTTTTGTGATAAATGAAACGGGATCAATTTGATAAAGTTCAGCTTTTTCAATGCTTTTCCCTATGCACCAAAAATCCTCATCTGAGCGTAAGAGAAGATCTTTTTCAGAAATGCGCTTCACTTGGCGAAAATCATCATATTCGCTTTCATCTTCTCGCCAAATATCAAAATCAGCAAATTGTTTGAAATCAAATTGATCAAGCCACTGATTATATTGTTGCACATTAATTTGTGAGCGATCAGCACGATAGCAATGCCAATCTAAACATACTCTTAGTCGGCGACGATTTAATAACACTGAAAAAATGGCTGCAGAATTTTGATTAAACTCGTATTTAAAATAAGCGAAGAAATGTGCTCGAACCTGCCAGCCATTGGTCCAACTTTCGATATGAGGTTTCGCAAAAGGCATGCCAAGTTGCTTCGCCACTTCTTGAATAATCGCTTTCCAGTTATCCCAATGTAATTTGTAATCAGCTTTAATCGCCGGAATATCTTCCGGGCAGAATTTTTTCATTTGGGCGAATTGATAGAAAGGAATATTGAACAGTTCACAAGATTCAGTCGTAAGCGAGAGCATAGCGTTTCCTTAAAAATCACTGTAATTTTTGACCGCACTTTGCGTGAAGAACTGTTTGTCTTCCCAACGCAACATAGTCATTCGATTATTCCACACGCATCCCGTATCTAGTGCATAAATACCTTGTGGTGTAGGTTCATCCACTAAACTTGCCCAGTGCCCAAAGACAATGGGAATTTGTTTATAAAGTGGATTATCTAAATTAAACCAAGGCGTGAGCTCCGCTGGTGCATCTTTTAAAGGAGATTTACAAGCAAAATCAAAGCGATGATCTAAATAGCAAAAACGCATTCGAGTGAAAGCATTAATAATGTAGCGATGGCGCGCTAAGCCCTGTAAATAAGGTGACCAGCGATCAGGCTGTTCAGAATACATATTTTCAATGAGATAATGAAAATCGCCGTGCTGTAAAATCTGTTCAACTTCAGCTGCGCAAGCTTTCGCAGTTTCCAAATCCCAATCTGGCGCAATACCGGCATGTGCCATCAGGAAGTTTAATTCTTCATTATGTACAAGTAATGGTTGGTGGCGTAACCAATGAATCAGCTCATTAAAATCGGGCGCATTAAAAATGGCATCGACACGATCACGCAATTTTACTTTTTTAATACCTAGTGCGGTCGCAATTAAATGTAAATCGTGATTCCCTAGTACGGTTTGCGCCGCATTACCAAGTGATTTTACGAAACGAAGACATTCAAGTGATTTATCCCCACGCGCGACAAGATCCCCCACAAGATAAAGTTTATCTTGCGTAGGATTGAAATCTACACGCTCTAATAAAAGCTGTAATTCATCATAACAGCCTTGTAAATCACCGACGAAATAGGTTGCCATTTTTGACCGCTCTTTTTACTCTTCTGAATCTAAGATTTCATCTTTATTGACATCAGCAGGAGGATTATCCGCCAACCAGTTCGCTAAGCGCGCATAATCTGCGATAGCCAAATTTTCTGCACGTGCATTTAAATCAATACCAAGTGCGGTCAGATTTTCAGGTGAAAATAGTGTTGAAAGTGCATTGCGTAATGTTTTTCGACGTTGATTAAACGCTTGGGAGCAAACACGGTTCAACCAATATAAATCTTTCACTGGGTGCGGCAATTCCTTATGCGGAATTAAACGCACAACGGCTGAATCCACTTTCGGTGCAGGTTTAAATGCAGAAGGTGGCACTTCAAGTACAGGCATCACTTGGCAGAAATATTGCGCCATAATGGTTAAGCGGCCATAAGCTTTGCTATTTGGTCCAGCACATAAGCGTTTCACCACTTCTTTTTGTAGCATGAAGTGCATGTCTTGAATTACATCATGGTACTTAAATAAGTGGAACATCAATGGCGTAGAAATGTTGTATGGCAAGTTACCAAATACACGTAATTTTTGCCCTTTTTCTGACAAATTTTCTTTTGTATAAAGCTCACTAAAATCAAATTGCATCGCATCCGTTTCAATAACAGTGAGTTTTTGATGTAAAAATGGATGATGACGTAAACGTTCTGCAAGATCTCGGTCAAGCTCTATCACAGTCAGATGATCGACAAGTTCACCAACAGGCTCTGTTAATGCACCAAGTCCCGGACCAATTTCCACTAAGAATTGATTGGGTTGTGGGTAAATCGCCGCCACGATACCTTGAATTACAGAAGTATCATGTAAAAAGTTTTGACCAAAACGTTTACGTGCGGTATGGCCTAAGTGTTTTTTTGAATTCATAAGTACTATTTAATAAGAAAAGTGCGGTTATTATAGAGCCTGTATTTCTTTTGTAAATTTTAGTGTAACTGTCATGGGCAATATCATTTAGCGATGAGTTCCAGTATTGTTTTAATATGATGACTCAAACTTGGATTATAACGAATACAGTCCATTGGATTGAGAATACGATGTTGATGTTCAGATGCTTGTTTTACTGATTTTTGAATTGCATCATCCAATGTATTCATGTTTTCTCTAGAAAATGTATAGCCAAATTCATGTTGTAATACTTCTAGGCATCCCATGTTTTCAGAAAAAATAACTGGCGTACCAGATAATATGGATTCTAGTCCAACAAGCCCAAATGGCTCATATTGAGATGCCATAATGGTGAAATCTGCCGCTTGATATAATTCAGGCATATTTTTGCAAAAACCAAGCGAAGAGATTTTAGGATTTTCTTCTACAGGCGTTCCTGCTACCACTAAGCGAATAGGCAACAGAGTTTTTTCAAAATATTTTTTCAAAACATCGAAACCTTTTCGCGTATGCCCAGTAGAAGGGAATAGGTAAATGATTTCATCTTTTTTGAAACCTAACTTTTCTCTGAGCTTCACTCTTTCTTCTTCATTGATTTGTGTGAATTTATCTGTATTAATAGGAGGATAAATCACGTCAATTTTGTTTTCTGGGATATGATATAACTCAACGAGTTCTTTTTTCATTAATGCAGAATGAGCGATGACATATTTTGATTGATTTAAGGATTTTTGTTCACCCATGATTTTAAATCGATCTGATATGCTTGGCTTTTTCTTTGATGCTTGTAGATATCCTTTATGATTTCCACCACAAATAACCACGTCAGATAGGGTATAAGAGGTGGTAAGTGAGACTTCTGATGTTTCTTTATATTTATTTGAAAAATAGGAAAGAAACGAGGTTCTCAATTTTTTAGGAACAAAAGAAAGATTAATCTTAACTGGATTAATTAAATCATATTCAGGTAATGCAGTATCAAACTTGGCAGAGTAAATTTTAGGTGTAATGTTTGCCAGAGAGAATCCATTAACAATATCAATAAGATATCGTTCCATACCTCCGCCATATTGAAATTTTTGACAGGTTAATGAAATATTGGGGTGATTATTATTACTTAGTAATGTTTTATTCATTTCTTTATACCATCTAAGAGATTACTATGTACCAATTATAGGGGAAGTTTTTCTTTTGTAAATCATTCCTAAGTCTTGATACAATTTACAAATTGGTAAAAAATGTGATTTTTTTCTGCTCAATTTTATTTTAATCTTTCGTCTAACGCCAAAAACGGCTATAATCCGCCCGTTTTTCATTTATAACCCGCAAAAAGTGCGGTCAAAAAAATCATAATTTTAGAGGATAAAATGGCAAAAGAAGATTGCATTGAAATGCAAGGCACAATTTTGGAAACCTTACCAAATACCATGTTCCGCGTTGAGTTAGAAAATGGTCACGTAGTGACTGCACATATTTCTGGCAAAATGCGTAAAAACTATATTCGTATCTTAACGGGTGATAAAGTAACTGTAGAAATGACACCTTATGACTTAAGCAAAGGTCGTATCATTTTCCGTAGCCGTTAATTTAGAAATAAAAGAAAAGCCGATATGTTGATATCGGCTTTTTTTGTTTGAAAAGCGTACAAATTATTTGAAGTCTGGAAAAAAATCTGTATAATCAGCGCCCTTAGCCACGTTCATTTTTTCGTTCCTTGCCTTTGCAGATTGGTGGCTAATCTACGTCAAAGGCTGATTAACCCGTAAGGAGCAGTAATGCGTCACTACGAAATCGTGTTTATGGTTCATCCGGACCAAAGCGAGCAAGTACCAGGTATGATCGAACGTTACACAGGTTCTGTTAAAGAAGCTGGTGGTCAAGTTCATCGCCTAGAAGATTGGGGTCGTCGTCAATTAGCGTACCCAATTAACAAATTACACAAAGCACACTATGTGCTTATGAATGTAGAAGCGCCTCAACAAGTCATCGACGAGCTAGAAACGACTTTCCGTTATAACGATGCTGTATTACGCAGTCTTGTTATCCATACTAAGCACGCCGTAACCGAAGCGTCCCCAATGAAAGCGGCTAAAGAAGAACGTAAACCTTTAGCTGAAGTTGAAAACAACGATTTTGAGGATGCTGAAGAGTAATTCAAAACTTGATAATCGCTTCTCGTTAATCGGCACTGCGTGTCAATTACCCAAGCGAAGCAAAAGCCCTAACGGGATTGCGCATTGCCAGTTTTGGCTGGAACATCGTTCCGAGCAAGTCGAAAGTGGTTTATCACGCCAAGCGTGGTTAAAGATGCCAGTTCAGGTCAGTGGCAATCAGTTAATAGAAAAAACTCAAAGCATTACGGTCGGCAGTAAACTTCTTGTGGTGGGGTTTATTACTTCACATAAAACCTCGAATGGTTTAACGCAGTTAGTATTGCATGCCGAGCAAATCGAATTTATAGATTAGGAGACAGCCAAATGGCACGTTATTTCCGTCGTCGTAAGTTCTGCCGTTTCACAGCGGAAAATGTTGTTGAAATCGATTACAAAGATATCGCTACATTAAAGAACTACATTTCTGAAAGCGGCAAAATTGTACCAAGCCGCATTACCGGTACTCGTGCGAAGTACCAACGCCAATTAGCACGCGCAATCAAACGCGCTCGTTATTTAGCGTTATTACCTTACTCTGATTCTCATCACAATTAAGAAGGAGTTAGGAAATGCAAGTAATTCTTTTAGATAAAATCGTTCACCTCGGTAACGTAGGTGATCAAGTTAATGTTAAATCAGGTTTCGCTCGTAACTTCTTAATCCCACAAGGTAAAGCAGTTATGGCAACTAAAGCTAACATTGAACACTTTGAAGCACGTCGTGCAGAGTTAGAAGCAGCGGCAGCAGCAAGTTTAGCAGCAGCTCAAGCTCGCGCAGCACAAGTGACTGCATTAGGTTCTGTAACTATCGCATCTAAAGCAGGTGATGAAGGTCGTTTATTCGGCGCAATCACTACTCGTGATGTAGCAGAAGCAGTAACTGCAGCAGGCGTTGAAATTGCGAAAAGCGAAGTTCGTTTACCAAACGGTCCAATCCGTACTCTTGGTGATCACGATGTTCGTTTCCAACTTCACGGCGAAGTATTTGCAACATTAGATGTTATCGTTGTTGCAGAATAATTATCAAAGTTTTTGATAAAAGAAAACCCGACGTAATGTCGGGTTTTTTGTTTATACAGATTTAGAAAATATTTTTCTTAGCCAAAGATAATATCTCAAATTATTTAAATTTATCTGCATATTTTTCACTATTAATCCAAGAATGATCTTGTTCCCAAGTAAACCGCCATTTTCTTACAGGACCAGCCATAACATTTAAATAATAATTGTCATAACCTGCAATAGTTGAGACTGGATGGTATCCTTTGGGTACTTGAACAACATCTCCATCATACACAGCCATACATTCATCTAGTGAACGGTCATCAGTATAAACTCGTTGTAATGCAAAACCCTGTGATGGTGAGAAACGATGATAGTAGGTTTCTTCCAAATAGGTTTCAGTCGGAGAGTTTTTATCGTCGTGTTTATGGCTAGGGAAAGAACTCGTATTGCCTTCATCTGTAAATACTTCAACAACCAATAAGGCATCTGCGGTTTCAGTTTCAGGGAGAATATTATGTACTAAGCGTTTATTATTTCCATATCCGCGTTTTTCTACACCAACATCCTCTGGTTTAATTAAACGAATTGGTAAACTACCTTGACTTGGTGCTCTACAAACAGCCAATTCTAAATAACTTTCAGCTTTGATTTGTACTTTTTGTTGGTGTGGAACATAGACTGAATAAGGTGGAATCCGCTCAAATGGAGAGGCGCGATTACCAATATGCTCGAAAGTGGCTTGGGATGTAACAATAGTAGCTTTACCAGCAACGAGAACAAAACAGGTTTCAGTATTTTCAGTATCGAAAGTTAGTTTTTGCTCTTCTTGTAGATGGTACATTTCAAAACCAACGTACTCCCAATTCGCTGTTTTTGGGGTGATTTTTTGTACTTCACCATTCTTTTCAGGATGATCTTTTCGTGATTTGGATAGTAAATAACTCATTTCATGCTCCTAAAATAGCCGAATAACTTCTTAAGATAATACTCCGTTCACTGAATTAATCTAGCGAGATTTCTAAAAAATCAGACATAGATCACATAAATGAAATAAAATATCCAATATTTCAATAAATGGATTGAAATGTTCAATTTGTTTGCCTACTCTATACTAGATTTAAAGAATGAGTATTGTTTTTTATGCAAGTTGTTATTCATTTGTCGCATCTTAATTTCTGAAACTGTATGAAGGAGTTCAAAATGGAAACTGTTTATAACTTTATTAATGGTAAACAAGTACCAAGCAGAGGGACAAAAGCGCATCCAATTTATAATCCTGCAACAGGTGAGCAAATTCGCCAAGTGATTATGAGTACTCCGGATGATGTAAATGAAGCTATCGAAGTAGCACATAAAGCTTTTGCTGATTGGTCAGCAACCTCTCCGCTACGTCGTGCCCGGATTATGTTTAAATTTAAAGAATTGCTAGAAAGAGATTGGGATTCATTAGCTCGTTTAATTGTAGAGGAGCATGGTAAGGTTTATTCTGATGCTTGTGGTGAATTAACTCGTGGTTTAGAAGTTGTTGAATTCTCATGCGGTATTCCTCATTTATTAAAAGGTGAATTTTCAGAGCAAGCAGGGCGTGGCATCGATATTCATTCATCTTTGCAACCACTAGGGGTAACTGTTGGTATTACACCGTTTAACTTCCCTGCAATGGTGCCAATGTGGATGTTCCCAATTGCATTAGCTTGCGGTAATACTTTCATTTTAAAACCGGCTAAAGCAGATCCTTCCTTATCTATTCGTTTGGCTGAATTGTTAAAAGAAGCAGGTTTACCAGATGGCGTATTTAATGTAGTACATGGTGATCGTCATGATAATGAAGTTTTATTGCGTGATCCGCGTGTTCATGCTGTGAGTTTTGTGGGTTCTACACCAGCTGCAGCACATGTATATAAAGTCGGTTCTGAATTCGGCAAACGCGTACAAACTTTTGGTGCCGCGAAAAACCATGCATTAATTATGCCGGATGCAGATATTGAATCTACCGCAAATGCTTTATTAGGTGCGGCATTTGGTGCTGCGGGTGAACGTTGTATGGCACTAGCATTGGCTGTTACGATTGATGATGAAACTGCAGATAAATTAGTGGCAGCTTTAAAACCAAAAGTAGAAGCACTGCGTTATGGTCCAGGTATTCCAAAAGATGGTGAAAAAGAGATGGATTTTGGTCCATTAATTACTCAGCAACATCTCAACAATGTGATAAATTACATTACAACCGCTGTGGAAGAAGGTGCAACACTTATTGTTGATGGTCGAGGTAAAAAACCTGCTGGTCATGAAAATGGTTTCTTTATCGGTGGTTCTTTGTTCGATAATGTCACTTCCGATATGGTGATTTATAAAGAAGAGATCTTTGGGCCTGTATTAGGTATTGTCAGAGCGAAAAGCTTTGAAGAAGCAATGAAGTTAATTAATGAGCATCCTTATGGAAACGGTACAGCTATCTTTACCTCTGATGGTGGTGCTGCTCGTGAGTTTGCATATCACGTTCAGGCTGGTATGGTGGGCATTAACGTGCCAATTCCAGTACCAATGTCATTCCATTGCTTCGGTGGTTGGAAACATTCATCTTACAGCACCTTAAATGTTTATGGACCAGATGGCGTTCGTTTCTATACGAAGATGAAAACAACGACAACACGTTGGCCAAATAAATATGTAATTGAAAATGCTGCATTTAGTATGCCGACACTTTAATTAACATAATCTTTTAAACCATGAAGAGGGGATAATCGCATTGAGGACGTTATCTCCTCTTGTTCTATGCAATAAATAGTAAGGATATCGTATGAAACAGGTTCGAATTGGTTTGGTTGGTACTGGATATATTGGTCGTTGCCATGCTATTGCTTATGCTCAGGCTCCAACAGTATTTCCACTTGACGCTAAATTGGTTCTGGAATATTTAGCCGAGATTACACCGGAATTAGCAGAGAAAAAGGCAAAAGAATTCGGTTTTAATCGTTTTACGGGCGATTGGAGGGATATTGTGCAAGATCCAAATGTGGATGTAGTAGATATTTGCACTCCAAACTTTCTTCATAAAGAAATTGCATTAGCAGCCATTGCCAATGGTAAACATGTTTACTCTGAAAAACCGCTAGCTCTCACTGCAGAAGATGCCAAATTAATGTATGAAGCGGCGAAGAAAGCAAATGTTAAGACCTTGGTTGGGTTTAATTACATAAAGAATCCAACTACTCAATTAGCCAGAGAAATTATTGCTAATGGTGAAATTGGAGACGTAGTACATTTTTATGGTACTCATAATGAAGATTACTTAGCTAATGAAAATACACCATTGGATTGGCATTGCGTGAAAGAAAAAGCAGGACTAGGTGCATTGGGAGATTTAGCCGCTCATATTGTACAGATGTCTCAGTATTTATTAGGGCAGGATATTCGAGCTGTTATCGGAGATATGCAAACGGTAATTAAAAATCGCCCAAATCCTCATAATTTACAAGAACGTTTAGATGTTGAGAATGAAGATCAGGCGACAGCCTTGGTTCGATTTGATAATGGATGCATGGGAACGATTGAAACGTCTCGAATTGCTTGCGGACGAAAAATGGGACTGAGCTATGTGATTACGGGAACAAAAGGTAGTATTTCTTATACTCAAGAAAGAATGACTGAATTAAAGCTTTATTTACATGATGAAGATCCAGCAAGACAAGGCTTTAAAACAATCCTTACTGGGCCATTGCATCCTGATTACAAGAATTTTTGTGTGAGCGCAGGTCATGGCATTGGTTTTAACGATCAGAAAACTGTGGAGATTAGAGATTTAGTAAATGGTTTAGCTTCACCTGAAGGTGTTTTATATCCTGATTTTGAAGAAGGATATAAGGTGTCTCGCGTGTTAGATGCAATAGCATTATCGTATCACCAAAAACGTTGGGTTAATGTGGAAGAAATAGCGTAATTCGATGAGGGGCATTCAATTATAGTGCCCCTTATTTTTTTATTATTAATCGGAAGATTTTGTGAATAGTAAATATTTTCGACTAAAAAGTAAGATCTACTTCACACTTTCAAAAAATGACAGTTGCAGAAAATCTTCTTTTAATGATATAGATAGCATTGGATGATTTATTCCAATTTGTACCTTGATGAAATTTATATTCGCATACTGCGAGAGTATAGCTGTATTTCAATCTTTGTTATTCGTTTAACTAATAAAGGGAGTAGCATTATGAAAAAAACATTGCTTGCGTTACTTTGTGGTGGAGTTTTATTAACGTCTCAAGCTGTTATCGCTAAAAATGTTGTGATTGGTGCACCAATGGTTGCCTTTTCTGATAAATGGCAAACCTATCTTCAAGATGCCATTCGTGAGTTTGATAAAGCACATGATGATGTGGAAATTAAACTCGCAGATGCGAATGGTGACCCCGCTCGTTTATTAAATGATGCAGAAACATTTATCGATCAAAAAGTTGATGCATTACTTGTTGTTCCAACAGATCCAAATATTGTTAAGGTTATTGGCAAAAAAGCTAAACGAGCCGGTATCCCTCTCATTATTATCAATCGTAAACCATTAGATGAAGATATGCAGTACGTTACTAGTTATGTAGGATCGGATGAAATCGAAGGTGGACGTATTCAAGCTAACTTCATTGTTGATACCTTAAAAGGTAGCCCTGCAGAAGCTGCAATCTTGATGGGGCCTTTAGGGCAAGATGCTCAAATTAAGCGTACGCAAGGCAATAAGGAAATTTTTGGTCAGCATAACAATATTAAAATTTTTACTGAACAAGAAGGTAAATGGGATAGAGCCAAAGGCTTAGAAATTGCAGAAAACTTACTTGCGGCAAATAAAAATTTAAATGTTGTTGTTAGTAATAATGATGAAATGGCGATTGGCGCAGTATTAGCAGGCAGAAAATTAGGTCTTAAAGATGAAGATTTAATTATTGTTGGCCTTGATGCAACACCTGATGCATTAGATTATTTAGGTAAAGGATTAGATGCAACAGTGTTCCAATCAGCTGCCGGACAAGGTTCTGCGGGAGCTGAAATGGCCTATCTTGCTGCAAAAGGTGAAAAAGTTCCAGCTGTGAAATGGGTGCCTTTTGAACTCGTTACACCAGATAAAAAAGAGGAATATCAAGCGAGATATAAAAAATAGATTTTCTCATCTAAATAACGGAAGGGTGATCACCCTTCCGGTTAAAGCTAAAGAGATTTATTAATGGAGGGATGAACAATGTTAAAAAAGGTATGCCTTTTAGTTATTAGTCTCTTTTTTGCCCCAGTTATTTTAGCCAAGTCGATAGTAGTTGGTGTTTCAATGTATAGCCTCGCAGATAAATATCCCACTTATTTGCAGGATTCCATGGATAAGTTTGTCGCCTCCCAATCTAATCTTAAATTTAAATATGCCGATGCGAATGGCGATCCCGCCAAGATGTTAAATGATGTGGAAAATTTTATTGATTCGAAGGTCGATGCTTTGATCATTATGCCAACAGATCAAAAGATCGTAAAAGCCATTGGATTAAAAGCAAGGAAAGCGAAGATTCCTTTAATTGTGGTGACAGTGAAACCGAATGAAGAAGACATGCAATACGTAGCGAGCTACGTTGGTTCTGAAGAAATTAAAAGTGGTGAAATGCAAGGCGAATTTATTGTTAATTCATTGAATGGTAAACCAGCTAAAGCCATTATTTTACTTGGACCGTTGGGGTTAGAAGCTCAAATTAAACGAACAGAGGGTAATAAAAAGATCTTTGCTCAACATCCTGAAATTAAAGTGGTCGCAGAACAAGAGGCAAAATGGGATAGAGCTAAGGGAATGGAAGTCGCAGAAAATCTGCTTTCAGCTCACCGAGATGCAAATGTAATTCTGAGTAATAATGATGAAATGGCGATAGGGGCTTTATTAGCTGCGAAGAAACTCGGCTTCAAAGATGAAGACATGCTCATTGTAGGAATTGATGCAACACCAGATGCTTTAGCTTATTTAGGTAATGGCTTGGATGCTACCGTTTATCAATCTGCATCAGGACAAGGTCGATTGAGTGCAGAAATGGCCTACAAGGCTGCGCTTGGTGAAGAGATTTCCAAATATAACTGGATTCCTTTTGAATTGGTTACCCCAGAAATGAAGGAACTATATGTCAACAAATATAAGGAGTAAATTGACCGCACTTTATAACGTTATTTCCGTATTTATTTTTATCGAGTCAAGGAGTTAAACATGACTAATAGTAATAGCTCAAATTCTCCCTATATTTTAGAAATGAGAAATGTATCGAAAACATTTCCTGGGGTTAAGGCATTAGATCAGATCAATCTCCGGGTCAAGCGTGGAAGTGTTCACGCTCTGATGGGAGAAAATGGAGCAGGTAAATCCACATTGATGAAAATTCTATATGGAATTTATATTCCTGATGAAGGTGGAGAACTTATTCTAGATGATAAACCTTTTAAACCGGGACGTCCTATTGATGCAATTCGTCGTGGTCTAACTATGGTGCCTCAGGAAATTTCTCCTGCTGCTAACTTGACGATTGCGGATAATTTTTATTTAGGTCGGGAAATAACGAAAGGTAAATTTTTCCTTAATCAAAAAGCAATGAATGAGCAAGCCTCCGCTATTTTAAAAGAGCTTGGCGTACCGATGGATGTGACAGAAAAAATGTCAGATGTATCAGTAGCAAAAGCTCAGCTAGTTGCGATTGCTACCGCTGTTTCCAACGATGCAAAAGTGATCATTATGGATGAGCCAACAACGGCATTAACAGAAAATGAAGTGGATCAACTTTATCGCATTATTGAAACAGTCAAAGCAAGAGGGATTGCGATTATCTTTATCTCTCACAAATTAGATGAAGTCTTTAGAGTATCTGATGAGATCACGGTAATTCGCGATGGTCAATATGTGGATACGAAGCCAACAAAAGAAGTAACCAAAGAACAACTCATTTCAATGATGGTTGGTCGTGATATGTCAGAAATGTTCCAACGTGAGCGTTTTGAGTTATCTGATGAGATTGTTTTAGAAATTAAACATTTTACTCGAGAAGGAAAATATCAAGATATTAATTTTGCTGTACGTAAAGGTGAGATCTTTGGTATTGCTGGATTAGTTGGTGCAGGTCGTTCAGAAATTGTAGAAGGTTTATTTGGTTATAAACCTGCGGATAGCGGTGAGATTTATATTAGAGGCGAGAAAGCGATTATTAATAATCCGCTAGATGCCATGAAGTATAAAATTGGCTTTGTAACTGAAGACAGAAAATTGACGGGCTTGTTTCTAAATTTGAGCATTACAGACAATATGATTATGCCGGAGATGTCGCCTTATTTAGAGAATTTTCTCGTATCTGTTGCAAGAGCACAAAAAACGGCAAATGAACAAAAAACAAAACTCAAAATAAAAGCGCCAAATGTGGATGTGATTACGAATAATCTGTCTGGCGGTAACCAACAAAAAGTATTGCTTGCTCGTTGGTTATTACTAGAGCCTGAAATTTTGATTTTAGATGAACCAACAAAAGGGATTGACGTCGGGGCTAAAGCTGAACTCTATAAATTGATGGTTGAGTTATCAAAACAAGGTAAAACGATCATTATGATTACGTCAGATATGTTGGAGCTTTTATCAATGAGTGATCGCGTCATGGTTATGCACGAAGGGCATCAAGTTGGCATCATTCCTCATGCAGAATTGACTCAAGAGCGAGTACTTGAATTGGCTTCGGGTTAGTGTCTATCAATTAGAATGGTTTATTTATTAAGATTAAAAAAATGAGAGGTTTATTATGGAAAACGTGACACTGAAGAAAATGATTAATGCGTATGGAATGGTCTTAATTTTAATTCTTCTCTTTTTGGCATTGTCTGTTTCAATAGACGGCTTTTTTTCAGCTAGAACAGTATGGAGTATTATCGAACAAGTATCCATGTTTGGTATTATTGCAATTGGGGTAACCTTCATCATTATCACAACGGGTATCGATCTATCATCTGGTTCTGTGGTGGCGCTTACAGCAGTCGTTTCAGCTTCAATTGTGACTGGTGGCGATAGTGTATCATCTGCGCTACTGGCGTTTGCCGCATCAATTTTAATTGGTGCTTTATTGGGATTGTTTAATGGTGGATTTACAGCGCTTGGTGGTATTCCGCCGTTTATCTCAACTTTAGGTATGATGATTATTGCACGTGGTGCCGCACAGCTTTACTCTGATGGTCGTCCAATTGATGCCTCTTCAGAAGCATTTACCTGGATTGCGGATATGAATATTTTTGGACTTCCAGGGCTGGTCTTGTTGTATATCTTAATTGTGATTGCTTCTCATATTTTACTTAGCCGTTCAACCTTTGGTCGTCATGTTTATGCAGTAGGTGGAAACCTGAATGCAGCTAAAATCTGTGGTATTAACACAAATAGAACATTAATTTGGGTTTATATTCTAGGTGGCGCATTATCTGGATTAGCAGGTGCTTTACTTGCATCTCGAACCTATGCAGGTAATCCATCTTACGGTTTGGCTTGGGAGCTTGATGCTATCGCCGCAGCAGTTATTGGTGGGGTTTCTTTAAGTGGTGGTTTTGGTACTATTCCAATGTGTGTGATTGGGGCTTTAATTATCGGTACCACCAATAAAGGCTTAAATATGCTAGGTGTGGATCCATACTGGCAACAAATTGTTAAAGGGGCAATTATTGTAATCGCAGTATTACTTGATACCTTAAAACGTCGCAAAAAAGGGTAATGTAGACAAATATCCATTGATTTCAGAAAAGGCTACCTATGGTGGCCTTTTTTATTAGTATTAAAATTTAAAGCATAAAGAGAATGCATATATGCGTTTTTATTAAGAAAAGTGCGGTCAAAAAAGAGGGTGTTTTTGAAATGTGTAGTAATTATCTGAAATGCTAGGTGGACTTATTGGAAACTAAATCTCTATGGTAAATAAGGGAATGTTTCTCACCATTTTTTGTCGTTTTAGGATATAAAAAAGACCTAAATTTCTTTAGGTCTTTTTCCATCTTTATATGTTTAGTTCTAAGCAATTTCTGCTAATTTGACTGGGCGTCCTTCATCTAATGAACGTTTAGCCGCAAGTGCGATAATCACTGGTTGTAACCCATCATTACCATTCACTAAAGTTGGTTTGTCGTTTACTACGGAATCAACAAAACAAGCCATTTCATCAGCAAAAGATTGCATATAACGTTCTAAGAAGAAGTATTTAGGTTTCTCGGCAATCACACCTGCTTCACAGGAATAAACCGCAGTAGAATCGGTATCATTGCGAGTTTGCACCGCACCTTTTGAGCCGAATACTTCAGCTCGTTGATCGTAACCGTAAACAGCTTTTCGACTATTATCGATCACACCAATAGCATCGTTAGCAAGTTTTAAGGTGATAACAGCCGTATCGATGTCGCCAGCTTTACCGATTTCTGGATTGACCAGCACACCACCAGCTGCGTACACTTCTACAACCTCACTACCAGATAAATAGCGAATCATGTCGAAGTCGTGAATGGTCATGTCGAAGAACATTCCACCAGATACTTTTACATATTCAATTGGTGGTGCATCAGGGTCACGCGAGGTTACTCGAATTAAGTGCGGTTCACCAATATCACCATTTTCTACACGAGTTTTAATCGCTTTGAAGTTATGGTCAAAGCGGCGATTAAAGCCAACTTGGAATTTCACGCCAGCTTTCTCCACTTCAGCTAACACCTCTTTGATACGATTGACATCTGCATCAACAGGTTTTTCGCAGAAAATGTGTTTGCCTGCTCGAGCAGCTTCAATAGAAATAGGTGCATGGGTATTAGTAGAAGAACAGACTAATACGGCATCAATTTCCGGATCTTGTAGAATTTGTTTGTAATCCTCATAAACATGAGCAATGCCCATGCCTTTTGCCCATTGTTTGAGCTCATCCGTTACTCTAACGTCAGAAATTGCTTTAATTTCAGCGCCCTTCACATATTTTGTAATACTTTCAGAATGTACTCGACCAATACGACCGGCGCCGATAATACCTACTTTAATCATAATTAGATCCCCGCTGTTTCTTTAATGTATTTACGGCCTTTGACGGCGTATTCAAATGGGTTAGCGATGGCAGGGTCTTGTTCTGCCTCAACCACCATCCAGCCTTTATAATTGTGTTTTTCAAGAATATCAAAAATTGGTCTGAAATCGATTACACCATCACCTGGTACGGTGAATGTGCCTTTTCGAACACCTTCTAAAAAGCTAAGATCATTTGCTTTTACTTCAGCAACAACTTCATCACGCACATCTTTTAAATGCACGTGGCAAATTCGGTCTATGTATTTTTCTAATACGTCTAGCATCGCTTTTTGTGAGCCTTCAGAATAATAGATATGACCTGAATCAAATAACAAATACACGTCATCGTTAACGACAGCCATATATTTATCAATTTCAGCCGGAGTTTGAATACCTGTACCCATGTGATGATGCAGGCATACTTTCATCCCTTTTTCAGCTGCTAATTTGGCTAGTTCATTATAGCCCTCTGCAAGGAGTTGCCATTCTTCTTCAGTAAAAACAGTTTTTTCTTTAAAAACAGCTTTTGTTGTGCCTTGGATACTACGGCTTTGTTCAGAACAGCCAATAACCTTAGCTCCCATAGCATGAAGGAAATCTCGATGTTTAATGAATTCTTTGATCGTTTCTTCTTTTTTGCCATCTACAAAAAAGGTACTAAACCAAGCATTACAAATTTGAATTCCACGAACACTCAATTTGTGTTTTAGTACTTCTACATCGCGCGGATATTTATTTCCGACCTCGCATCCAGTAAAACCGGCCAGCGCCATTTCACTAACACATTGTTCAAAGGTATTTTCTTTGCCAAGATCAGGCATATCATCGTTAGTCCAACCAATTGGCGCAATACCTAATTTCACGTTTTCTGTTTTCATAGTTTTTCCTTCTCGAAAGAGTAGTTAAATTGGAGATAAATCAAATCTTTGACTAATAACGTCTTGCTTCGTTAATGTGTTTCACACTATTCTCATGAGCTTTACGGATAGTCTCTTTTTCAGAAACCTCTGCTACGCCGACGTGCCACCAACTGCCATAACCATGTATCATGGTTTTTGGTAGTACTTTAATATCAATTAAGGTGGAAACATTTTGTTTTTTAGCATCGGCTAAGGCAGTGTACAATTCTTCTTCTGTTGTGACTTTGTAGGTCTTACATCCGTAAGAGGCAGCGTTCATGGCAAAATCGACAGCTACGAATCCACCATCTAATTTGTTGGTTTGTGGATTTCTGAAACGGAATTCTGTCGCAAAGCTATCCATACCATTGCCGATTTGTAAGTTGTTAATACATCCGTTAGTCATATTGTCGAATAAAACGACGTTAATTTTTTTATTTTCTTGTACGGATGTGACAAGTTCAGAATGAAGCATCATATAAGAACCATCACCTAATAAGGCATAAACCTCTTTTTCTGGTTGAGCTAATTTTGCTCCTAAAGCCGCATTGACTTCATAGCCCATACAAGAATAGCCATATTCTAAATGGTAGGTATTTTCGCCTTTAGATTGCCATGCGCGTTGTAAGTCGCCAGGTAAGCTACCAGCCGCCCCTACAATGATATCGTTTTCACCTAAGGTCTCATTGAGAATACCTAGAACACGGCTTTGTGTTAAGCAAGATTGAGTAAGTTTAATAAACTCCTCATAAACTTTTTCTCGATCCAAGGCATCATTCACTTCTGGGATGAAATCTTTTTCAGTGTAAGTCGCGTGATAAATACGTTGTAATTCCTGTTTAAATTGCGTTTTAGCCTCACTAATTGAATTGCCCCACTGTGCACGATACCGATAACCTGTTGGCGATAGAAGTGCAGTGAGTTTTTCTAGGGTTTCTTTAGCGTCAGCTACCACTTGGACACCATCTAATTTATAGGCATCAAAACGAGCAACGTTAATATTTAGGAATTTCACCTCTGGATTTTGGAAGATCCATTTAGAGGAAGTTGTGAAATCTGTATAGCGAGTACCAATACCGATAATGAGGTCCGCCTCTTTTGCCAAGATATTAGCGGCTAAACAACCTGTTTCGCCTACGCCGCCCACATTCAAAACGTGTTCAGAAACAACCGCACTTTTACCTGCTTGTGTTTCTGCAAAAGGAATATGGAATGTTTCTGCAAAGTGTTTGAGTTGTTCTGCGGCTTCTGAATAACGCACACCACCACCACAAATAATTAATGGTTTTTTCGAACTAATAATAAGCTCAATAGCAGATTTCAACATCGGCTCCGTTGGTAGTGTTCTTTCAATTCTGTGAACCCGTTTTTGTAGAAAATATTCAGGAAAATCATAGGCTTCAGCTTGAACATCTTGCGGTAGAGCGAGAGTTACTGCCCCAGTGTCTGCAGGGTCGGTTAATACTCGCATGGCATTAATACAGGCAGTCATTAATTGTTCTGGGCGGCTAACACGATCCCAGTATTTGCTTACTGCTTTAAATGCATCATTTGTACTAATGCTTAAGTCGTGAAATTGCTCAATTTGTTGTAAAACAGGATCTGGTTGGCGGGTTGCAAACACATCACCTGGTAAAAGAAGAAGTGGGATACGATTGGCTGTTGCGGTTGCTGCGGCGGTAATCATATTGGCCGCACCAGGCCCAACAGAAGAGGTACAAGCATAAATTTTTTTACGTAGATTTTGTTTTGCAAAACCAATGGCCACATGAGCCATACCTTGTTCATTACGCCCTTGACGAACGATGAGATTACCGCTGTCTTGTTCTAATGCTTGACCAATGCCTAATACATTGCCATGTCCAAAAATACCAAAGATACCTTCAACGAATTTAGTGACTTTACCGTCAAACTCAATATATTGATTATCAAGGAATTTTATTAGCGCTTGTGCCACAGTTAGTCTTACAGTTTTCATTGTAATCTCCTTTTAGGGTAACTTGCATTAGTGCTAGTATATAAGCATTCTTCTAATTTTAAATATTTTTGAAATAAAAATTTCATTTTTGAGACATAGATCAAACTTTTTTTAGCACGAGAATCCGATTTTATAAATGAAGGTTAGACTGCGTATTAAACAGGATTGTTTTAGATGTAGTAGAACAGTTTTTAGATATTGATTTTGTGATTAATGTCTAAAAAATGAAATTTCGTTATTGCTTTTTTTGAAATATATGTTTCAATTTGTGTTAGCGAAGCAACTTTATTAATTAGAAGGAATGGCATTATGAAAACGGTAGAAAAAACACTAGACCTCATTTGTCTCGGTCGAGTAGCTGTTGATCTTTATGCACAACAAATTGGTGCGAGATTAGAAGATGCATCTTCTTTTTCCAAATATCTAGGTGGATCTTCAGGTAATGTTGCCTATGGAACTGCTGTGCAAGGTGTGAAATCCTCAATGCTAGCACGTGTTGGGGATGAGCATATGGGCCGTTTCTTGCGTGAAGAATTACAGCGTGTTGGCGTAGATACCAGTCATCTCATTACGGATAAAGAACGCCTAACCGGACTTGTCATTTTAGGTATTAAAGATCAGGACACATTCCCATTAATTTTCTATCGTGAAAATTGTGCTGATATGGCTATTACAAAAGAAGACTTTGATGAAAGCTATATTGCCTCAGCGAAAGCATTAGCTATAACAGGGACTCATTTATCCCACCCGAAAACCAGGGAAGCCGTGTTAACCGCATTAGAATATGCAGGTAGAAATAATACAAAACGTTTGTTAGATATTGATTATCGCCCGGTATTATGGGGACTCACTTCTCTTGGTGATGGTGAAACTCGCTTTATTGATTCAGAAGCGGTAACGAAATCCTTACAAGAAGTATTACATCATTTTGATGTACTCGTGGGTACCGAAGAAGAATTCCATATTGCTGGCGGTTCAACCGATACATTAACCGCACTTAAAAATGTACGTAAGTTCAGCCATGCAGTTTTGGTTTGTAAACGTGGCGCATTAGGCTGTTCAGTATTTGAAGGGGATATCCCTGATGATTTGGATGGTGGATTAAATGTTTATGGCGTGAGAGTGGAAGTATTGAACGTGCTTGGTGCAGGTGATGCATTCATGTCAGGCCTCATTCGAGGTTACATTAATAATGAAGGCTGGGAACAATCTTGTCGTTATGCCAATGCGTGTGGTGCATTAGTGGTGTCTCGCCACGGTTGTGCTCCAGCGATGCCAACAAAAGCCGAGTTAGATAATTACTTAGCTCGTGCACAATCAGTCCCTCGTCCAGATTTAGATCCTCAACTGAATCATTTGCATCGAGTCACTACCCGAAAAGCAAAATGGGATAATTTATGTATCTTTGCTTTTGATCATCGCAAACAGTTAGTTGATCTCGCTGAGAAATGTGGTGCAGATGTCAAACGAATTCCTAAATTGAAACAACTTCTCTTACAAGCAGCTGAAAGAACAGCACAGGAAGAGGGAATTTATGATGGACAAGCAGGAATTCTTGCCGATACTACTTTTGGTCAAGCCGCACTAAATGAAATTACCGGTAAACATTGGTGGATTGGACGTCCAATTGAACTTCCAGCTTCTCGCCCATTACGTTTGGAATATGGTGATTTAGGTAGTCAATTAGCAAGCTGGCCACAAGAACATGTGGTGAAATGTTTGGTCTTTTACCATCCGAAAGACAGTATTGAAATGAAAACAGAGCAAGATGCAACATTAAAACAAGTGTATCAAGCTTGCTGTCGAACAGGACATGAATTGCTATTAGAAGTGATTTTACCTTCAGATATGGAACAAAATGAAGAATACTATGCTGAAATTATTACGCATTTCTATCATTTGGGCATTAAACCAGATTGGTGGAAATTACCAGGTGTTTCAGCGAAAGCTTGGGCGCATATTAGCGAAGTCATTCAAGCAAATGATCCATATTGCCGTGGAATCTTGATTTTAGGTTTGGATGCACCGGAAGATAAGTTTAAAGCAGTATTTGATGCATCAGCTAATGCACCTTTAGTCAAAGGTTTTGCTGTAGGACGAACAATTTTCGGGCAACCATCAGGAGATTGGTTAAGTGGAAAATTAACAGATGATGGGCTTGTTGCTGAAGTGAGTGAAAGATACAGAAGACTCATTAAGCTTTGGAAATCTCGTCAATAATTGTAAATGTAAAATGCCTCATATTGGGGCATTTTTATTATTTGGTGTTTTTATCTTTTTCTTTTTCTAAACCTAATACAATAGCAAGTGTTTGCACGAGGGTCATTGTTGAGCATTGAGAACGGAAGCCGAGTACTTGTGCTTCTTTGATAACAAATGCAATATCACTAAATGCGAGTAATGGACTAATTTGGCTATCCGTAATAGAAATTTGTTTAACTCCTTTTTTAGCACAAACCTTACTAATATTAACTGTTTCAGCTGCATAAGGTGAAAAACTAATGGCAACAACAACATCTCCTTCTTTGACTTGATTAAGCTGCTCATCAAACATTCCACCTAATCCATGAATTAAAAAAGAACGACAATCTAAGTGTTGTAAGGCATAGTTTAAATAGCAGGCAGCACTAAAAGAACGCTTTAATCCAATGATAAAAATATTATTGGCCTCTTTGAGGATTTTGGCTGCTTCATGAATTTGTTCATTTGTAGTTTGTTCAGCTAACTGATGTAACGCTTGGCTATTAGCTTGTGAGAAAATAGTCAAAATATCTTCTGGTGATTCTTCACCTTCTGATTTAGCAATTTTATGTGAAAGTTGAAGTCTTTCCGTGTAATTAGTGGTCTTTTCCATAAGATTCTCACGGAAGATTTGTTTCATTTCGTTAAAACCGGAAAAACCGAATTCAGAAGCAAAACGAATAAGCGTTGAAGGAGGAACATCAGCCTTTTCTGCAATAACGGCAACGGTATCAAAAACAATACTGTCACTATTATCTAAGATATATTTTGCAACTTGTTTAAGTCTTTTACTTAAACTATCGTAACGAGTTTGTATTTCTGTTTGTAAATTGGTTAATTGAGATTTTTCTTTCATATAAAGTTATTTTTAGAATAAATGTTCGCAGATCTTATAGATATGAACGAAAAATTCAAGAAAAAAGTGCGGTCATTTTTTTGACCGCACTTTTATTTATCCATTTAGTGTTGTTTTAAATTACAAACCTAATACAGCAAATAACACCCAAATTGTGTAAATCATTGCCAAACCGTAAAAGATAAATCCGCCTGCTGGCACGTGAATCTTAAGATCGTGCATCGCATGATGGATACGGTGTAAACCACACCACATTGGGAAAATGGTTAAAACTAAGATAACTAATTTTCCGATCCAAGAATAAGCGAATGTAATTAAGTTATGTGGATCAATTAATCCAAATGGTAACAATAAACCAAGGATTAAGATTACCACTGGGAAGAAAATCGCACTGACAGTTCCGCCAGCACCAAACATCAACCATACTGGTGGTTCACCAGAGCGTTTTGGATTTTGTTCGACCATTTTTTCTCTCCCTACATATAAACTAAAATTAATGCGACAACACTAACCACAGCTGTAACTACCCAAAGTGCATTTCTTAACACGTGATGTGGTAAACGCTCATTTTTAACAATGATGTTCATCACTTTTGGGGTCATCACGAAATAAGTTGCAGTGTGATATAAGGTCGCAATTAATGTGATGATATTTAAGAACACCACAATTGGATTTCTTAAGAAGCCAATGAAATCAACAATACCTAAGCCAGGTACAGGATTGCTTGCAAGGCAAAGTACGCCATAAAGCAATACGATACAGAACCATACAGCAAAGATAGAGGTTGCTTCACGCACCATATAAGCTTTGTAGAAATCCAATTTTTGCCACCAAGTAGCCATCATTGGGCGAACATATTTTTTGCGTTTACTTACTGTTACTGACATATTCTTCCCCTTAGCCTTTTGGTTTTAGCATTGAGATAACATAATCTTTGGCACTTTCCACTTTGCCTTGGTTGATTGCTGAAGCTGGATCCACGTGTTTTGGACACACTTCAGAACAATAACCAACGAAAGTACAGCTCCAAACACCGTTTTTACCATTTAATAATGGCATACGTTGTGCTTTACCATGGTCACGGTTATCAAGGTTGTAACGGTGCGCCATTGTAATCGCTGCAGGGCCTAAGAATTCAGGGTTTAAACCAAATTGCGGACAAGCGGCATAGCATAAGCCACAGTTGATACACATTGAGAATTGACGATATTTTTCAAGCTGTGCCGGCGTTTGTTTAGTACGGCTTACTTGCAATTCTTTCGATGGATGTGGTTTGCCATCTAATGCTGGCGCTTCGTTGCCAATAATATAAGGTTTAATTGCCTCTAAACTTTCGATAAAGTGGCTTAAATCAACCACTAAGTCGCGTTCAATAGGGAAGTTTGCTAATGGTTCAATACGCATGTGGCCACTGTAATCACGTAAGAACGTTTTACAAGCCAATTTTGGTTTGTTATTGACCATCATCCCACAAGAACCGCAGATCGCCATACGGCAAGACCAACGATAAGAAAGAGACGGTTCAAGTTTATCTTTAATGTAACCCAACGCATCTAAAAGAGAGGTTTGGTTATCATAAGGTACTTGATAAGAGCTTAAATGTGGCTCTTGAGCGTTTTCTGGGTTGTAGCGTAATACTTCTACAGTCATTACCGGTGAATTAGCCATTTGCTTGCTCCTTAGCTTTCGCAGCCGCTTCTGCCGCTTCTGCTTCCGCACCATAAACACGTTTTGCTGGTTGAGATTTAGTGATTTTCACCGGACTGTATTCAATACGCGGTGCATCATCGCCATTGTAGTAAGCAAGGGTGTGTTTTAAATAATTCACATCATCACGTTCAGTGTAGTCTAAGCGTTGGTGTGCACCACGAGACTCTTTACGTTCAATTGCAGAGTTGGCAATAGATTGTGCCACATCAAGGATGTAACCTAATTCTACAGTGTAAAGCACATCGGTATTGAATACGCTTGAACGGTCTGCAACACGAATACGTTTATAACGTTCTTTAAGCTCAGCAATTTTATCTACTGCTTTTTGCATGCTTGCTTGGTCACGGTAGATACCACAACCTTCTTCCATCACAGTACCCATTTCGTCACGGATTTCAGACCAAGACTCATTACCTTCTTGGTTATAAAGTGCTTCAAGGCGAGCCACAACATCTTGAGCTTGTGCATCAACTGCTGCACGGTTTGCAGGTTGTGCTTCTGCTGCACGTTGTGCGGCATATTCACCTGCAACACGGCCTAAAACCACTAATTCTGCAAGCGAGTTAGAACCTAAACGGTTTGCACCATGTAAGCCAGAAGACGCACATTCACCCACAGCAAATAAACCTTTAATGCGAGTTTCGCTGTTGAAATCCACTTCGATACCACCCATGGTGTAGTGAACAACCGGGCGAACAGGAATTGGTTCATTAACTGGGTTTACACCTTCATAAGCACTTGCTAATTCACAAATGAATGGAAGACGTTCATGTAAATATTTTTCACCTAAGTGACGTAAGTCAAGGTGAACCACATCAACACCTTTTGCTGTTTTTAAGGTGTTGCCTTTTTTCCATTCTTGCCAGAAAGCTTGTGAAACTTTATCACGTGGACCAAGTTCCATATATTTGTTTTCAGGTTTACCGATTGGGGTTTCAGGGCCTAGACCATAATCTTGTAAATAACGGTAGCCGTTTTTATTCACTAAGATACCGCCTTCACCACGACAACCTTCAGTCATTAAGATACCGGTGTTTGGTAAGCCGGTTGGGTGATATTGGACGAATTCCATATCACGAAGAGGAACACCGTGACGATATGCCATTGATAAACCATCACCAGTTACGATACCGCCGTTGGTGTTGAATTTAAATGCACGACAACCACCACCAGTTGCAATCACAACCGCATTTGCGTTGATTTGAACAAGTGTGCCTTCCATCATATTCATCGCTACCATACCGCGGGCATGGCCATCATCAACTAAGATGTCTAAAACGAAGTGCTCGTCAAAACGCTGAATTTGTGGATATTGAATGGATGTTTGGAAAAGAGTATGTAATAAGTGGAAACCGGTTTTGTCTGCCGCGAACCAAGTACGTTCGATTTTCATCCCACCGAAACGACGCACGTTCACATCGCCATCTGCTTTACGGCTCCAAGGGCAACCCCAACGTTCAAGTTGAGTCATTTCCACTGGAGAATGTTCAACGAAGTATTCCACCACATCTTGTTCACATAACCAGTCACCACCGGCAACGGTATCGTGGAAGTGTTTATCGTAGGAATCTTCCTCTTTAATTACTGCGGCCGCACCACCTTCTGCTGCAACCGTATGGCTACGCATAGGATAAACCTTAGAAACTAATGCGATCTTTAAGTTAGGGTTTGCTTCTGCTGCTGCAATTGCTGCACGTAAACCGCCGCCACCGGCACCAACAATAGCAATATCGACATTAACCGTTTGCACGATATCCTCCAATCATATAGAAAGTAAAAAAATAAAACGCTCTAAATTAATAGGGACATGCGGTAATTCTGCCACTTTTGTTTACAAATTAGTAACTTTTTTTTCTGGAATAAACGGACAAAATACTAAAAGTGTGATCTAACTCAAAAAAGTTAGTTTTTTTACATTTCTTAGATGATAACCGTTTGCGTTTATGAATGATTTAGTCGGATTATTGAGTTAAAAATCACTCTTGTTTACAATAGCCTAATTCATTTTAAACGTGAAAAACGGAGAAAAAATGACCGCACTTAGCGATAAAAAAACAGAATGGCAACCCTCCGCCTCAATTAAAAATTTATTGGTGCGTGCCAAAATCATAGCTGAAATTCGCCAGTTCTTTACTGAACGTGGATTATTAGAAGTTGAAACCCCTGTTTTAAGTGAGTTTGGCGTAACGGATCTTCACCTTTCTACCTTTAATACAGAATTTGTTGCCCCTTTTGATGAGCTGTCGAAAACGCTCTGGCTTTCTACCAGCCCGGAATATCACATGAAGCGTTTATTGGCGGCAGGCAGTGGACCGATTTTTCAAATTGGTAAAGTGTTTCGTAATGAAGAAGCAGGCAATCGCCATAATCCCGAATTCACCATGCTTGAGTGGTATCGACCGCACTTTGATATGTATCGTCTGATAAATGAAGTGGATGATTTGCTGCAACAGATCCTCGATTGTAAACCGGCAGAAACCTTAAGTTACCAATTTGTCTTTCAAGAATATGTAGGATTAGATCCATTATCAGCGACTCGTCAAGAATTAGTAGAGGCTGCACGCAAACACAATTTTATGGCAGATGAAGATGAAGATCGTGATACTTTACTACAATTTTTATTCAGTGAAGTGGTAGAGCCTAAAATCGGACAAGAAGTGCCTGTTGCCGTTTATCATTTCCCTTCTTCCCAAGCCGCGCTTGCACAACTTAGCCCAGAAGATAGCCGAGTGGCAGAACGTTTTGAGTTCTATTATAAAGGCTTAGAGTTAGCCAACGGTTTCTATGAGCTCACCGATGCGCGTGAACAGCAACACCGCTTTGAGCAAGACAACCGACTACGCGAAAAAGCAGGCTTGCCACGACGTGAAATTGATCATCGTTTACTGGCAGCATTGCAAGCAGGAATTCCGAATACATCAGGTGTCGCTTTAGGTGTGGACCGTCTAATTATGATTGCATTAGGCGCTGAAAGTATTAAAGAAGTGATTTCATTTTCGGTGGAATGTGCTTAGGTTTATCGAAAAATATAGATAAATGTATAGTGAAAATTCTGAAAAGTTCGATCTATCAGGTTGTTTTTTGCTTAAAAAACAACCTTTTTTATTTTAAAAATGTGATCTTGATCCAATTTTAGAACATTGCTTGGGATATTCCATTGACACTATAGGTTTATTTTGTAATATTTGCGGTGTCTATTTCGGAGATTGAACTTTTTTATGAAAAATTGTTTCAATCAAAAATCATCGGTAACAACCAAAAGGAATAACAATTATGAAAAAGACACTAGCAGCATTAATCGTTTCTGCAGTTGCCGCTTCAGCAGCAAACGCAGCAGTAGTTTATGATAACGAAGGTACTAAAGTTGAATTAAACGGTTCTCTTCGTTTAATTATGGAAAAAGCGGATAAAAAAGTGTACGACGCCGCTAACCACTCAAGCAAAAAAGCTAACTCTGCTTTACGTAATGCAGGTTCACGTTTCGGCATCACTGTAAAACATAACTTAGATAACGATTTCTATGCATTAGGTCGTGTAGAGTTCCGTTTTGATGATACAACTTCTCGTGATAAATTCGGTGGTGTCTATGCTAAACGCGCTTATGTAGGTTTAGGTAGCAAAGCAATCGGCGAGCTCAAATTCGGTCGTCAATTAACTATCGCGGATGATTTGAGTCAAGCAAATGACTATGAATATGGCTTTATTCCAAAAGAAGAATATATCCCAACTGCGGGTACGGGAGTAGTTCGTTATGACTATAAAGGTATTGAAGGTTTACAATTAAGTGCAAACTATAACTTTGGTCAAAAAAATAATGAAAAAGGCAAATTGCTTGATACACCTATCAAAAATGCTTACGCTGTAGGTGCATTATATACAGCAGGTGATTTAGATGCGCGTTTCGCTTATGGTCACACTAACTTTGAAACTGGTGCAACATATAAACACCGTGTAGATGGTTTCTTAGCATCATTAGGCTATAAATTTGGCGATTTCACATTAACTGGTGACTTCGGTTATGGCCATGAAAAAGAAAATGATGCAAAAACAAACAAATTCTATGTCTCTCCTGGTTTCGCATATCAAGTAACTCCAGCATCTCAAGTATATGGTAACTACCTATATGAACGCGTGAAAGGCGAAGCTGATAAAGATAAAACTCACGGTTTCTTACTTGGTGCAGACTACAAACTTCATAAACAAGTCGTAGTGTTCTTAGAAGGTAAATACGTAACAACTAAATCTTACACTAATGATACTTATACTGGTAAAGTTAAAGACAGAGCTATCGGTGTAGGTATGCGTGTATTCTTCTAATCTTTGATTAGATAAGAATCTTAAAAGGCGAATCGAAAGGTTCGCCTTTTTGTTTGAGTTTTAAATCTCCCCAAACCCCTCTTTACGAAAGAGGGTCTTTTTTATGAGTTACTTTTAATCTTGTATTGGGAATATTTTAAGGAAGAACTAAGAACGGAGAGTGTTTATTTGCTATTAAGATTCCCCTCTTTCGTAAAGAGGGGGCAGGGGGAGATTTAACTATTCCAATTTATCGAAAATTAATCTTCCCAACTCCTCTTTACAAAAGAGGGCTTTTTTATGATGTTGCTTTTAGTGGTTTTATTGGAAACATATTTGAGAGAGTTAAGAACAAAAAGCATTTATTTGCCAATAAAATACCCCCTCTTTTGTAAAGAGGGGGCTAGGGGGATATTTAACTATTTCAACTTATCCAAAATCAATTTCCCCATCATTTCAATATGGGCTTTTTCAGCATTCAATGCGGGGATATAGTGATAAGACACACCACCATGATTTAAGAATGTTTCTTTATTTTCAACCTCAATTTCTTCTAAGGTTTCTAAACAATCTACAGAGAAGCCAGGACAGATCACGGCTATTTTTTGAATCCCTTGAGAAGCGGCTTCTTCTAAAAAGTGATCCGTATAAGGTTGTAACCATTCTTCTCGGCCAAAACGAGATTGGAACGTCATATTCCATTGGTTTTCTGTGAGACCTAATTTATCCACAATGGCAATCGTGGTTTGTTTACAATGCTGACGATAATAATCGCCCATATTCTCATAACGTAATGGAATGCCATGATAAGAAAAAAGCAAAAACTCATCGGGTTTTAACCGCACTTTAATGGAGTCCACCAACGCATTAATGTAGTTTTCATCAAGATGATAAGAATGAATAAACTCAAAAGGCACAATATTGCGATCTTGTGCAATGGCTCGATTGAAAGCATCGATTAATGCGCCTGTTGTGGTGCTGGAATATTGTGGATAAAGCGGCAACACAATTATGCGTTCCACCTCATTTTTGAGTAAATTTTTGACCGCACTTTGCATTGATGGATTGCCGTAAGTCATGGCAATTTCGACTTGTGCATTGATCCCTTGTTCAGTCAAATAAGCTTGTAAACCCGCTTGTTGTTGCTTTGTAATGGCAAGCAGGGGAGAGCCTTGTTCTGTCCAAATAGATTGATAATTTCGTGCAATGCGTTTAGAACGCATAGGTAAAATAATGGCTTTTAAAAGGGGATACCATTTCCAACGAGGTAAATCTACCACGCGAGGATCCGTTAAAAATTCCCATAAATAACGAGAGATCGCCGCGGGTTGAGGGGCATCTGGCGTACCAAGATTCGCTAAAATGATGCCGATTTTTTTTGTTGTATTCATAAATGTTTGATAGAAAGCGTTAATCGAGAAACGCAACAGAGTTTATCTTCTTCATTGCGAATGTCAATTTGCCAAACATGAGTATTTTGACTTAAAGCAATTGGTGTTGCCTTTGCGGTAACAAAACCTTGTTTTACTGGTCGAAGATGATTGGCGTTGATATCTAATCCCAAGGCAACTTGCCTTTCTTCTATACAGAGAAATCCTGCCAATGAACCAATGGTTTCTGCTAAGGCAACTGATATGCCACCATGTAATAAACCAAAAGGCTGAGTGGTGCGATGATCAACGGGCATTTTTGCTTCAATCCAGTTTTCTCCTACAGCAGAAACTTCAATACCTAAATGTTCTATGGCACAGTTTTTACTCATTTCATTAAGTTGATTGAGTGTGAATGTTTTTTTCCAGATCGCCATGTAGGTTATTCCTTAGATAGGCTGATTATTTTTTGAGTTTTTTATCTTTTAAGATAATTCAATGCGGTTTATTTGCTAGAGTGCAAGTCAGCATTATAACGAAAATCTACTTTGTATGTTGAAATTTATGCTGAAAATGATCAATCCTCCCTTTTCATATAGACAATTCCAATTACATCAATTTATAGCTTTCTTCTTCATTTTTAGGCAAAATAGTAGAAAATTTTAATGAGTAAAAAAAGGATCATTACAATGACTAAACATTACGATTATATTGCGATTGGTGGTGGTTCCGGCGGGATTGCTTCAATTAATCGTGCGGCAAGCTATGGCAAAAAATGTGCGATTATCGAAGCAAAACACCTCGGTGGCACTTGTGTGAACGTAGGTTGTGTACCGAAAAAAGTGATGTTCTATGGCGCACAAATTGCAGAAGCCATTAATAGCTATGCACCCGCTTATGGTTTTGATGTAGAAGTGAAAAAGTTTGATTACGCGAAATTAGTCGAAAGTCGTCAAGCTTACATCAGTCGAATTCATACCTCTTACAATAATGTATTAGCGAAAAATAACGTGGATGTGTTTAATGGTTTTGCGCGTTTTAAAGATGCCAAAACGATTGAAGTGAGCTATGCAGATGGTTCAACAGAATTAGTGACTGCCGAGCATATCTTAATTGCGACGGGTGGTCGTCCAAGTATTCCAGCGGTAAAAGGCGCAGAATACGGGATTGATTCAAATGGTGTATTTGCTTTAAATGAGTTACCAAAACGTGTCGCAGTAGTAGGCGCAGGGTATATTGCCGTTGAATTAGCGGGTGTTTTAAATAGCTTAGGCAGCGAAACCCATTTATTTGTGCGCCAACATGCTCCATTGCGTAATCAAGATCCATTAATTGTCGAAACCTTAGTTGAAGTGTTAGCACAAGATGGTATCCAATTACATACTAAAGCGTTGCCTGAAGAAGTAGTGAAAAATGCGGATGGTTCGCTTACCTTGAAATTACAAGATGGCCGTAAAACCACAGTGGATACGTTAATTTGGGCGATTGGTCGTGAACCTGCAACAGATGTGATTAATCTTGAAGTAACAGGGGTGAAAACCAATTCACGCGGGCAAATTATTGTCGATAAATATCAAAATACAAATGTACCTGGTATTTATGCCGTAGGTGATATTATCGAAGGTGGTATTGAATTAACGCCAGTTGCTGTAGCAGCAGGTCGTCGTTTGTCTGAGCGTTTATTCAATAACAAACCGAATGAGCATTTAGATTACAATCTTGTGCCAACGGTTGTGTTCAGCCATCCGCCAATTGGTACAGTGGGTTTAACTGAACCGCAAGCGATTGAACAGTATGGTGAAGAAAATGTGAAAGTGTATAAATCCTCTTTCACGGCAATGTACACCGCTGTCACTGAACATCGTCAACCTTGCCGAATGAAATTAGTTTGTGTCGGCAAAGAAGAGAAAATCGTGGGCTTACACGGCATTGGTTTTGGTGTGGATGAAATGATTCAAGGTTTTGCTGTAGCAATCAAAATGGGCGCAACTAAAGCAGACTTTGATAATACGGTGGCAATTCACCCAACAGGTTCTGAAGAATTTGTGACAATGCGTTAATTGCAGATAAAGAAAGTGCGGTCAAAATGATCTGACCCCAAAAAATTAGACTGTTATTTAAAGGATTGTTTTCGATATTGTATCGGACTCAGTCCTTTTAATTTTAGTTGAATCCGTCGGTGATTATAGTAATCCAAATAATCTCTGACAGCATCAACTATCTCTTCTTTTGTTTTAAATTCCCGACCATAAAAACATTCTGTTTTTAATCGTCCAAAGAAACTTTCCATTGCGGCGTTATCTAAGCAATTCCCTTTTCTCGACATACTTTGAATGATGCCATGTTCAGCCAAGATTTGACGATAAGCTACCATTTGATATTGCCATCCCTGGTCTGAATGCAAAATGACACCACAAGCTTTATTTAATCCTTTGACGGCTTGCATTAACATGTCCTCTACTTTCGCCCAGTTTAGGGAATAGCTGAGATTATAGTAGACTACCTCATTGTTAAATAAGTCTAAAATTAGAGATAAATAGACTTTACTCCCATCTTTCGCCTTAAACTCGGTGATATCAGTTACCCATTTTTGTTTCGGGGCCGTTGCACTAAAATCGCGTTCAAGATGATTCGGTGCAATCACCCCTATCGTGCCTCGATAGGTGGTAAATTTCTTGCTTTTTCTTGACTGCACTTGAAGCCCAAGTGTCTGCATTAAACGTTGAACTTTTTTATGATTCACGCCTGGCAAGCTGGCATGAACACGTCGGTAGCCATAATCAGGATGATTGGCTTTGATGTGTTGAATGGTCTTTTTCAACAACTCATCCTTATCCGGTTTAATCTGAAGTTTCGCAAAAAACGTACTACGCGCTAACTGTGCAAAGCCTAAAAGCCATTTTAACGGATAGCGTGTTCTTAACCTTTGGATAATTTCTGTTGCTCGGCTTCATCCTGAAGTCTGAGCCTTCTCAACTCCTTTAGGTAGGCCACCTCCGCTTCAAGCTGTAAAATTCTCAGGCGTAAACGGTCTTCTTCAGTTTTGGGTGGCGGTGGCATTTTTGCATATTTGGGTTTCATCGGCGGTCGTCCTGATGGTTTACGGGGAATAAGTCCTTTTATGCCACTTTTTTCAAACCGTTTCAACCATGTCCCGACTAAGGCGTTGGAAGGAATATTGTAAAAACGCGCAGCTTCTCTAATACTCATTTTTCCATTCAAAATAGGTTGGAGAGCCTGTAATTTAAATTCGATTGTGTAGTGTTTACCCATAAAAAAATCTGCACCTCAATTGTTGGTTTGTTGAGTCCAACTTTTGGGGTGCAGATCAAAATCTCTGATGTTTTTGACCGCACTTTTTATTGTGATTTGTTATTAGGCTGCTGCTCGATTGCCTAATGTACCATCATCTTCCATTTCTTTAGCCACACCGACGACCTCAGCAATTTTGTCCCCTTCTTTGAAGAAAACAAACCCACCATGTTCCATTTTGACCCAAGGCTCATCTTTAGTGAGTGGGAAAGTCGTAATGATCGTGACTTTGTCGCCATCTTTCGCATAATCATTAAAATCGATGACGCCATCATCATCAATGCGGTGCGCTTTACCAAAAGGGGCTTTACGTGTTAAGTAATGCAAATTGGTTGAGCAGTGGGCAATCATCCATTCTCCGTTTGAAAGAATGAAGTTAAAGGTGCCTTTTTGTGAGAGCTCTTTAGTAATGTCTTGAATAGCTTCAAAAATTTCCATTTCAGACGGTTTACGACGGAAGCGATTTTTCAAATATTCCGCCATATAACAAAATGCCGTTTCTGAATCAGTTGAGCCAATAGGCTGGCAGAAACTTTCAGACATATCCGGTAAGTCTTTTAAATTACCGTTGTGAGCAAAGACCCAGTTTTGTCCCCAAATTTCACGAATAAAGGGATGGGTGTTTTCAATGGTGACACCGCCTTGTGTTGCCTTGCGAATGTGGGCAATCACATTGAGCGATTTAATGTTGTATTGTTTTACACAATCCGCAATCGGGGATTGAGATGCTGCATGGTTATCGCGAAAAATACGCACACCACGACCTTCAAAAAAAGCGATACCGAAGCCATCGGAATGGCAATCAGTAAGACCAGCACGACGACGGAAACCTTCAAAAGAAAAGACAATATCCGTCGGCGTATTGCAGTTCATTCCGAGTAATTGACACATAAATTCCTACAGCTTATTTTTATATTTTTTATAACCTTATAATGTGTGCAGATTTAACACCATAATGCGTTGAAATTCAAGATGGATCACAAAGGATTTTTAGAAGAAAATGTTACATAAAATAACTTGAGAATCTTTCTGATCTGAAGGCTATGGATGAGCACTTTATCAAGCAATAAAAAAGGCGTGTTTATCACGCCTTTTGCTATATTTTTTAAAATTATGCTTTAATTTCTGAGCGGCTTTTTAAGAAAAAGAGCGCAACGGTTGAGATAAGCATAACAAAGCCAACGCCAACATATAAACTCTGTTTGTCCCAGCCCATATCTAATAATTGCCCCGCAATCGTAGGGGCAAGAATCGCACCAATACGACCAATACCAATTGACCAACCCACACCGGTGCTACGAATATCTGCATCATAAGTAAGTGGGTTTAAGGTGTAAAGACCGCTGATACAACCATTCATGAGTGCGCCAACTAAAATACCGAATACCATCGCAACCCATAAAATGGATGAAGATAGGATAAAGGTAATGATCGCGGCGGAAGATAATATGGTGAATAAAATCAATACGCCGCGAGCCGTCCAACGGCTAGCCAGTAAGCCATAGATTAAGGCACCACAAGTACCACCTAATGAGATCATCATCCCTACGCTCACACTTTGTTCTGTTGTCATACCAGCTTCTTTTAATAAGGCAGGCGTCCATGAGCTAATAAAATAGAAACTGAACATAATAGCGAAGAAAGCTGTCCAGATTAGCAAAGTAGAATGTAAGTATTTTTCGCTAAATAATTGGCTAATAGGTAATTTAGTTTTAACTTTTTCTATTTTTTCAGGAAGTTTCCAATCACCGGCTAAACCAATTTTTTTTGCAATTAAATTTAACCGCACTTCAGCATTTTTAGGTTGTTTGGTTGTAAGGAAATCAATCGATTCGGGTAACCAAATAAATAAAACCACTAAAAGTAAACTGGTCAAGATAGCGCCCGCTAAAAACACAGAACGCCAGCCATATTCACCTTGCAACATCACGGCGAACATACCACCTAATACTGCACCGATACCAAAACCAGCAGCATAGACACTGATCGCAAAGCTACGCCATTTGCGAGAGGAATATTCGCTGGTGATCACGTTTGTGCCCACTAAAATACCGCCGACACCAAGACCAGTGATAACGCGCCAGAAACCGAGCCATTGATATTGTGAAATAAACGCAGAGCCTAACATACCGATAGCAGAGAGTGATACTGCCATTAATAACAATGGGCGGCGACCGATTTTATCTGCAAGTGGTGCAAGGAAAAGTGAGCCAGCAGTCATACCAAATAAGCCGGCACTTAATAAATAACCTAACTCAATCCCCGTGAGTCCAAATTCGCCACGAATGGCTGTTGCGGTGAAGGCGAGGGCTAATACATCGAAGCCGTCAAGTAAATTCATGATGGCAGCCATGACCACAATCATCCATTGATAAGCCCCCATTGGGCTTTGTTCTATTTTGGCTCTAAGAGAAAGCGTTTCAGTCATTTTATTTCCTTAAGTTAAGCAAACTGACGAGAGTTTGCGAGTGATTGAAGTTTACGTAAGATCATGCTCAGTACCACACCATAAGCAGGTACAAACAGGACAATACCGACAAATAATTTAAATAAGTAATCGACAAATCCAAGGCTAAACCAATGTTCTGCCATAAATGGATCACTACTTTTATAAAACGCGACACAAAAGAACATAAAGGTATCCGCAAGGGAACCAAATGTCATTGAGCTGCTTGGTGCTATCCACCACGTTTTTAATTGACGTAAGCGGTTGAATACTAACACATCTAATAATTGTCCGAAAACATAAGCACAGAAACTGGCGAACGCAATACGAAAAATAAACATATTGAATTCACTCAATGCACCTAATCCTTGATATTGTCCATTAGAAAAAACAACCGAAACAATGTAACTGACAATAAGCGCTGGAATCATCACAATAAAAATGATCCAACGGGCTTCTTTCGCCCCGAATACGCGAACCGTTAAATCAGTGGCTAAGAAAATGAATGGGAAGGTGAGTGTGCCCCATGTACTATGGAATGAAAAATCATCAGCAAAGCCAAGTGCGGTCAATTTTAAATTGATTTCAAATGGAATTTGAACGAAATAGTTACTGGCTGTGATGATGAAGATGTGAAATAAGCTTAATAAAATTAAAGCAAAACGTTTTTGTTGATCATTAAAGATTGGGGTATTAATTTTCATTTTAAGACCTTTTTAGTTGGTTAATCGGGGTAGGGAACCCGACAATAGAAATAAACTCGCCAAATTGGCGAGCCGTGAATGATACTAGAATCTGTTGGGATTGCAAGAAAGTGCGGTCAAAATTTAGGTATTTTGTTCATTTAATTTGAATAATAATGATAAGAATTGTTGTTTACACTAAAATTATATTATACTAAAATCCTCGGGCATTATTTATTCCACATATGCCAGGAGAGCATTTCAATGTATAAATCCAATCATTTAAAAACAACATCATTCTTCGCATTAAGTGCGTTAACAATCGCTCTTTTTTCAAACTATTCTTATGCAGAAGAGAAACTTGAGGAAATTAAAGTTACAGCGGAAGATCAGGTAAAACAATCACTTGGTTCTTCTCTTGTGACATCAAAAGATTTAGAGAAACGTCCAGCGACAAATGATGTTTCTGAAGTATTACGTACCATGCCTGGTGTGAATTTAACGGGTAACTCATCTACAGGACAACGCGGAAATAAACGTCAAATTGATATTCGTGGTATGGGACCAGAAAATACATTGATTTTAGTGGATGGTAAACCAGTCACCTCTCGTAATGCCGAACGTTATGGTGTGCGTGGTGAACGTAACTCTCGTGGTGACAGCAACTGGGTACCAGTTGAAGCGATTGAAAAAATTGAAGTATTACGTGGTCCTTCGGCTGCACGCTATGGCTCAGGTGCAATGGGTGGAGTGGTTAATATTATCACTAAACAGGTTACCAATGATTTACACGGTAGCTTAAGTTATTACACCAACCAACCAGAAGATAGCAAAGAGGGGGCAACGAACCGTGTCGGTTTTAATCTAAGCGGAGCGTTAATTAAAGACGTATTGCAATTCCGTTTATATGGTAACTGGAACAAAACACAAGCGGATGAAGTCGGCATTAATGGTAATCCTGCAATTGCTGGTCGTGAAGGTGTTAGTAATAAAGATATTAATGGCCGTTTAGTGTGGAATATCAATGAGAAAAATAAATTAACCTTGGATTCTGGTTTCAGCCGTCAAGGTAATATTTATAACGGTGATACGCAAAATAGCTCGGCAGGGCTTTACAATAATAAAAACTATCCTGAAACCAAAACCTTGGCAGGAAGCAAAGCTGAAACCGCTCGCTTATATCGTCAGAACTATGCTTTAACCTATGAAGGTAAATTCGATCATTTCGATAATAAAACCTATATTACTTTTGATAAAACTAAAAATAGCCGTTTACCAGAATATTTAGCAGGTGGTCCAGAGGGCAGTTATTCTAGTACATCAGCTTTTAGCGATTCTATTCTTAAAAATACGCGTTTTAGTTCTGAATTCTATATCCCATTTACCTTGGGCGTAGATCATATGCTGACAGTTGGTTTTGAAGGTGTACATAGCAGTTTAGATGATGACGCTTCTATGACACAGTTACTTGGTGGACGACGAGATAAAAAAACAGGGAAGGTGCTTTATGATTTGAAAGAACGCCTACCAAGCGGTATCTCAAATGTACGAGGAGGTCATAGTAGTCAAACTGAATGGGCTGTATTTATTGAAGATAATATTTCAGCAACCCAATCTACTATCCTAACGCCATCTTTACGTTATGATTACAACAGTTATTCTGGTTCTAATGTAAGCGGTGGATTAAACTTCTTACAAAGCCTCAACGATGATTGGAGAATTAAAGGTGGGATTGCAAGAGCTTATAAAGCACCGAACCTTTATCAAACTAACCCAAATTACTTGCTATTTACCTTAGGTCAAGGTTGTCCAACGAATGTACCAAATAATAAAACTTGTTATTTCCAAGGTAATAGCGACATTAAACCAGAAACCAGCTGGAATAAAGAAATCGGAATTGAATATGATAAAAACGGACTTCTTGCTTCTGTGGCTTACTTCCGTAATGATTATCGTAATAAAATCGTATCTGATGGTGAATTTATCGGTTTAACCAACTTAGGTAACTATGTGTATAAATGGGGTAATGCAAACCGTGCAGTGATTGAAGGTTTTGAAGGCAATCTGACATTACCATTAATCCAAGATAAATTAAACTGGGTGAATAACTTCACTTATATGCATAAAACCAAAAATAAAGATACGGGTAACCCGCTTTCTATCGTACCGAAATATACCTTGAATTCAAGCTTAAGTTATCAAATTACAGATAGTTTGAATGCAATGTTAACTTATACGCAATACGGTAAACAAAAATCCCGTAAAAATCCGGAAAACCGTATGGAAAATGGTAACGACAAGTATGTTAATCAGCTTGTTGGCTCAGAAGATATTGGTGGCTATGCAGTTTGGGGATTAAGTGCGGGTTATAATTGGAAAGATACAATCAGCATTCGTGTAGGTGTAAGTAACTTATTTGATAAACGCATTTATCGTTCATCAAGCAGTACAAATTACAATGCTCATACTTACAACGAACCTGGTCGTGCCTACTACGCAACGGTAAAATATACTTTCTAATTAAGAATAGATGACTGAAGCCCTGTTTATACAGGGCTTTTTTTGTGTAATTAAGTTAGACAACAAAAACACAAAGAAATTTTGACTTAACATATGAAATAAGCAATAATCATTATCATTTTAATTTTTATTAAGGGTGTACTTATGAAGAAAGCAAATTTTGCCTTATTGCCACTTGCTGTGTTTATTGCAGCTAATGTCCAAGCTGAAGAACAATTAGATGTGATCAATGTTGTTTCTGAAAATAGCGGGGCAAAAAGTAAAACCAATGTGATTACGACAAAAATAATGGAGCGTAGCACTGAGACTGAATTAAAAGGTTTATTAAAAGATGAACCAGCAATTAATTTTGGTGGCGGCCGTGGTACATCACAATGGTTTACGATCCGTGGTATGGGGCAAGATCAAGTTGATGTGAAAATTGATGGTGCTTATACTGATGCACAATTATTCCATCATCAAGGTCGTTTTATGTTTGATCCGTCTTTATTAAAACGTGTTGATGTGCAAAAAGGGACGGGATCAGCAAGCGCTGGTATTGGGGCAACAAGCGGTGCGATTGTTGCAGAAACAGTAAGTGCAAAAGATTTGCTCAAAGAAGGACAAGATATTGGCTTCAAAGTTCACGCAGGTGTAAGTTCAAATAGTGGGTGGTCTAAAGGGGCAACCGCTTATTCTAAAGCTGGGCCTGTAGATGCGTTAATTTCTGCTAATTTTGTAACAGAGCGTGACTATAAAGCCGGTAACGGATATAAAGTTAAAAATAGTGCATTGGGACAGCGTGGTTTATTGGCTAAGTTTGGTTTTGATTTGAATGAAAATCACAGAATTGAAGTCAGTCATCGTCAAGAACGTCATTATGGTGTTCGTGCACTTCGTGAAGAATTTGATTTCGCACAAGATAATAATGCTGCAAATAATGCCCCTCGCTATCGTATTACGCAAAATGATACGACTAATTTAGAATGGAATGGTAAGAACATGGGCTTTGTGACGCACGCTAAAGCTAATGTATATCATTCTGTGATTAATCGTAAAGAGCCAAGTGAGAATTCGAAAACACGCTTAATTGCGAATGGTGCAAATTTAAATTTAGAAAGCGCAGTGGGTCAGTCTCATCTTATTAAATACGGTGTGAATTATCGTGATCAAGAGGGTAAACCTAATTCGCTAACCGTACAAAACGGTGTTCAAATGAAAACTCAAAAGAAACGTGATGTAGGTGTTTATGCAGAAGGTATTTGGGGCTTAGGCGCTTTTACCTTAACAACTGGATTACGTTATGATCATTTTGATTTCCGAGCAATGAATGGTAAAAAATCTCACAAAGGCAGTGTGAATCCAAGTGTTGGCTTAATTTACGAAGTAAATAATGATCTAAGTTTTAATGCGAGCTTAAACTATGCAACACGAAGCCCTCGTTTCCATGAAGTGATGCTATCTTCAGGTTCAACTCGAGGTCGCTCAGCCGTTTACTCAATTGCATCAAATATTAAACCAGAGAAATCCCGTAATGCAGAAGTGGGCTTCAATTACAAACTTGCCGATAATTTATCCTTAAATGGAAGCTATTTCTGGCAAACGGTAAAAGATACACATGCATTTACACAAATACGCCCGGGTTTTTATGAAATTCAAAATGCAGGTAAACTAAGAAATCATGGGTATGAAGTCGGTGCAGCTTATAAATATGAAGGTTTAACATTACGTGCAGGCGTGGCTTATAGTAAACCTGAGTTAGATGGCAGAACAGTAGATAGCACCGTGACTGCTATTCCAATTGGACGTACTTGGACTACAGGTGTGTCTTATCGCTTTACTCAACCTGATATTGAAATTGGCTGGAAAGGTCGTTTCGTACAACATACCAGTTACGATGCTACAACGAATAACCGTGGCGGTGGTGCAACAACCACTAAACGTCCAGGATATGGAGTAAGTGATTTCTATATTACATGGAAACCGACTGAAAGTATTAATGTGAATCTTGCTTTAGATAATGCGTTTAACAAATATTATCGAAGCCATAGCCAACGTGCAGGCGTATCAACATTGCCTGAACCAGGTCGAGACATTCGTTTAAATGTTAATTATACCTTTTAAATAAATCTCTAATTGCTTAACAGGGAATTAAAAGTGCGGTCGATTTTGATCTGACCCCAAAAAGTTAGACTGTTATTTAAAGGATTGTTTTCGATATTGTATCGGACTCAGTCCTTTTAATTTTAGTTGAATCCGTCGGTGATTATAGTAATCCAAATAATTTATGACAGCATCAACTATCTCTTCTTTTGTTTTAAATTCCCGACCATAAAAACATTCTGTTTTTAATCGCCCAAAGAAACTTTCCATTGCGGCGTTATCTAAGCAATTCCCTTTTCTCGACATACTTTGAATGATGCCATGTTCAGCCAAGATTTGACGATAAGCTACCATTTGATATTGCCAGCCTTGGTCTGAATGTAAAATGACACCACAAGCTTTATTTAATCCTTTGACGGCTTGCATTAACATGTCCTCTACTTGCGCCCAGTTTGGGGAATAGCTGAGGTTATAGGAGACTATCTCATTGTTAAATAAGTCTAAAATTGGAGATAAATAGACTTTACTCCCATCTTTCGCCTTAAACTCTGTGATATCGGTCACCCATTTTTGTTTCGGGGCCGTTGCACTAAAATCGCGTTCAAGATGATTCGGTGCAATCACCCCTATCGTGCCTCGATAGGTGGTAAATTTCTTGCTTTTTCTTGACCGCACTTGAAGCCCAAGTGTCTGCATTAAACGTTGAACTTTTTTATGATTCACGCCTGGCAAGCTGGCATGAACACGTCGGTAGCCATAATCAGGATGATTGGCTTTGATGCGTTTAATGGCCTTTTTCAGCTGCTCATCCTTATCCGGTTTAATCTGAAGTTTAGCAAAAAACGTACTACGCGCTAACTGTGAAAAGCCTAAAAGCCATTTTAATGGATAGCGTGTTCTTAACCTTTGGATAATTTCCGTTGCTCGGCTTCGTCCTGAAGTCTGAGCCTTCTCAACTCCTTTAGGTAGGCTACCTCCGCTTCAAGCTGTAAAATTCTCAGGCGTAAACGGCCTTCTTCTGTTTTGGGTGGAGGAGGCATTCTGGCGTATTTAGGTTTCATTGGCGGTCGTCCTGATGGTTTACGGGGAATAAGTCCTTTTATGCCACTTTTTTCAAACCGTTTCAACCATGTCCCGACTAGGGCGTTGGAAGGAATATTGTAAAAACGAGCAGCTTCTCTAATACTCATTTTCTCATTCAAAATAGGTTGAAGAGCCTGTAATTTAAATTCGATTGTGTAGTGTTTACCCATAAAAAAATCTGCACCTCAATTGTTGGTTTGTTGAGTCCAACTTTTGGGGAGCAGATCAATTTTGACCGTACTTTTTTATTGATTGAATTTGAAAAATGGTGAATTTCAGATAATAAAAAACCCTGCATAGGCAGGGTTCTTCACACAGATTCAAATTATTTTGTACCTGGGATTTTGAAACGGCTGTTAAAGCGTTCAACACGACCACCAGTATCAACAACACGTTGTTTACCAGTGTAGAATGGGTGGCAGCTACCGCACACATCAAGGTTGATGTCTTTGCCTAAAGTTGAACGAGTTTTGATCACGTTACCGCAAGAACAAGTTGCAGTAATCTCTTTATATTCTGGATGAATACCTTGTTTCATAGAAAACCTCAAATTGAAGCCACGCCGCTATAAATGCTTTCCACTTACACCGCGTGAGTTAATAATCACCGACAATCCGGCACCAAATAGACTGCGAATTATACTGAAAAAATCAAATTGATCAAGTGGTGTGCTTTAGTGATAAAATCATCACAAAATTTTTGCTTATTTTGACCGTACTTTAGGAAAGTTATGTTAGCCCAATCCTCTGTTGATGCCCCTTTTGCCCATTCAGTTCTACAATGGTATGAAAAGCTTGGGCGCAAAAATTTGCCTTGGCAACAAAATAAAACCCTTTATGGAGTTTGGCTTTCTGAAGTGATGTTACAACAAACTCAAGTTGCTACGGTGATCCCTTATTTTGAGCGCTTTATCAAAACCTTTCCTAATGTGACCGCACTTGCCAATGCTTCGCAAGATGAAGTGTTACATCTGTGGACGGGGTTAGGTTATTACGCCCGTGCGAGAAATTTACATAAAGCGGCTCAAACTATTAGAGATGAATATCAAGGCGAATTTCCTACGCAATTTGAGCAAGTTTGGGCATTAACAGGCGTAGGGCGATCGACAGCAGGGGCAATTTTATCTTCTGTGCAAAATCAACCTTATCCGATTTTAGACGGCAATGTAAAACGTGTACTTTCTCGTTATTTTGCTGTTGAAGGTTGGCCTGGCGAGAAGAAAGTTGAAAATCAATTATGGCAGTTGAGCGAACAGGTTACCCCAACAACGAGAGTCGCTGAATTTAATCAAGCGATGATGGATATTGGTTCGGCTATTTGTACTCGAACAAAACCTAAATGTGATCTTTGTCCTCTAAGTAAGGATTGCTTAGCTAATAAATTTGAAAAGTGGGCGAATTTTCCAGGAAAAAAAACGAAAAAATCCTTACCGGAAAAACAAAGCTATTTTTTGATTTTATCTTATCAAGGAAAAGTCTGGTTAGAACAGCGTGAAAGCAAAGGCTTATGGGGTGGATTATATTGTTTTCCTCAGTTTGATGATAAACAAACATTGCTGAATTATCTGAAAGAACAAGGGATTACTGAGTATCAAGAATGGGTGACTTTTCGTCATACCTTTAGCCATTTTCACTTAGACATTCATCCTATTTATGTTGAGGTTGATCTAAAATCTGAAGAGGGCGATCGTTCAGATTGGAAAAAATTGTCAGAAAAAGGAAAAGAATCTCGATCTGGTCTATTAAGTGCGGTCAAATATTGGTATGATCCAACGTCACCTGAACAGATCGGGTTAGCTCAGCCTGTGAAAAATTTATTAACGCAATTTGTAAGGAATTATTATGGCTAGAACCGTTTTTTGCGAATATTTGAAAAAAGATGCAGAAGGGTTGGATTTTCAACTGTATCCCGGTGAATTAGGTAAACGTATTTTTAATTCAATTAGTAAACAAGCATGGGGTGAATGGATCAAAAAGCAAACCATGTTAGTGAACGAGAAAAAACTCAATATGATGAATGCCGAACATCGTAAATTATTAGAAGAAGAAATGGTGAATTTCTTATTTGAAGGCAAAGATGTGCATATTGAAGGTTACGTTCCCCCAGCTAAATAACAAAAGATTATGAAAAAGTATTTATTATTGGCGCTACTTCCACTTTTATATGCTTGTAGCGACTCGCCAACCCATCGACGTGGTATTAATTATGACGAAGTGTTTTCAAAAGACACACAAGGCTTAGATATTTTAACAGGTCAATTCTCCCATAATATCGATCGTATTTGGGGGGTAAATGAGCTTTTAGTGGCGAGCCGTAAAGACTACGTGAAATATACAGACTCTTTTTATACGCGTAGTCACGTAAGCTTTGATGAAGGTACGATTATTGTTGAAACTCAACAAGATCTTAATCGCTTACATAATGCGATTGTCCATACTTTATTGATGGGCTCGGATGCGAAAGGCATCGACTTATTCGCTTCTGGTGATGTACCGATCAGTACGCGTCCTTTCTTATTAGGACAGGTGGTGGATAACAATGGTCAGCAAATTGCTAACCAAGTGATTGCAAGTAACTTTGCGACTTATTTAATTCAAAATAAATTACAAACTCGCCGCCTGCAAAATGGTAACACCGTGCAATTTGTGGTGATTTCAATGATTGCAAACCACGTTGAGGTGCGTGCACAAAAATATATTCCATTAGTCCGTAAAGCCGCAGAACGCTATGGCATTGATGAAAGCTTGATTTTAGGTATTATGCAAACAGAATCTAGCTTCAACCCGTATGCGATCAGTTATGCGAATGCAATCGGCTTAATGCAAGTGGTACCAAGCACAGCAGGTCGCGATGTATTTGCGATGAAAGGTAAGGGGGGACAACCATCTGCGCGTTACCTTTATGATCCTGCAAATAACATTGATGCGGGGGTTTCTTACTTATGGATTCTGCAAAATCAATATTTAGATGGTATTACGAATCCTACCTCTAAACGTTTTGCAATGATTTCTGCTTACAACAGTGGTGCAGGTGCAGTATTACGTGTATTCGATGAGGATAAAGATGAGGCGATCTATAAGATCAACCAAATGTATCCTGAACAAGTGTATCGTATTTTAACGACCGCACACCCATCTTCACAAGCAAGAAACTACTTGTTGAAAGTTGATGCGGCGCAGAAGAAATTCCGTGTAAGACGATAATTTCAGAAATTAAATACAATGCCCGAAAGACTTTTCTCTCGGGCATTATTTTTTCTATAAAGTGCGGTTATTTTTGATTGAGTTTTTCAAAATGCGTTCTTTTTATAGACGTTTTGGTTATTAACCATTCAAACACACCAAATTTTTCACTTTTTTTGAATTTAGTTGTTGACCGATACCCGAAAAAATAGTTTAATACGCTCCGTTGTCAGGCAGTAGCCAATAACGATAACGCCTCGATAGCTCAGTCGGTAGAGCAGGGGATTGAAAATCCCCGTGTCGGTGGTTCGATTCCGCCTCGAGGCACCATTTCCTCCTTAGTTCAGTCGGTAGAACGGTGGACTGTTAATCCATATGTCGCAGGTTCGAGTCCCGCAGGAGGAGCCAAATTCTAAGAAGCCGCTAAAGAAATTTAGCGGCTTTTTTCTTTTCATTATTCAGTCATTTTTCTTCTCTTTAAAATGTGCTTAAATTTTTCACCACACTTTTTTGATCTAGATAAATATTTATGTAAAAAAGTCACATAAAATTGTTAGCAAGATCACACTTTATTATTTTGCACTTTGCAATCAATCCCTACTCTCATCATAATGCAGCCACTAATTTAATGAATGAATAGTCATTAAATGAACGATTTTATAATTTTAACTTTAGAGGGTGATGTATGAGCACTACAATTAACAAAAAATGGAATAAATTTGATACCGCTTGGGTATTAAATTTATTTGGTACTGCGGTGGGCGCAGGGGTATTATTTTTACCAATTAATGCAGGGATGGGCGGTTTCTGGCCATTAGTGGTAATGGCTATCTTAGTCGGACCAATGACATATTTTGCGCATCGTGGTTTGGCTTATTTCGTTTTGTCTTCTTCTAAACCGGGCAGTGATATTACCGAAGTGGTAGAAGAACATTTCGGTCCGACTGCAGGGAAATTAATTACCTTATTATATTTCTTTGCGATCTTCCCAATTTTATTGATTTATGGAAACGGGATCACCAATACGGTTGATTCTTTTATCGTCAACCAATTAGGTATGGCTTCACCAAACCGCGTGATTCTTTCTTTTGTATTGATTGCGCTCTTGATTTCGGTAATGTTATTCAGTGAAAAAGTAATGTTAAAAATCACTGAATTACTGGTGTATCCATTGGTATTGATTCTCTTTGCATTATCAATCTATCTCATTCCTCAATGGAATGCATCAATGCTTTATGAGCTTCCTACAGCGAGTGGCTTTGTGACTACATTGTGGTTAACTATCCCAGTATTGGTCTTCTCTTTTAACCATTCTCCGGCAATTTCTTCTTTCACACTTTCTCAACAACGTGAATATAAAGATTTTGATAAAACGGAATATCACATTGGTCATACAGAAAAAGGTACTTCAACCGTATTACTTTTCTTTGTGATGTTCTTTGTGTTTAGCTGCGTATTAACGTTAACACCGGCAGAGTTATTAGAGGCAAAGGCACAAAATATCAGTATCTTGTCTTATCTTGCGAACAAATTTGATAATCCATACATCTCTTATTTTGGTCCGTTAGTAGCGTTCTTGGCAATTACCAGTTCATTCTTTGGCCATTATTTAGGGGCTCGTGAAGGTCTAGAAGGTTTATACCTCAAAATGAAAGGTGAAAGTGTAAATCGTAAAAAATTAAATTACGGTACCGCAGTATTCTTCTTACTCACTTTATGGGGCGTCGCGATCATTAATCCAAGTATTTTAGGTTTGATTGAATCCCTTGGTGGTCCAATCATTGCGATGATCCTTTTCATTATGCCTATGTATGCGATCCGCAATGTTCCTGCAATGAAACGCTATCAAGGTCGTTTTAGCAATGTATTTGTTACAGTTATGGGATTAATTGCTATCTCCGCGGTCGTATATGGATTATTATAAGCGGCTTTTTAGTTTAGCTTAGGATTAAAATAATATGATTAGTGTATTTGATATGTTTAAAGTGGGAGTAGGGCCATCCAGCTCGCATACTGTTGGCCCGATGAAAGCAGGTAAGCAGTTTATTGATGATTTAATCGAGCAAGGTAAATTTGATGCCGTTGCAACCTTGCACGTTGATGTATATGGTTCTCTCTCTATGACAGGGCTTGGCCATAATACAGATATTGCGATCATTATGGGATTAGCCGGTTATCTACCACATGATGTAGACATTGATTTAATCCCAACTTTTATCGAACAGGTTAAACAAACCAAAAAACTGTCAATTGCACAGGGTAAGAAAACGGTTAATTTCGACTGGGATACTAATATGGTATTCCATAATTCCTTTTTATCGTTGCATGAAAACGGCATGACCATTACTGCATTAGATGCTGAGCGCAATGTGCTTTACCGTCAGACTTATTATTCTATCGGTGGTGGTTTTATCGTAGATGAAGCGCATTTCGGTCAAGAGGAAGAGAATTCTGTGGCCGTACCGTATCCTTATCAATATGCTGAAGATATTTTGAAACATTGTCAGGAAAATGGCTTAATGCTTTCTACGGTAATGATGAGAAATGAGTTGGCATTACATGATAAAAAAGAGGTTGAAGCGCATTTACATAATGTCTGGAAAACCATGAAGGATTGTATTGAACATGGTGTCAATACAGAAGGTGTGTTACCTGGTCCATTAAAAGTGGTGCGTCGTGCACCTTCACTTTATCGTCTCTTGCAAGCCAATAGTAATCGTCTTGCAAATGATCCGATGCATGTAATCGACTGGGTGAATATGTTTGCCCTTGCCGTAAACGAAGAGAATGCTGCGGGTGGACGAGTTGTGACCGCACCAACAAATGGTGCTTGTGGTATTGTGCCAGCTGTGCTTTCTTATTACGAAAAATTTGTAGGACCGTTAACACAAGACGTGATTGAGCGCTACTTATTAGCAGCAGGTATGATTGGTTCACTTTATAAGATGAATGCGTCTATTTCAGGTGCAGAAGTTGGCTGCCAAGGTGAAGTGGGTGTAGCATGTTCAATGGCTGCGGCTGGTCTAACGGAAGTCCTAGGCGGTACGCCAGTACAAGTGTGCATTGCAGCTGAAATTGCGATGGAACATAATCTTGGCTTAACTTGCGACCCAGTTGGTGGACAAGTACAGGTGCCTTGTATTGAGCGTAACGCGATTGCTTCAGTGAAAGCAATTAATGCCAGCCGTATGGCATTACGCCGTACCACAAATCCTCGTGTAACCTTGGATAAAGTTATCGAAACCATGTATGAAACAGGTAAAGATATGAATGCCAAATATCGAGAAACATCGAAAGGTGGCTTAGCGGTGAAAGTAGTGTGTTCTTAAGGTTTAGTTGATAATAAAAGAGCGGTCATTTTAATCTGACCCCAAAAAGTTAGACTGTTATTTAAAGGACTGTTTTCGGTATTGTATCGGACTCAGTCCTTTTAATTTTAGTTGAATCCGTCGATGATTATAGTAATCCAAATAATCCCTGACAGCATCAACTATCTCTTCTCTACTGTTAAATTCCCGACCATAAAAACATTCCGTTTTTAATCGCCCAAAGAAACTTTCCATCGCGGCATTGTCCAAGCAATTCCCTTTTCTCGACATACTTTGAATAATGCCATATTCAGCCAAGATTCGACGATAAGCTACCATTTGATATTGCCAACCTTGGTCTGAATGTAAAATGACACCACAAGCTTTATTTAATCCTTTGACGGCTTGCATTAACATGTCCTCTACTTGCGCCCAGTTTGGGGAATAGCTGAGATTATAGGAGACTATCTCATTGTTAAATAACTCTAAAATTGGAGATAAATAGACTTTACTCCCATCTTTCGCCTTAAACTCGGTGATATCGGTCACCCATTTTTGTTTCGGGGCTGTTGCGCTAAAATTACGTTCAATATGATTTGGGGCAATCACCCCTATCGTGCCACGATAGGTCGTAAATTTCTTGCTTTTTCTTGACCGCACTTGAAGCCCAAGTGTCTGCATTAAACGTTGAACTTTTTTATGATTCACGCCTGGCAAGCTGGCATGAACACGTCGGTAGCCATAATCAGGATGATTGGCTTTGATGTGTTGAATGGTCTTTTTCAACAACTCATCCTTATCCGGTTTAATCTGAAGTTTCGCAAAAAACGTACTACGCGCTAACTGTGCAAAGCCTAAAAGCCATTTTAACGGATAGCGTGTTCTTAACCTTTGGATAATTTCTGTTGCTCGGCTTCGTCCTGAAGTCTGAGCCTTCTCAACTCCTTTAGGTAGGCCACCTCCGCTTCAAGCTGTAAAATTCTCAGGCGTAAACGGTCTTCTTCAGTTTTGGGGGGCGGTGGCATTCTGGCGTATTTAGGTTTCATTGGCGGTCGTCCTGATGGTTTACGGGGAATCAGTCCTTTTATGCCACTTTTTTCAAACCGTTTCAACCATGTCCTGACTAGGGCGTTGGAAGGAATATTGTAAAAACGCGCGGCTTCTCTAATACTCATTTTCCCATTCAAAATAGGTTGAAGAACCTGTAATTTAAATTCGATTGCGTAGTGTTTACCCATAAAAAAATCTGCACCTCAATTGTTGGTTTGTTGAGTCCAACTTTTGGGGTGCAGATCATTTTGGGCCGCTCTTTTTTATTTTCCTTTCACATCGATAATGATTACTTCCGATTGAGATCCTAATCGCATTGGAATGCCCCAGAAGCCATAACCAGAAGTGACAAAAACATGTGGATTGCCAATTTTTTCATGACCATAATCCAGACGATACATCATTTTCGTGATTAAACTGGCCGGGAATACTTGCCCTTTATGTGCATGCCCTGAAACTTGAATATCAAGCGGGAGTGAAGCATGTTTTTCAATATCTGTTGGGCGGTGATCCAAGAGAATAGTCGGTAAGTCAGTATTCACTTGTTTTAATAATGTTTCGGTACTCGGTCTATTGCGAGTCAGATTATCGTTTCGTCCAATAAGCACCAATTCATTATTTAACGTTAATGTTTCATCTCTTAACACAGTGATACCTGCTTTGCGAATTTCCTGATCAATTCGATCTTGGTCTCCAAATAAATCGTGATTGCCTAGTGTGGCATAAACGCCCATCGGGGCCTTGAGTTTTGCCAGATGAGGTTGCATTTTTTCGGCTAAATAGGCATTGACGTTATCGTCCATAATATCGCCAGGCAATAAAATGATATCAACCTTTTCCTGCTGCATAATATCAGCCAGTTTATCTAATTCTTTTCCACCGAATAATTTGCCTAAATGAAGATCGCTTGCCATACCAATTCGCAGTGGTTTAATGGGTTTATCTAGCGTGATTTCATAATGAATAACGCGTGTCACATAAGCGTTATACACACTTAATGCGATAATGCTTAAAAACAAAATAGGATAGGCGATGCGTAAAGTGCGGTCAATTTTTGTGATGGATTTAGATTTTCGGAAAAGAAAATGAATACCTCCCACGGCAATGCTCGCAAAGGCTGAAAAAAGCAATAGTGCGAGCGCTAAAGCAATAAGTCGAAATGCCGTAAAAAGCTTTAAAAAATGGCAAATAACCAAGACATTAGGAAGCAAAAAACTGGTAAAAGTGATAGTTCGTCTTGCCTTTTGAGAGAGTGGTTTGTTCAGCCACCAAATCAGCGTTTTATTAAAAATATAAATCAGCAGTTGCAACAAAATAATAGCTGCCGAAAATATAAAGTAATAACGAGTTTCCATCAGTAATTCCTAAATAAAAGTGCGGTCGTTTTTGACCCAGTTTTGAAGTGTGGAATAATAAATTTCTCTGTTCCCAAAGGCAAATTTTTTCGCTAAAATGCGGCTCGTTCTAGTTAATTTAAGAAGGAAAATCCAATGTTTGGAAAAGGCGGTTTAGGCGGTTTGATGAAACAAGCCCAACAAATGCAAGAAAAAATGCAAAAAATGCAGGAAGAAATTGCCCAATTAGAAGTAACAGGCGAAAGCGGTGCGGGTTTAGTAAAAATCACAATTAATGGTGCGCACAACTGCCGTCGTATTGAGATCGATCCTTCTTTAATGGAAGACGACAAAGAAATGTTGGAAGATTTAATCGCTGCCGCATTCAACGATGCTGTCCGTCGTGCAGAAGAATTACAAAAAGAAAAAATGGCTTCTGTGACCGCAGGCATGCCATTACCTCCAGGAATGAAACTTCCATTTTAATTCATCGGGTGTGTGAATTTACACGTTCACACACCATTCATTTTCTCCCATCATAAATATTATGCAAAGCAGTCCACTTTTAGAACATCTTATTGAAAACCTTCGTTGCTTGCCGGGCGTAGGCCCGAAATCAGCGCAGCGCATGGCTTATCATCTTTTACAGCGCAATCGTAGCGGTGGGATGAATTTAGCACGTGCATTAACGGAAGCGATGTCTAAAATTGGGCATTGTTCGCAGTGTCGCGATTTTACCGAAGAGGAAACGTGCAATATTTGTAACAATCCTCGTCGTCAAAATTCAGGTTTGCTTTGCGTGGTGGAAATGCCGGCGGATATTCAAGCCATTGAGCAAACAGGCCAATTTTCTGGGCGTTATTTTGTCTTAATGGGGCACTTATCGCCTTTAGATGGTATTGGTCCAAAAGAGATAGGTTTAGATTTATTGCAAAAACGTCTGGTTGAAGAATCCTTCCATGAAGTGATTTTAGCGACCAATCCAACGGTGGAAGGCGATGCCACAGCCAATTATATTGCTGAAATTTGCCATCAACATAATATTAAAGTAAGCCGTATTGCTCACGGGATCCCTGTCGGTGGGGAATTAGAAACCGTGGATGGCACTACCCTAACCCATTCTTTCTTAGGTCGTCGTCAGATCGACTAATCTTATGCGCCTGTTTATTGCCGAGAAACCCAGTCTTGGGCGAGCTATTGCCGATGTATTGCCAAAACCTCATCAACGGGGTGATGGTTTTATTAAATGCGGCAATGATGATGTTGTGACTTGGTGCGTGGGGCATTTGCTCGAACAGGCAGAGCCGGATGCCTACGATTCGAAATTCAAACAATGGCGTTTAGAACATTTACCTATTATTCCTGAAAAGTGGATTCTGTTACCGCGAAAAGAAGTCAAAAAACAACTTTCTGTGGTGGAAAAACTCATTCATCAAGCCGATGTTTTAGTTAATGCAGGCGATCCAGATAGAGAAGGGCAGTTGCTGGTGGATGAAGTGTTTAGTTATGCTAATTTATCAGCAGAAAAACGTGATGGCATTTTGCGTTGTCTGATTAGCGATCTTAACCCAAGTGCGGTGGAAAAATCCGTACAAAAGCTCCAACCGAATCGTCATTTTATTCCATTAGCCACCTCTGCACTGGCGCGCGCTCGTGCGGACTGGCTTTATGGCATTAATATGACTCGCGCTTATACCATTCGCGGTCGCCAAGCCGGTTATGATGGTGTGCTTTCTGTTGGGCGAGTACAAACTCCCGTATTAGGTCTGATTGTTCGCCGTGATTTGGAAATTGAACATTTCCAACCCAAAGATTTCTATGAAGTGTTGGCATGGGTGAAAGAAGAAAAAACGTCTGAAAATCCGACCGCACTTTTTTCTGCACTTTGGCAACCGAGCAAGGCTTGTGAAGACTATCAAGATGAAGATGGTCGCGTACTGTCTTTAGGCTTAGCCGAAAATGTAGTGAAACGCATAACAGATCAACCTGCCGAAGTGACCGAATATGTGGATAAGCGAGAAAAAGAAACGGCGCCTTTACCTTATTCGTTGTCAGCATTGCAGATTGATGCGGCAAAACGTTTTGGGATGTCGGCACAGAGCGTGTTGGATACCTGTCAGCGGTTATATGAAACCCATCGTTTGATTACCTATCCACGTTCTGATTGTCGCTATTTGCCGGAAGAGCATTTTGCTGAACGACATAAAGTAATAAATGCTATTTCACAGCATTGTCAGACTTATCAAACCTTGCCATCGGTGGTGGATAGTGAGCAGCGTAATCGTTGCTGGAATGATAAAAAAGTGGAAGCGCACCATGCGATTATTCCGACGGCTAACACACGCTCGATCAATTTAAATATTGATGAGCAACGTATTTATGAATTGATTGCGCGTCAGTATTTATTGCAGTTCTGTCCAGACGCGGAATACCGTAAAAGTAAAATTACCTTAAGTATTGCAGGCGGTACTTTTGTTGCACAAGCACGCAACTTGCAAACTGCGGGTTGGAAAGAGTTGCTTGGCAAAGAAGACGAAGATGAAAATCAAGAGCCGCTATTGCCGATCGTGAAGAAAGGGCAGATCCTGTATTGCGAACGAGGCGAAGTGGTGAGCAAAAAAACACAACCGCCAAAACCATTTACCGATGCGACGTTGCTTTCCGCAATGACGGGGATTGCGCGTTTTGTGCAAGATAAAGAATTGAAAAAAATTCTGCGTGAAACGGATGGGCTTGGCACAGAGGCCACCCGTGCAGGTATTATTGAATTGCTGTTTAAACGCGGTTTTTTGACCAAAAAAGGGCGGAATATTCACAGCACAGAAACGGGACGAATTCTCATTTCAGCTTTGCCGGATATTGCCACACAGCCTGATATGACGGCACATTGGGAAGCGCAGTTAACGGATATCAGCCAAAAACAGGCGAGTTATCAGCAATTTATGTTTACACTCAATCAAATGCTGCCGGATTTAGTGCGTTTTGTTGATTTCACTGCATTACGTCGTTTAAGTCAGATTTCAAGAGGTTTAAGCACACCAGCAACAAAACGAAAAAGAGCGGTCAAAAAATCGGAAGATTTAAACGCTGAAAATTGATTAAACTTAATACAATTAAGTAAAAAAAATGGGAAAGCGCTTGCGAAAAGCGTGAATTTTATATAACATTTGCTCCCAGTTTTCTTGCGAAATCGCAATTTAGAGAAGAAAGAATAATGTACAATATTTTATTATTTGTTTATGTATTAATTTGTATCGCCTTAATCGGCTTTATCCTTATTCAACAAGGTAAAGGCGCGAACGCAGGTGCGTCATTTGGCGGCGGTGCATCAGGTACTATGTTTGGTTCTGCAGGTGCAGGTAACTTTTTAACTCGTACCAGTGCAATCTTAGCAACTGGCTTTTTTGTGATTGCTTTAGTGTTAGGAAACATTAACTCTCACCGTGGTAATGTACAAAAAGGTTCATTTGACGATTTATCTCAAACTGCTGAACAAGTTCAACAACAACAGCAACAACAAGTTACTCCAGCAGTTGAAAACAAAAATAATGACATTCCGCAATAAGGAATAAAAACAGAATAGACGCTCTGGTGGTGGAATTGGTAGACACGCTATCTTGAGGGGGTAGTGGCCGCAGGCCGTGCGAGTTCAAGTCTCGCTCAGAGCACCAACTATAAACCGACTTAATTAAGTCGGTTTTTTTTCGTCTAAAATTTGTTTAGACCGCTAGTTATTATCCCCTGTTTTAGTTACAATCGGTCAATTTCTTTTTCTTTAGAAACCCATTAGGAGAGCACTATGAACTTCCCTCAAATCGCCCAACAAGTGATTGATAAACTTGGCGGCAAAGACAACATCGCCACTGCAGCACATTGCGCAACGCGTTTACGTATTGTGTTAAATGATGAAAGCAAAGTGGATAAAGAAGGCATTGATAATATTGAAGGCGTGAAAGGGCAGTTTACTGTCGCCGGTCAATACCAAATCATCTTTGGTTCAGGTACGGTGAATAAAGTCCATGCGGAACTTACCAAATTACTTGGTATCGGTGATGTGAGTAAAGCCGAAGTGGCTGAAGCAGCATCAGGCAATCAGAACTTATTGCAACGTTTGGTGAAAGGCTTAGCGGATATTTTCGTGCCAATTATTCCGGCAATCGTCGCAGGCGGTTTGTTAATGGGTATTCACTCCATGCTTACAGCGAAAGGTTTCTTCGTTGATGAATTAAGCGTGATTGATATGCACCCAGGTCTTGCGGATTTGGTGGACTTCATTAATACCATCGCGAACGCACCATTTGTGTTCTTACCTGTATTACTTGGTTTCTCTGCAACCCGTAAATTTGGTGGTAACCCGTTCTTAGGGGCTGCACTTGGGATGTTGTTAGTTCACCCTGCATTAGCAGACGGTTGGAACTACGCATTAACTCTTGCTCAAGGCAAAATCCAATACTGGAATGTATTCGGTCTTGAAATTGAAAAAGTCGGCTATCAAGGCACGGTTATCCCAACATTAGTTTCTGCTTGGGTATTAGCAACCTTAGAAAAAACCTTCCGTAAGTTTGTACCTTCTTATTTAGATAACCTCATTACTCCATTATTCTCGCTCTTTATTGCGGGCTTCTTAGCATTCACCGTAATTGGTCCAATCGGTCGTGAAGCAGGTTCATTAATTGCATCAGGCTTAACTTGGTTATATGACACCTTAGGTTTCGTGGGCGGCGCGATCTTCGGGGCATTCTATGCACCAATCGTTATCACGGGTATGCACCAAACCTTCATTGCGGTTGAAACACAATTATTAGCTGAAATGACAAATACAGGCGGTACCTTTATTTTCCCAATCGCCGCAATGTCAAATATCGCACAAGGTGCGGCCTGTTTAGGTGTGGCAGTCGCATTAAAAGATCCAAAAGTACGCGGTTTAGCGGTACCATCAGGTATTTCTGCATTATTAGGGATTACTGAACCGGCAATGTTCGGGGTGAACTTACGCTATCGTCAGGCTTTCTTTGCAGCGATGATTGGTTCAGGCTTAGCAAGTGCCTTTATCGCCTTCTTCAATGTAAAAGCCATTGCATTAGGCGCAGCAGGTTTCTTAGGTATTCCATCGATCAAACCGAATAGTCTTGCAATGTACAGCATTGGTATGGTGATTTCATTTGTGGTGGCATTCACGCTTTCAGTCATTTTCGTGAAACGTGCACAAGCAAAAGCATAATCGAAATAAAAAAGAAAAAGCACGAGTTTAACCTCGTGCTTTTTTGTTTGGAAAAATGCGTCTAAAAACGACCGCACTTTCAGTGAGAATTAGCCTTCTCGACAATTTAACCAAGCTGTTCTCATGCCTTGATTATTCTTGTAGTACACAGAATTATTTTCACGAGCGATTAAATCAACATAACTGCCATCAATCGGCTCATAAGAGCGATAAATCACTTCAAAGCGATTTCCACGTGCATTTAAGGTACGATTTTCCACATGATCAAATGGCACGGCTTTTCCACCGTCTAATTGGAAATAAATACCAAAGTTATCTTTCATGCGGCTTTCTCTTGAAAGCGGGAAGTAAGTCGTTAAATAAGAATTCGAGCCTGTTTCTGAATTACGGCAAGAATAGTAATAACGTTTGTAATCTTTCGGATTGTTTAATTCCGCTTGGCTAATGTTATTTTTAAGGAATCGGGTCTTAACGGTTTTCTTTGGTTGTTGTGTTGTGGTACAAGCAAACAAACCTACTAATGCAGCCGTGAGTAATGCTATTTTCAATTTATTCATCGATAAAGTTCCGAGAGTAGAGTGAATGAGAAAGGGAATATGATAGCGGAAATTGGGGATTGTGCAAGTTACGGTTGAAATTCTCTAAAAAATCCCTATAAAGAGATAATTTTACATAAAATGCAATTAAAAAGCTTAATTTTTTTATGAAAATATTTTATATTTATAGCATGGGATTATATTTGTCTTTCTAGTTAATTATTGTTAAAGTTTTATTTTTTATTCTATTACATCTTGTTGATTATGAGAAAGTCTATTACAAGTCGAAAAATATGTATTGAAATTTATAAGCTTAAATGGGTTTTTATATACATTTTATTGCTTATTATGCTCTCATCTTTCTCAGTTTTAGTTGATCAGGGTTCATATTTTTATGCTGCGATACTTATGTTTTCTATGTTGCTTATTTATATCTTCTCTGAGACTCAATTAAATAGAAAGTTTGTTTCTCGCCTTCAATCAATTTATCTTTTTCTTACATCTGCCCTTATATTATTTATATGTTCATTACTTTACAATCTATTAATGTCATCTCTTTATGAGAGCTACATTAAAATAACAGGAATTATAAATCCATTATTTGTTAGTAATAGTTTTTTACCTAACAATCTTATTATCTTTAGCACTATCATTTTGATTTTTCTGGTATTTATAATATATTTAATTGTTTCTATTTATTTTCCATTTGTTGTTTTTAAGGCTTTACGTGAAAAAAATCAAATTAATTCTTCGATAATGAGGGTTGTTAGCTTTCTTTTAATTCTTTTTAGCTCACTTTATAGCTATCGTATTGTATATAATAAATATAATGATGAAGATTCTATAAACTCAGTTATAATATATTTTTTATATAATTACCATTATGTAGCTAATCATATTAGCTCAGGAAAATATATTTGTGAAAATTTAAGCATTGAAGAGTTGAGTAAAAATAAATTTTATAAATCTAGAGAAATAAAAGAAGTAAAAGTATATCCATTATTTTCTGAGGATAGAGCTTCTTATGTTATCATGCTAAAAGACGATGAAGGTAATATTAAATATAAATTTGATATCTCTGAATGCCACAAAAAACTATTATAATAACTATACGAGAGACTTAAAAATCTCTTGTATAATTTTTATCACTTCATCGCCACACCCAACCATTTCATCATCTCTCTCTCATCCCAACCTTTACGTTTGGCATAATCTTGAGCTTGGTCTTCATCAATGCGACCTAAAGTGAAATAGTTACTTGCAGGGTGGGTGAAGTACCAGCCGCAGACAGAAGCCGCTGGCCACATGGCGTAGCTTTCGGTGAGTTTCATGCCAATGCGTTGTTCTACTTCTAATAAATCCCAAATCAAGGCTTTTTCGGTATGCTCTGGGCAGCTTGGATAGCCCGGTGCAGGGCGGATGCCCACATAGTTTTCATTGATTAAACCTTGGTTGTCGAATTCTTCTCGCGTGTAGCCCCAAATGCGGGTGCGAAGCTCAAAGTGCAGGTATTCCGCCATCGCTTCAGCTAAGCGATCGCCCACAGCTTGTAGCAGGATAGCATTGTAGTCATCGCCCGCTGCTTTATAGCCTTCCACTAATGCCATTTCTTCAATACCCGCACAGACGGCGAACATCCCCATCCAGTCTTTTTTGCCGCTTTCGCGATCGGCAATAAAGTCACTTAGGGCAAAGTTAAACGGACTTTTGCTGTTTTTGCCGCGTTCCGTTTGTTGGCGTAAGCCGTAAGCCGTGCCAATGGTTTGCGTGCGTTCTTCATCAGAGAAAAGCACCACATCATCGCCTACACGTTCTGCAGGGAAAATGCCTAAAATACCGCTTGGGTTGAGTTTATGGTTTTGCTCTAATTCATCTAAAACCACTTGTGCATCGTTCCATACTTTACGTGCTTCTTCGCCGCCCTCCGGATAATCAAAGGCATCAGGGTAGCCGCCCATCAAGCCCCAAATGCGGAAGAATGGCGACCAGTCGATAAATTTTCGCAGTTTGGCAATTGGTACGTTTTTAAATTCCACAATGCCCGTTTGATTTGGTTTTGGTGGCACATAATCAGCCCATTCGCCACTAAAGCCATCAAAGCGGTTTGCACGTGCTTCTTCAATGCTCAGTTGCTTACGAAGTGGTTTACGGTTAGAGAAAGATTGTTGAATTTTCTCGTAATCTTTCTTGAATTGTTCCCACAATGCCGCACGGCTTTCTGGGTTCATTAATGTCGCACACACCGTTACCGCACGAGAGGCATTTGAGGTATAAAATACGCCGTGTTCTTTATATTTTGGATAAAGTTTAATGGCAGTATGTTCTTTAGAAGTGGTTGCACCGCCAATCATCACAGGCAGATTTAAACCTAAGCGAGTCATTTCACCCAAGAAGTATTCCATCTCATCTAAAGAAGGGGTAATCAAACCACTTAACGCGATGATGTCCGCTTTTTCATCAATAGCGGTTTGAATGATTTTGTCCGCGGGCACCATGACGCCTAAGTCAATCACTTCAAAGTTATTACATTGCATTACCACACTTACGATGTTTTTACCGATGTCGTGTACGTCGCCTTTTACGGTCGCAATCACCACTTTACCGTTACTTGAACCTTTTTGTTTGGTGGCGTTGATGAATGGCTCTAAATACGCCACGGATTGTTTCATCACGCGTGCAGATTTCACCACTTGTGGCAGGAACATTTTACCGTCACCGAATAAATCGCCGACCACGTCCATGCCCGCCATCAACGGGCCTTCAATCACATCTAATGGACTTGGCAATGTTTGGCGAGCTTCTTCCGTATCTTCCACAATGTAAGTAGTAATCCCTTTCACAAGCGCGTGTTTTAAACGTTCTTCCACTGGCCAAGTACGCCATTCAGCCACAGAATCAGCCGCACTTTCATCGTTGCCTTGGTTTCGATATTTTTCTGCAATATCGAGTAGTTTTTCGGTAGCATCTGGGCTGCGGTTTAATACCGCATCTTCCACAATGCCACGCAATTCAGGATCGAGATCGTCATAAATTGCAAGCTGTCCTGCATTCACAATCCCCATATCCATGCCTTGTTTGATAGCATGATAGAGGAAGACGGCGTGAATCGCTTCACGCATCACGTTATTACCACGGAATGAGAAAGAGACATTCGACACCCCGCCTGAGATTTTCGCATGCGGTAGCGTACGTTTAATCCGACCTGTGGCGTTGATGAAATCTACACCGTAGTTGTTGTGTTCTTCAATCCCCGTACCGATGGCAAAAATGTTCGGGTCAAAAATAATGTCTTCTGGTGGGAAGCCGACTTGGTTCACTAAAATGTCATAAGCTCGGCTACAAATTTCCACTTTGCGATCTTCAGTATCGGCTTGACCCACTTCGTCAAACGCCATCACCACCACAGCTGCACCGTATTTACGCACTAGTTTAGCGTGTTCAATAAAGATTTCTTCGCCCTCTTTTAACGAGATGGAGTTCACAATTGGTTTACCTTGCACCGATTGCAAGCCTGCTTCGATCACTTCCCATTTGGAGGAGTCGATCATCACCGGCACTTTGGCAGCATCCGGCTCGGTCGCCATAATATTGAGGAAACGGGTCATGCATTTTTTTCCGTCTAATAAGGCTTCGTCCATGTTCACGTCGATCACTTGCGCGCCGTTTTCTACTTGATCGATAGCAATTTCAATGGCTTCGGCAAATTTGTCTTCTTTAATTAAGCGTTTGAATTTCGCCGAACCCGTTACGTTATTGCGTTCGCCCACGTTCACGAACAGGCTTTCATCATCAATGTTGAGCGGCTCTAAACCTGATAAACGCATGGCGGTTTTGATTTCAGGTAATTTACGCGGCGCAATACCTTGCATGGCATCGGCAAAGGCTTTGATATGCTCTGGCGTCGTACCACAACAACCGCCGACAATGTTCACAAAGCCACTTTCAGCCCATTCTTTAAGGTGTGCCGCCATCTCTTCTGCACCCAAATCATAGCCACCAAAAGCATTTGGCAAGCCTGCATTTGGGTGAACAGACACGTAGGTTTCGCTGATTTTAGACAGTTGTTCAACATACTGGCGAAGTTCTTTCGGGCCTAGCGCACAGTTCAAACCAAAAGTCAGTGGTTTAGCATGACGAAGCGAGTTGTAGAATGCTTCAGTGGTTTGCCCTGAAAGGGTACGACCGGAAGCATCGGTAATGGTGCCGGAAATCATAATCGGCAATTCCACACCTAATTCTTCAAATACCGTTTCAATGGCGAAAATGGCAGCTTTTGCGTTTAACGTGTCGAAAATGGTTTCGATCATGATTAAATCAGCACCACCTTCAATTAAGCCTTTGGTTGCTTCAGCATAGGCATCGACCAATTCCATAAAAGTGACGTTACGGAAACCCGGATCGTTTACATCAGGAGAAATAGAGGCTGTACGGTTGGTTGGCCCTAATACGCCCGCGACAAAGCGAGGTTTTTCTGGTGTGCTGTATTTATCTGCGGCTAAACGTGCTAATTTTGCTCCTGCAAAATTCAATTCGTAGGCAATAGACTGTAAGTCATAATCCGCTTGTGCAATAGTGGTAGAACTGAAAGTATTGGTTTCAATAATATCAGCGCCCGCTTGTAAGTATTTCTCATGAATCGCAGAAATTAACAGCGGTTGGGTCAAGGTGAGCAAGTCATTATTGCCACGTAAATCAACCGCACTTTCTTTAAAACGCTCGCCTCTAAAATCAGCCTCGGTGAGTTTATATTTTTGGATCATCGTCCCCATCGCACCATCTAAAATGAGGATGCGTTCAGCGAGGGATTTTTTCAGTAATTCGGTTTGATTATGTGACATAGACAGCTCTTTTTAAAATCAATCAATATTGGTCGGAATAATAGGGATAAGCATGGATACTGTCAAATAAAAGGGGAAAAAGTGCGGTAAAAAAATGGAATGTTTTCAAAAAGAAAGGCGGACAAAGTGTCCGCCGAATGGTTAGCAATATTTGCTGTCCGAGTAAAAAAAAGATTAACGTAAAAATGCCGGAATATTTTTTTCGTATTCACTGATGGCATCTTCGTGTTGTAACGTCAAACCGATGTTATCCAAGCCGTTTAACAAACAATGACGGCGGAATTCATCCAGTTCAAAGGTATAAACTTTGTCGCCTACGGTCACTGTCATGGCTTCCAAGTCCACATGAATTGGCTTGCCTTCATTTGCCCACACCCATTGGAAGATTTCTTCTACTTCTTCTTCGCTTAAACGAATCGGTAACATGTGGTTATTTAAGCTGTTATTGTAGAAAATATCCGCAAAACTTGGAGCAATCATCACTTTGAAGCCGTAATCGGCTAATGCCCAAGGCGCGTGTTCACGAGAAGAACCGCAACCTAGGTTTTTACGTGCTAATAAAATGGTCGCGCCTTGATATTGTGGATAATTTAACACAAAATCTGGATTAGGCTTGGTACCTTCCACATCCAAATAACGCCATTCATGGAATAAGTGTTTTCCGAAACCTACGCGCGTAATCGCTTGTAAAAATTGTTTTGGAATAATCGCATCCGTGTCCACGTTTGCTGCATCCAATGGCACTACTAAGCCTGAAAGTTGTTTAAATCCTGCCATTTTCTGCTCCTTAGTTTAATGTTACGTAACGAATATCAACGAATTTACCGAACATTCCCGCTGCGGCAGCCATGGCAGGACTCACCAAGTGGGTACGACCGTTACGACCTTGGCGACCTTCAAAGTTACGGTTTGAAGTAGAAGCGCAACGTTCCCATTCGCCTAAACGGTCATCGTTCATCCCTAAGCACATTGAGCAGCCCGGATTACGCCATTCAGCACCCGCTTCGATAAAGATTTTATCCAAGCCTTCTTTTTCTGCCTGTTCTTTCACTAAACCGGAACCTGGTACCACTAAAATACGTTTTACGTTATCGGCTTTTTTGCGACCTTTCATGACAGCCGCTGCGGCACGTAAATCTTCAATACGAGCATTAGTACAAGAACCGATAAAGACTTGATCCACGGGAATGTCTTTTAAATCGGTATTCGGTTCTAGACCGATATAATTTAATGCTTTTTCTGCTGAAGCACGAGTCACCGGATCGGTCATTTCTGCTGGGTTTGGCACTGGCTGATCGATACCGATTACTTGGCCTGGGTTTGTTCCCCAAGTAACCTGTGGCGCAATATCTTTCGCTTCTAATGTGATGACAGTGTCAAATTTCGCATCATCATCGGATTTTAAGGTTTTCCAATAAGCAACTGCATCATCCCAATCTTTCCCTTTCGGGGCATGTGGACGACCTTTTAAGTATTCAAAAGTAGTTTCATCTGGTGCGATTAAGCCCGCTTTCGCGCCCATTTCAATCGCCATATTACAAACGGTCATACGGCCTTCCATAGAAAGGTCACGAATCGCTTCGCCGCAGAATTCCACTACATGGCCTGTACCGCCCGCCATCGTTGTTTTACCGATAATGGCAAGAATAATGTCTTTTGCGGTAATGCCTGGCGCGACTTTGCCGCGCACTTCAATTTTCATATTTTTTGCGCGGGCTTGTTTTAAGGTTTGTGTGGCTAATACGTGTTCTACTTCAGATGTACCAATACCAAATGCCAAAGCACCGAACGCACCATGAGTGGCGGTATGGGAGTCACCACAAACGATAGTCATGCCCGGTAAGGTTAAGCCTTGTTCAGGCCCCATGACATGCACGATACCTTGTTCTTTGGTGGTCATGTCGAACAATTGAATACCGGTCGCTTTTGTGTTTTTTGCGAGCTCTAATACTTGAATTTTCGCTTGACCTTCAAGTTTGTTCACATCACGTACTTGAGTGGAAATACTGTGATCCATGGTACCGAAAGTTTTACTTACTTGACGTACTTGGCGACCTGCAACACGCAAACCGTCAAAGGCTTGTGGACTGGTCACTTCATGGATTAAATGACGGTTAATATACAAAATCGGCGTTTCGCCTTCAGCTTCGTACACCACGTGGGCATCGAATAGTTTCTCGTAGAGTGTTTTTGCCATAATTTTTCTCAATTCGTTAGAGTAGTAAGTGCGGTTAAATTTGACTGTGTTTTAAACCGCACTTTAATTGTTTTTATTAGATTGCGTTAGCGATCAATATCCACATTGATGGTGCGCGTCTTAAATTGCATCAGCAATCAATGTGCCCATTTCTGCCGTTGAAACAGGCGCAGAGTCATCGGCTAAATCACCGGTACGGTGACCATTTGCTAAGACCTTTTGCACGGCATTTTCAATCGCATCTGCGGCATCATTTAAGTTGAAACTGTAACGTAACATCATCGCGGCAGAAAGAATTTGTGCGATTGGGTTGGCAATGCCTTTGCCTGCGATATCTGGTGCAGAACCGCCAGCAGGCTCATATAATCCGAAACCTTCTTCATTTAAACTAGCAGATGGCAACATCCCCATAGAGCCGGTGATCATCGCCGCTTCATCAGAAATAATATCGCCGAAAATGTTAGAGCAGAGGAGCACATCGAAAGACTCAGGCGCTTTGATTAACTGCATGGTCGCGTTGTCGATATAAATATGATCTAAGGTGACTTCAGGGTAGTCTTTCGCCACTTCTGTCACGGTTTCACGCCATAAGATTGAAGCTTGTAATACGTTCGCTTTATCCACAGAAGTGACGTGTTTACGACGTTTCATTGCCGCATCAAAAGCCGCACGTGCAATGTGTTCGATTTCATATTTGTAATAAACTTCAGTATCGAATGCTTTGGTTTGTGCACCTTCACCTTCACGGCCTTTAGGCTGACCGAAATAAATTCCGCCCGTTAATTCACGTACAACCACCATATCAAACCCTTTCGCTGCAATGTCTGCACGTAATGGGCAGAATTTTTCTAAGCCTTTATAAAGGGTAGCAGGACGAAGATTGCAGAATAATTTGAAATGTTTACGTAATGGCAACAATGCACCGCGTTCAGGTTGTTGATCTGGTGGTAAATTTGTCCATTTAGGGCCGCCTACAGAGCCAAACAAAATTGCATCCGCATCATCACAACCTTTTAAGGTGTCTGCCGGTAATGGGCAACCGCAGTTATCAATTGCGGCACCACCTACATAAAACTCGTTGAAGTTAAGTTTGAAACCAAATTTTTCTTGGACTTTGTTTAATACTTTAATGGCTTCAGCCATGACTTCCGGACCGATACCATCTCCCGGTAGAACTGCGATGTTGTATGATTGCATATTATTTTTCCTATTTCTTTCACACTAAAGTGCGGTTAATTTTCTCCCCCTCTTTGCTAAAGAGGGGGATTGGGTTAGTGATTTTTGTGATTTTTAATGTCTGCAACTTTATGAGCACGATAAATGGCATTAATTGCATGAACTAAAGCAAGTGCGGAAGATTCAACGATGTCTGTCGCTAAACCAACACCATGGAATTTACGGCCTTCGTGTTCAATCACGATATCTACCTGACCTAACGCTTCAGCACCTTCGCCTTTTGCAGTTAAGTTATAGTGGGACATTTTGATATCTAAGCCGGTTAAATTCAAGATCGCATTGTAGACAGCATCAACCGGACCATTACCACCGATAGAAGAGGTACTTAATTTTTTACCATCCAATTCTACTTGAACAAAAGCAGTTGCTGGATATTCTTTGGTGGAGTGTGCCGAAAGTTTATCTAATACTAAGCGATCTTCATCACCTTGTTGCATGTCGATAAACGCTAACGCTTCCAAGTCATAATCGAACACTTGGCCTTTTTTATCTGCTAATTTCAAGAAAGATTCATACAATTTATCCAAATCGTAATCTTGTTCGGTGTAACCCATATCCGCCATGTGGCCTTTTACTGCTGCGCGACCAGAACGCGCGGTTAAGTTTAATTTCTCTTTCTTCAAGCCAATAGTTTCTGGTGACATGATTTCGTAGGTATTTTTGTTTTTCAACATACCATCTTGGTGAATACCGGAAGAGTGAGCAAAGGCGTTTGCACCCACAATTGCTTTGTTTGGCTGAATAGGCATGTTACAAAGTTGGCTCACCATTTGGCTGACGCGGTGAATTTCTTGCGTGTTGATACGTGTATCCACGCCCATAAATTCTTGGCGAACTTTCATTGCCATCACGACTTCTTCAAGTGAGGTATTGCCTGCACGTTCACCGATACCATTCACCGTACATTCAATTTGGCGCGCACCATTTTGTACTGCGGTTAAGGAGTTAGCGGTTGCCATACCTAAGTCATTGTGACAATGCACAGAAATCACAGCTTTGTCGATATTTGGCACGCGGTTACGCACTTGAGCAATAATATTACCGTATTCGTTTGGTAAGCAGAAACCAACGGTATCTGGAATGTTTACGGTGGTTGCCCCCGCATTGATTGCAGCTTCAACAATGCGACAGATATTGTCGATGCCGGTACGCCCCGCATCTTCACAAGAAAATTCCACATCATCCGTGTAGTTACGTGCACGTTTTACCGCTGCCACAGCCATTCCTACCACATCATCAAATGTCCGTTTTAATTTGGCTTCAACGTGTAATGCGGAACTGGCAATAAAGGTGTGAATACGGAAAGCTTCTGCCACTTTTAAGGCTTCGTAAGCCGCATCGATATCTTTATTTACCGCACGGGAAAGTGCTGCAACACGACTATTTTTGATATGACGCGCGATAGTTTGAACAGATTCAAAATCGCCTTGAGAAGAAACCGGGAAACCCACTTCCATCACATCCACACCTAAACGTTCAAGTGCCAAAGCAATTTGTAACTTTTCTTTTACGGTTAAGCTTGCTTTTAACGCTTGTTCGCCATCACGCAAGGTGGTATCAAAAATAATAACGCGATCTGTCATAGTATTTTCCTTCTTTTATCACTCAAAGTGCGGTCATTTTTACCGTAATTTTAAAACGAAAAAACCCGCAATCTTAAAAGTGCGGGTTGATAATAGATTTTTTACATAAAGGTGTTTTTTATCCACAACTTAGCCGCACAAAGAATGTGAGAGTAGGAGGTTGAGAGATAAAGACACAGCTTGGTACATAAAAAGATAATCCTGTAAAAATTCTGTAAAACGCTGTCCATATTACGGATAAAAATTTTGCTGTCAAATCATTTATCAGTGATTTATATCTAAAATGAATATCTCAACATAATCTTAAAAGTTTATTTCTCTAAATATAAACCATTATTTAAAATTAATCTCTAAAAATGGCTTTTGAGAAGCTATTTTTGTTCTGTTTTATTCCTTGTTTCTGGTGTGCCGATTTTTTCTAAAATTTTTTCTCTTTTTGCGATCTGAATCGCAGAATTAAGACAAGTTTTTCATTTTTGAGAAAAATCTCACCATAATTCTCTTTTTAAAGGAGAGAATAGATGAGCAATTTTGCGTCGATTTTATTGCGGTTGTCACAAGTACCTAAATTGGGCAGTGTGCGAATTCAACAAATTCTGGCTCATGTAGGTATAGAAGACTTATTAAATTATGATGAAGTGGCATTTCAACAAATGGGCTGGAATACTTTGCAGATTCGTCGTTGGTTTCAGCCTGAAATGAAATTCATTGAGCCCGCTTTGAGTTGGGCCGAAAAAGAAGGGCATCATTTAATTCACTGTTTTTCAGATGAGTATCCTTTTTTACTCAAACAAATTAGTGGTTTTCCGCCGTTATTATTTGTGAAAGGCAATTTGACCGCACTTTCTGCACAGCAAATCGCCATGGTTGGGAGCCGTTATTGTTCGGCTTATGGGGAATATTGGGCAAAATATTTTGCGGCAGAGCTTTCTCTCACAGGTTTGACGGTCACGAGTGGGCTTGCATTAGGTATCGATGGATTTAGTCATCAAGCTGTGGTGGATATTCAAGGGCAAACTATCGCCGTATTGGGCAGTGGATTAGAGCATATTTATCCCGCTAAACATCGCGGATTAGCGGATCAAATTATCGAAAATAACGGGGCATTAGTTTCCGAATTTATCCCTACTCAAGCTCCGATAGCTGAAAATTTTCCTCGTCGCAATCGTATTATTAGTGGACTTTCACTGGGAACGTTAGTGATTGAAGCCACAGAGAAAAGCGGTTCATTGATTACGGCGCGTTATGCCTTAGAACAAAATCGCGATATTTTTGCGCTGCCGGGGAATATTCAAAGTGAATACAGTCAAGGCTGCCATAAATTGATTAAGCAAGGTGCGATGTTAGTGGAAAATGTTAAAGATATTTTAGATAGCCTCAACCATAGCATTGTTTTTCAGCCTCCAGTACATACGCCAATCAATAAGTCGATAGCTCAACCACTAACAGCAAAAACACCAGCTGTGGAGCCGAGTCACCCTGAACTTTATCAACATATCACTTATACACCAATAAGCCTCGATGATTTATCTGCAGTATTGAATTTGCCGGTGGATTCGCTTTTAGTGCAGTTATTGGATTTGGAATTACAAGACTTAATCATCAATGAGAATGGACTGTATAAGCGGATAGCATAAACGGGGTAGAGCGATGAGGTAATCCTGTGCTAAGATACAGTTCAGTTTTAGAAAGGAGAACCTATGTTAGCCATTATTTCCCCGGCAAAAACCTTAGATTTCGAAAGTGCGGTCAGAAATCTGCCTGTTTCTCAACCGCACTTGACGGATTATAGTGAGCAACTGATTGAAATCTGTCGTCAATTATCTCCCAAGATCTTTCTTCCTTAATGTCTATCAGCGATAAGCTTGCAGGTTTAAATGCGGCTCGTTTTGCAGAATGGACAAAATCTCACAACGAAAAAAATTCACGCGCAGCTATTTGGGCATTCAAAGGTGATGTTTACACCGGCTTAGATGCTGATAGTTTATCTGATGAAGATGTACAATTCGCGCAGCGTCATTTACGTATGCTTTCTGGCCTATATGGCTTACTTAAACCCCTTGATTTAATGCAACCTTACCGTTTGGAAATGGGCACAAAGTTAGCGAATCCAAAAGGAAAAGATCTTTATGCTTTTTGGGGAAATGCCATCACTCAATCCGTACAACAAGCACTTGATGAGCAAGGCGATCGTATTTTGATCAATTTAGCTTCTGATGAATACTATAAATCAGTAAAAGAAAGCCAATTAGAGGCACAGATTGTGAAGCCTGTTTTCTTAGATAATAAGAATGGTAAATATAAAGTGGTCAGCTTTTATGCGAAAAAAGCCCGTGGTTTAATGTGTCGTTTTATCATTCAAAATCGTTTGGAACGTGTTGAACAACTGAAAGAGTTTGACTTTGGTGGTTATTGGTTTGATGCCACATCCTCAACTGAAAAAGAATTTGTATTTAAGCGAGATATCAATGAATAAAATCCTGGTTATATTGACCGCACTTTTATTATCAAGTTGTGCGGCAAAAGTGAGTCAGCTTCAAGCACCTGAAAAAATTGAATACAACGGCAAAACCTATAAACTTACTGCAAGCCAAGATTTAGATACGATTGCGCGTTATGTTTATCTTGCAGAGCCGGATACCTTGGAAAATTGGCAGTCTCAAATTGAAGTGTTGCTTGATCGTGATGTAACTCGTTCTATTGAACAACGTGTGGCATTGCGTGAGAAGGTATACCGTAATTTAGGTGTAAAAGATTTCAAAATCCTTGCTAATTCAACGAATCTGAAAAAGCCTGCCACAGAGTTAACTGGTTATGTCATTTATGCTCCGACAGAACAAAATCCGTCTTGGCAAGTGGATATTGCTAAGGGTAAAAATGTTCCACGTTGTGGCTTTGTGCAATATCAATATTCCCAAAAAGTGGAACAAGGTAAGAAATTTCAGCGTTTAAACAAAGTCAAAATTGTCAAAAATTTACAAAAGTATTTAGTTGCAAAAGAAAGCAAAACATTACAAAAAGCGGATCTTTCTTGGAAGTGTGAAAGTTATTTCCATCATTAAAACTTATACTAGATCAAATTCCACGTAAATTTTAAAAATTTTTCTAGAGCGGAAATAATGGATGGTGTAATCTTGATGCCAATTATTCTTAGAGTTCAAAGTAGGTAAATATGATTAAAAAAATTGCTGTATTAACCAGTGGTGGTGATGCACCAGGTATGAATGCTGCCATTCGTGGTGTTGTTCGCGCAGCTCTTGCAGAAGGGCTTGAAGTATTCGGCATTTATGATGGTTATCAAGGTTTATATAACAATAAAATCAAACAGTTAAACCGTTATAGTGTCTCAGATGTGATTAATCGTGGTGGTACATTTTTAGGCTCCGCCCGTTTCCCTGAATTTAAAGAGCCAGCAGTACGTGAAAAATGTGCAGAAATTTTACGTTCACATGGTATTGATGCTTTAGTTGTTATCGGGGGGACGGTTCTTACATGGGGGCAAAATTGCTTACTGAAGAACACGGTTTCCCTTGTGTAGGTATTCCAGGCACAATTGATAACGATGTGGCTGGTACAGATTACACAATTGGTTATGAAACTGCACTACAAACAGCAGTGGATGCGATTGACCGTTTACGTGATACCTCAAGTTCTCACCAACGTATTTCTATTGTGGAAATCATGGGGCGTCACTGTAGTGACTTAACCATTTCTGCAGGTATTGCTGGTGGTTGTGAATATATCGTGGCATCTGAAGTGGAATTTAATCGTGAAGAGTTAATTCGTCAAATTGAACGCAGTATTATTCGCGGAAAACGTCATGCTATTATTGCGATTACTGAATTAATCACAGATGTACATTCTCTTGCGCGTGAGATTGAAGCGCGCGTAGGCCATGAAACCCGTGCAACCGTATTAGGCCATATTCAACGTGGTGGTTCACCTTGTGCCTTCGACCGTATTTTAGCTTCACGTATGGGCGTATATGCGGTAGATATATTGCTACAAGGTAAAGGTGGCTACTGTGTGGGTATTCAAAATGAAAAATTAGTTCACCACGATATTATTGATGCAATCAACAATATGCGTCGTGAATTTAAAGCAGATTGGTTAGAAATGGCTAAACGCTTAGAATAATCTTTGTAAGGTTATTTAAAAAAATCAGGCTAAAGCAATCATTGTTTTAGCCCGATTTTTATATGGCCTAGATTAAGCTTTTAGTTTATTTTTCTTACGTTGCAAAATTAAAAAACGACAATCATAGGGATTATCCGCATCCGCTTGGCGATATTCTTCAAACTCGATGTTCCATTCAGACCAATTAATTTCAGGGAAGAAGGTATCGCCGTCAATGTCTGCTTGAATTTGTGTGAGATATAGTTTATCTGCTTTAGGTAAATATTGTTTAAATAACTCGCCGCCGCCAATCAACATAATTTCATTAAATTCTTTGACAAAATCAACCGCACTTTCAAAATTCTCTTTCCAGATGACACCTTCATGTTCGTAAGGCGTGCGTGAAAGGACAATATTAATCCGTTTCGGTAGTGGGCGACCAATGCTTTCGAAAGTTTTACGGCCCATAATCACCGGTTTTCCCGTGGTGTTTTTACGAAACCAGACTAAATCAGCAGGTAAGTGCCAAGGCATTTGATTATCTTTTCCGATGACGTTATTTTTTGTTATCGCAACGATCAAACTTAATGTCATATTTTCTATCCTATTTTTCTTTTTTTGCACTATATCATAGGTATTCACAAAATCTGAATTTGAGATGGGATTTTTCGTGATTTTTATTTATTTTAGTGCTAATTTAACGCTAATTTACTATTTTTTTATTGAGGACAAACTATGTCGGCAAATCGCAAAACAATCGTCGTAAAATTTGGTACTAGCACATTAACACATGGTTCTCCAAAATTGAATGCACCTCACATGGTCGATATTGTTCGCCAGATCGCACAACTTCATCAAGCAGGTTTTCGTGTAGTGATTGTAACATCAGGTGCGATTGCCGCTGGACGACATTATTTAAATCATCCTCAACTTCCTCCAACCATTGCGTCAAAACAGCTTCTAGCCGCAGTAGGACAGAGTCAGCTTATTCAAGCCTGGGAAAAATTATTTGCGATTTATGATATTCATATTGGACAAATTTTATTAACTCGTGCCGATATTGAAGATCGTGAGCGTTTTTTAAATGCGCGCGATACATTACATGCGCTGTTGGACAATCACATTATTCCAGTGATCAACGAGAATGATGCAGTGGCGACAGCTGAAATTAAAGTAGGGGATAACGATAACTTATCCGCACTAGCTGCGATTTTAGTGCAAGCGGAACAACTTTATTTATTAACAGATCAACAAGGCTTATACGAAAGCGATCCTCGTAAAAATCCAGATGCGAAATTAATTCCTGTGGTTGAGCAAATTACCGATCATATTCGTTCGATTGCAGGCGGTAGCGGTACAAATCTTGGTACTGGTGGGATGAGTACAAAAATTATTGCAGCAGATGTGGCAACGCGTTCAGGTATTGAAACCATTATTGCGCCAGGTAGTCGACCTGATGTGATTGTGGATTTGGCCTACGATAAACCAATTGGCACTAAATTTATTGCGCATCACTCAGATCGTCTCGAAAGCCGCAAACAGTGGTTATTTGCCGCACCATCAGCGGGCATGTTGATGATTGATGAAGGCGCTGAAAATGCCATGTTAGTACAAAATAAATCGTTACTGCCTGCAGGAATTACGGCTGTGGAAGGGCGTTTCTCACGTGGTGAAGTCGTCAAAATTAAGAATACCTCAGGTAAAGTGATTGCACTCGGTATGCCACGTTATAACAGCGATGCGTTGGAATTAATCAAAGGGAAAAAATCCCAAGATATTGAGAAAATTCTTGGTTATGAATACGGGGCTGTTGCGTTACATCGTGATGACATGATTGTGCTATAGCTTAAAATAGAAATCGGATCTCTCATATTTTCTGAACCTTCCTTTCATTTTGTCGGTCTATAAAACCATAAAAAGGGCGATAGCCCGACATTAAGTAGTGAAAGGATACAAACATGAGATTAATAGCGACCGTTTTAGCTGTTGGGCTATTAAGTGCTTGTACACAGGGCTATTATGTAAACCATCGTAAGCCCCATTTCAGTGAGTAAACACGTAAAGCGTTTAAATACGACGGCTTGCCATGATAAAGATGACTGGTATTTAGATGGTTATCGAGTAGGGAAAGATTTCCAAGCGCAAAGCCAATCGCATTTGAATAAACGAATTAACTTTTGTGGCCGACGAGTACCTGAAGAGCTGAGAACCGCATGGTTTAATGGATTTGATGCTGGCTCAAATGGCGTTCAGATTGATATAGAGGGTTATGATGAGGATGCGATCTTAACCTATGATTATGACGATGATGATCGTTATAGAGAAGATGACGAAGAATAAAAAAGTGCGGTTAAAATTGATCTGACCCCAAAAAGTTAGACTGTTATTTAAAGGATTGTTTTCGATATTGTATCGGACTCAGTCCTTTTAATTTTAGTTGAATCCTTCGATGATTATAGTAATCCAAATAATCTCTGACAGCATCAACTATCTCTTCTTTTGTTTTAAATTCCCGACCATAAAAACATTCCGTTTTTAATCGCCCAAAGAAACTTTCCATCGCGGCGTTATCTAAGCAATTCCCTTTTCTCGACATACTTTGAATGATGCCATGTTCAGCCAAGATTCGACGATAAGCTACCATTTGATATTGCCAGCCTTGGTCTGAATGCAAAATGACACCACAAGCCTTATTTAATCCTTTGACGGCTTGCATTAACATGTCCTCTACTTGTGCCCAGTTTGGGGAATAGCTGAGATTATATGAAACTATCTCATTGTTAAATAAGTCTAAAATTAGAGATAAATAGACTTTACTCCCATCTTTCGCCTTAAACTCGGTGATATCAGTTACCCATTTTTGTTTCGGGGCCGTTGCACTAAAATCGCGTTCAAGATGATTCGGTGCAATCACCCCTATCGTGCCTCGATAGGTGGTAAATTTCTTGCTTTTTCTTGACTGCACTTGAAGCCCAAGTGTCTGCATTAAACGTTGAACTTTTTTATGATTCACGCCTGGCAAGCTGGCATGAACACGTCGGTAGCCATAATCAGGATGATTGGCTTTGATGTGTTGAATGGTCTTTTTCAACAACTCATCCTTATCCGGTTTAATCTGAAGTTTCGCAAAAAACGTACTACGCGCTAACTGTGCAAAGCCTAAAAGCCATTTTAACGGATAGCGTGTTCTTAACCTTTGGATAATTTCTGTTGCTCGGCTTCATCCTGAAGTCTGAGCCTTCTCAACTCCTTTAGGTAGGCCACCTCCGCTTCAAGCTGTAAAATTCTCAGGCGTAAACGGTCTTCTTCAGTTTTGGGTGGCGGTGGCATTTTTGCATATTTGGGTTTCATCGGCGGTCGTCCTGATGGTTTACGGGGAATAAGTCCTTTTATGCCACTTTTTTCAAACCGTTTCAACCATGTCCCGACTAAGGCGTTGGAAGGAATATTGTAAAAACGCGCAGCTTCTCTAATACTCATTTTCCCATTCAAAATAGGTTGAAGAACCTGTAATTTAAATTCGATTGCGTAGTGTTTACCCATAAAAAATCTGCACCTCAATTGTTGGTTTGTTGAGTCCAACTTTTGGGGTGCAGATCAAAATTAACCGCACTTTTTCGTTTTAAAGGATATCGAGTAATTCGACTTCAAACACTAAGGTTGAGAATGGTGGGATAGATGCACCCGCACCACGTTCGCCGTAAGCCAGTTCGTGTGGAAGAGTGAGTTTCCATTTAGAACCAACCGGCATCATTTGTAATGCTTCAACCCAACCCTGAATTACGCCATTTACTGGGAATTCAGCTGGTGTGCCACGAGCAACCGAACTGTCGAATACGGTACCATCTGGTAATGTACCTGTGTAGTGAACACGTACTTTGTCCGTTGCAGATGGTTTGTTACCGTTACCTTCGGTTAAAATTTCGTATTGTAAACCGCTATCAGTCACGTTTACGCCTGCTTTTTTCGCGTTTTCTTCTAAGATTTTTTTACCTTCTTCTTCAATCGCTTTAAATTGCGCTTGTTGTGCTTCGGCCGCTTGTTGTTGAAGTGCTTGAACAGAGTGCATTAAATCATTAATTTCTAATGCAGGTTGATTGCGGTTTAACGCATCGAAAATGCCTTTTGCTACCGCTTCAACAGAAATATCCATTTGGCTATCTGCTAATTGTTGGCCGATTTGTAAACCGATACCGTAGCTGCCTTTTTCAGAAATACTTTCTAATTTTACTTGTTCAAAAATTTGAGCTGTCATTGTTTTTCCCTTTGTTGTAAAACTATTTTTTCAATGCCAAGATTTCACCCATGCGAACAGGTTCATCAACACTTAAATGATCGGCAATTTTCACTTGACCGGCTTGGAATAAATTAATCACGGTAGAACCAAGTTGGAACCAACCCATTTCTTGACCCTTGCTTAATTTAACCGCACTTTCACCTTCATAAGTCCACTCTTTCACTTCGTTATGACGTGGCGGATTAATAACACCAGCCCAAACAGTGCCGATACTCGCAGTGATTGTTGCTCCCACTAAGATTTGTACCATGGTGCCGAATTCAGTATCAAAGACACAAATCACACGCTCATTACGTGCAAAGAGGTTCGGCACATGTTTCGCTAAAAATGGATTGACGGAGAATAAATCACCCGGCACGTAAATCATTTTGCGAAGTGTACCATCACATGGCATATGTACACGGTGATAATCACGTGGTGATAAATAAGTGGTGATGAATTCCCCATTTTTAAAGGTCTCGGTTAAATCTTTATCTTCCGCTAATAAATCATTTAAGCTGAAAAAGTGACCTTTTGCTTGTAATAGACGATCATCGTCAATGTGTCCACATTCACTTACACGGCCATCCGCAGGGCAACAAAGTGCGGTTGGATTTTGGTTAATTGGTCGTGCATTTTCTTTTAATGGACGGATAAAGAATTCATTAAAACTGGCGTAATCACTGAATTTTTCTTTTTCAGCAATGCTCATATCAATGTTGTATTTTTTTGTAAACGCTTTAATCACAAAATGTGTCATTGCGCCCCATTTTTGTTTAGCTAACCAACCTGCTGCTTGTGTCATATAGATTTGTGGCATCACATATTGAAATGCAACTTTTAGGCGTTGCCAATAAGAAATTGGGTTCATTGATTTCTCCGATAAGATTAAAAAGTTGGGCGATTATAACAACTTATTTCACTTGTGCAATGTTAGCCAATATTTTTGCGCAAGATGAAAGCAAGAAGCCGACATTTGCCGGCTTCTTTTTGTATTTATAAAATCATTTTGATCAATTTGTCTGCCTGAATCCGAGCAAACTTTTTCAAAAGTTTTTGCACCGGTTCAGGATATTGCGTCAATTCTTCTAATTCAGAATAATCTTGCAATACTTTGGTATGTTGGCGGATGTGCGATAATTCTTTTTCCGCTTGTGACAGAAGTTCTTGTTTTGGATCGTGGATTAATAAGCCATTTTCCGCATCTAAACGCCATGCACGAGGATTCAGGTTGTTCCCTGTTAAAAGAATATACTGATTGTCCACCCAAACACCTTTGAGGTGATAAGTGTTATCACCGTCTTTCCATAAACGCACCGTTAAATGGCCATTTTTAATGTAAGCATCAAATTTCTCGCAGAAACGACGAAGATTGCTTTCATATAAATAAGGCAATGCGCCTGCCATTTTAAATGGCTGCTCTGGTGAGATATAGAAATCGTTCGCAACTTTGTCTCCGACAATAATTTCTACGCTTTTACCTTGTTCTAACAAATGGGCAATTTTACTTCTTAGCGTGCGAGGGAAGTTGAAATAAGGCGTGCAAATCACCAATTTTTCCTGCACTTGTAAGAATAAATCTTCGATAACTTGGTTTAATTCATTGCCTGATGCACCTAAACCAAAAAGTGGTGAAATGGTTAAAACATCTGAAAAAACAACCGCACTTTCCAACGGATATTCAGCATGGGCAGATAAGTTTTTACGATAAGCTTTTATTGCACTACGAATTTCTTTTGTGCGAGGGCGGTTAGCCACATCTAATGGATGTACCGCACTGAAATCCAATAAATAATCATTGATGAAATTAACCATCGAGTCGGCAAGTGCAGCATTATGGATTTTTTGATAGCGGTCGTAACGGTATTTATCTTGTTGTTGTAAATACACGTTATTGATGCTTGCGCCGCTATAAAGAACGGTATCGTCAAACACAAAGCCTTTAATATGTAATACACCGAAGACTTCGCGGGTATTAATTGGCACACCGAAGAACATATTGGGTTCATCGGGAAGTTGATAGGTTTGGCGTTGTTCACAATACCAATCAGCGTTAGTGACAGATTTTTCTGCACCGAGTAAATTGCGTTGTCCGCGATGCCAATCCACTAATATTTTCACATCCAATTCAGGATGATCTTGTTTTACGCGATAAATCTCATTGAGAATTTCTTGTCCCGCTTCATCTTTTTGCCAGTAAAGTGCGGTCACGTAAATACGTTTTTTAGCTTGGCGAATTAATTCTATAATTTGTGCTTTGAATTCAAGTGGACTAAACAGAAACTCAACCTGTTCTGCCTGTAAAGGAAGAAAAGGTAAATTTTTTAAATTTTGTTCTGCTCGTTTAGCTTTATTGATTAACATAATCTATCTCTACACTAAAAATTAATGCTCTAGTTTACAATATTTCCTTTGAGGATTGATAGAAAAAAGGTTTTTTTTCGTTATAATGCTCACAAATTTTCGCATTTTTTGGCGAATTATTATCCGATTTTTCCTTCGAGAAGCAAATTATGAGCAATTCACGCAAACCATCATTCCAAACAAATTCCACCAAATCTTTTCAAGAGCGTAGCCCAAAACGTGTATTTAATGACAAAGAACGTCGCTTTGATGATCGTCGTAATAATGAAAAACGTGAGGGAAATCGAGCGCACTTTGATAAAAAATGGAATGATCGTAAACCTTCTCGAGGTTTCCAACAGCAAGAAGTGAGAGAGCCGAAAATTGCTGAACTTTCATTAAATAAAGCCAATGGTGAAAGTGGCTCGGTAAAAGTAACAGTAAAAAGCACTGGCGTGAGTTATAAAACGAAAGAAAAGAAAACAGGCGCATTATCGCCGCGAGCACCGGAGAAAATTAAAAAGAACCGAGCTGAAGAAATGAAAGTGTATGGTGAGAATGCGTGCTTGGAATTGTTTGCAGAGCGTCCGGAGAGCATCGTTCGCGTATGGTCAACGGTGCAAATGGCGCATCGAATTGGCGAGATTTTCAGTTATTTAGCCGCAAATAAAAAAGTGTATCACGTGGTGGATAGTGATTAGCTAAGCTTAGTAAGCGGCACGGAGCATCATGGCGGAATTTGTATGTTAGTGAAAAAACAACGTACTTTTTCTTTGTAAGGTTATTTAGATGTACCGCGTCAAGAAGACTGTTTAGTCGTGCTTGATCAAGTCAATAATGCGCAAAACCTAGGTGGCGTTGTGCGTACTTGTGCCTTCTATGGCATTAAAAATGTGGTAACAAATCAAGTTGAACAGCTTTATGCGCCGGCTGCGATGCGTGTAGCTGAAGGCGGGATGGAGCATATTCGTATTTTAGAAACAGAAAGTACTGAAATCGCTTTAGAGGCTTTACGTAAGGCTGGCTATCAGATTATTCATGTATCAACCAATAAGCAAGGCGTTGTGTTGGAACACCTCAAATTTGCAGAGAAAGTCGCGTTGGTATTGAGTGAAGGTAGTACGGACGATATTCGTGAGAAACAAGATGTAAATGTGCGTCTTTCTTTAAGCAATCCATTAAAAGCAGGATTAAATATTGCAGTAAATACAGGGATTTTATTAGCACATTGGTATGTGAAATAACCTTAAGTGCGGTTATTTTTAGGTTTGTTTTGGGGCTGACATCTGTCAGCCCTTTTTCTTTTTCAAAATTGTATGAGATTCAAATTTTGATATTTCTTTTAAAAGCCTTTGGGGAATCAGACAAAAGATCTATACTGTTTCTAGTTGTTATTTAACGGGGAGTTTTTATGCCTGAACGTTCAGCAAACATCAGTACACACGATCCTTTCGGGAGCTTATTAGGCTATGCGCCGGGTGGCATTGCGATTTATTCATCCGATTATCATACAGCCGATGAGAAAGAGTATCCGGATGATGCCGCCTTTCGCAGTTATTTAGGAAGAGAGTACATGGGCTACAAATGGCAGTGTGTGGAATTTGCGCGCCGTTATTTATACCTCAATCATGGCATGGTGTTTACTGATGTGGGAATGGCTTACGAGATCTTTTCTCTACGATTTTTACGTCAAGTGGTCAATGATGCCTTATTACCCTTACAAGCCTTTGCAAATGGCTGCAAACGTAAACCTGAAGCAGGAGCCCTTTTAATTTGGCAAGAGGGAGGCGAATTTAAGCATACGGGGCATGTGGCGATCATTACCGAGGTATTAGAAGATAAAATTCGTATTGCCGAGCAAAACGTGATTCACTCTCGCTTACCAAGCGGGCAGCAATGGACTCGTGAATTACCGATGACGGTTTCCGAAAGTGGTTATTTTCTGCATGATACCTTTGATGATACAGAAATTTTAGGTTGGATGATCCAAACAGAAGACACCGAATACAGTCTGCCGCAGCCAACTCCTGAAAAAGAGAAACTTGAGATTAATGCAGAACATATTGAAAACAACAGGCAGTTTGAGCATAAATGGCTGAATGAGCAAAATGAATTTGAAGCTGCTTATGTGAAGGCTATGGGAGGGCATAAAGTCAGCCATTCGGATCAATATCGCTATTTTACGATATCTGAAACAGCACAACATGAGTTGATTCGTGCAACCAATGAATTACATTTAATGTATTTGCATGCCACAGATAAAGTTTTAAAAGACGATAAGCTATTAGAATATTTCAATATTCCAAAATTATTATGGCCTCGCTTACGGTTGTCTTGGCAAAATCGTCGTTATCAAACCATTACGGGGCGTTTAGATTTCTGCATGGATAATCGAGGATTGAAAGTGTATGAATACAACGCAGATTCAGCCTCTTGTCATGCGGAAGCCGGTGAGTTTATGAATCGATGGGCAATCCAAGGCGGATTGAATATGGGTGAAAATCCTGCTGATGGTTTACGTAATGCGCTAGCAGATTGCTGGAAACACAGTGAAGCTACGTCGCTTGTTCATATTATGCAAGATCATGATGATGAAGAAGATTACCACTCATTGTTTATGCGTAACGCACTGGTTCAAGCGGGATTTCAAGCCAAAATTATTCATGGCACAGAGGGATTACATTGGGATAGTCGTGGTCGTTTAATTGATGATGAAGATAACCAGATAAAAACGGTATGGAAAACATGGGCTTGGGAAACCATGTTAGAGCAACTTCGTGAAGATGCGACAGGTATGGAAGTCGCTCCACCGATTCGTACAGGCTATCCGGAAGATAAAGTGCGGTTGATTGATGTGTTACTTCGTCCGGAAGTTTTGGTTTACGAACCTCTATGGACGGCTATTCCAAGTAATAAAGCGATCTTACCAGTGTTGTGGTCATTATTCCCAAATCATCGTTATCTACTCGAAGCAGGATTTGAATTGACACCTGAACTGATTAAGAATGGTTATGCACAAAAACCAATTGCAGGTCGTCGAGGTGATAATGTTAAATTGATAGGTGAGTGTAAATCTGTACTCGATAGCACAGACGGTCGTTTTGATAAGCAAGAGAGTATTTATCAACAGCTTTGGTGTTTACCAAAAGTGGAAGATCAATATGTTCAGGTCTGTACTTTTACTGTAGGTGGACATTATGGTGGTAGCTGTTTACGCTCAGACCCGAGTTTGGTCATTATGGGAAACAGTGATATGCAACCGTTAAGGGTATTATCTGATAAAGATTTCCTTAAGAAATAAAAACAAAATCGGCACTCAAAATGAGTGCCGATTTATTATCATCAATTTATTAGATTATTTCGTATCTTTGTTATCTGCAGGTTTTTCATTTGCTTTTAACATATCCGCAGGAATAAAGCTTTGTTGTACTTTTTCCATGTGTGGAAGGTTATGCGCAATACCTTTGTGACAATCGATACAGGTTTTGTTTTGTTCCTGTGCAAGTGCGTGCATTTGTTGTGCGACAGTTTTTTGTTGGGTAAAGTCCATATCATTGAAGTTATGGCAGTTACGGCACTCTTGTGAGTTATTCGCTTTCATACGCGCCCATTCGCGTTCTGCCATTTCTAAACGATGTTTTTCGAATTTTTCTTTAGTATCGACTTTACCTGTAAAGTGAGCATAAACTTCAGTCGATGCCTGCATTTTTCGGATCATTTTAGGTACAAATTCATGCGGAACGTGACAGTCTGAACAAATTGCTTTCACACCTGAACGGTTACTAAAGTGGATTGACGCTTGGTACTCAGGTACAACGTCATTAGTATGACAGTCTGAGCAGAATTGCTCTGTATTGGTTGTTGCCATTCCTGCATTAAACAGGTTAGTTCCAACGATAGTACCAATGATAGTTAATAAAATAACCCCACCAATTGCCATTTTGCTCGGAGAGCGTAACCAACGGCAAACTTTCTGAATGCTTGATTTAATCATTGTTTTGCTCCTTATTTACCTTGCATTTGACGAATGGTTTCAAATTTATTTTGAATAATTGGGTTCACGTCAGTTTGTTGAACATGGCATTGTAAACAGAAATAACGACGTGGCGAAGTACCTTCCGTTTTTTGTCCATCACGTGTTAAAAAGTGGCTTTCAGGTACGCGAGGTGCACCCGTTGTTGGGGCAACATCCGGAGAGTGGCAGCCTAAACATTGGTTAGCATTCTTAGTCACTTGTAAACCACGAATGCTGTGTGGAACAAGTGGTGGTTGGTGAGGGTAGGTTACAGGAATATTACCAACATCTTTATAAGGATTCGTAAATGCTGGTGCAACACTTTCTGCTGTTTTATCAATGCTGTTTGCAACTTGCGGTGCATCGGCGAATGCCAATCCACTACATAAAGCAAGCATGAAAATAAATGATTTTTTCATGAAATCCACTCCATTAAATAATTAAATATTTTTAATTTTTATTTGTTTCTCAAAGCGAGAGCCAAATTTAAATACATTTTCTGCGCAGACGTCAATACAGCGTCCACAAGTAATACAATCTTTTGCCAATATAATTTGACTATCTTCAGGTCCACCGTGTAAAGGAAGTCTTAATACTTGCGGTTCAGGGCAAACATTATAACAATCCATGCAACGGTCACAGCGATCGCGATCGATTACATTAATTTTAATTAGGCTTTTAGCACCAATAACACCATAGATTGCACCAATTGGGCAAAGGTGACCACACCAGCCATGTTCAGCAACGAGTAGGTCAAATAGGAAGATAGCTGCTACCAACCAAAGGGTTGCACCTGTTCCAAAGACAAAGATGCGTCCAAGTGCAGCAACAGGGTTTATCCATTCCCATAAGAGTGTGCCTGTTATTGCGCTACCGACCAAAATCACGGCTAAAATCACATAGCGAAGTTGGTGTGAAATTTTTAATGATTGTCGAATACCTAATTTTCTACGTAACCAAGCTGCGGCATCAGTCACGATGTTCATTGGACAGACCCAACTACAAAAGGCTTTGCTCGCAACGATGGCGTAGAATACGACAATAACCAAGGCGCCAATAATCGTTGTGATTTCTGGTAAATAACCCGTCGCTAAACTTTCAGCGGTCATCAATGGATCTGTCAATGGCACAGTATCCAAAAGCATGCTTGAGCTATAATTGCCTTTTAAGATCCAGACATTCCACATCGGTCCACTTAAAAACATCAAAATGATGCTCAATTGGCTGAGCCGTCTTAAAAGCAGGAAGCGATAAGCTCGCCACCAGCCCAATTTTTGCCGAGCTTCCAAGCCCGCATCTTTGGGTTTATTTGGGGTATATTTTGGTGCAACTGCCATTATTTCACCCCCTTAATGTTTAAGTCCAAATTCGGGAAGTGCTCAGCTTCAGGCACCGTAGTTGAACTTGGCACATAATCCATAGAAGCTCGGTTTGGCGTTGCCACTTTCTGATTTGGCTTCACTTGCATTGGTTTATAGCTTGCTTCGCTCATCCCCTCTGGCATTCTTGGCTCAAATTGCGGACGCAGTCCATCAGGATGTTGTGCCTCAATCAACGATTTACCTGCATTTTGTTTCTCTTTCCAGCCTAAGCGGTAATGACGACCGAGTAAGCCTTTAGCGAGATCCATCGGCAACACTTTAATCGCCGCCTCTTCCAACACACATGCTTGTTCACATTTACCGCAGCCTGTGCAAGCATCAGAATGCACGGTTGGAATCAGTTTGGCATGAATGCCTGTGCGATCGTTATGGACATTCTCAAGTGTAATCGCCTTGTCAATCAGCGGACAAACTCGGTAGCACACGTCGCAACGCAAACCTTGCCAGTTGAGGCAGGTTTCGTGGTCAAGTAACACTGCCAAGCCCATACGGGCATCGTTGATATTTTTAAGCTCTTCGCTTAATGCACCACTCGGACAAGCGTTCATACAAGGAATATCGGGACACATTTCGCAAGGCTTATCGCGTGCTACGAAATACGGTGTTCCTGCTTCCATTGGAGCAATCAGCGAAGCTAAGTGCAACATATCGTAAGGACACGCCTGCACACATTGCCCACAACGGGTACAAGCGGCTAAGAATTCGTTTTCTGGTAACGCCCCAGGTGGACGCAGAGTCACGCCTTCTTTCGCCTTAGCCTGCTGTTGTTGCAATCCAAGAATAACGCCTGCTCCACATACCCCTGCCGCAATTCGTGTCACATTTTTCAAAAATTGACGGCGGTTTGGATCCAGTTTCATCTTGTTTTCCTTTGTAAGCGGTCAAATTTTGCAAAAATTTCGCTATTTTGCCCGCTTAACCTTATTCTGGCTTAGGCTTTCTCCACTCTTACCGCACATTTTTTGTAGTCGGTTTCACCAGAAATTGGGTCGGTTGCATCTAAGGTTAATTTATTCGTCAATTGTCCTGCATCGAAGAATGTTGTAAAAATTAAACCAGGAGGACATTTGTTTCGACCGCGGGTGTCTAAATATGAAATCATTTCACCACGACGAGTTGTTAATTTCACTTTATCCCCATGACGTAAGCCATATTTTTTCGCATCCGCTGGGTGCATCCACACTAAGTTATTTGGGAATGCACGGTGTAATTCAGGTACACGACGAGTCATGGTACCGGTATGCCAGTGCTCAAGTACACGACCAGTACATAACCATAGTGGATATTCTTCATCCGGTGATTCTGCAGGTGCTTCATAAGGTACACCTAAGATAATTGCTTTTTTATCAGGATAGCCGTAGAACGCAACATCTTCACCTGCTTTTACATACGGGTCAAAGCCTTCACGGTAACGCCATAAGGTTTCTTTACCATCAACAACCGGCCAACGTAAACCACGCACTTTATGATAAGTATCAAATGGTGCTAAGTCGTGTCCATGTCCACGACCGAAATCAGCGTATTCTTCAAATAAACCTTTTTGTAAGTAGTAACCAAAGTGATCAGCTTCATCATTGATGTATCCTGGAACATCTGTTGGTACTTTATATTTGTTTACTTCACCATTTTCGTAAAGCACTTCATATAAAGTCTTACCACGATATTCTGGCATTTGAGCTAATAACTCTTCACCCCATACTTCATCAGTTTTGAAGTATTTTGAGAATTCAACAATTTGCCATAAGTCAGAGCGAGACTCACCTGGACCTTTCACTTGTTGACGCCATAACTGAGTGCGACGCTCTGCGTTACCATAGCCCCCTTCTTTTTCTACCCACATACAAGTTGGAAGAATTAAGTCAGCAGAAACCGCTGAAGCCGAAGGGTATGGGTCAGAAACCACAATAAAGTTCTCAGGGTTACGCCAGCCTGGGAAAATTTCTTCATTAATATTTGGACCACCTTGCATATTGTTGGTACACATCTGCCATAGGAAATTCATTTTGCCATCTTTTAATGCACGGCTTTGCTGTACAGCTGGGTATCCAGGTACAGTTGGAATGGTGCCTTTTGGTAATTTCCATTTTTTCTCAGCAATTTCAACGTGTTTAGGGTTTGTTACCACCATATCCGCAGGTAAACGGTTAACGAAAGTACCGACTTCACGTGCTGTACCACAAGCTGAAGGTTGACCAGTTAATGAAAATGGACCACAACCTGGTTTAGAAATTTTACCGGTTAATAAGTGTACGTTATAGATCATGTGGTTAACCCATACACCACGAGTGTGTTGATTAAAGCCCATTGTCCAGTAAGAAACTAAGTTCTGTTCTGGATCGGCGTACATTTTCGCAAGGGTTTCAAGTTGATCTTTTGGTACACCAGAAATACGGTGTGCTTCGTCTAATGTATAAGGTGCAACGATTTTCTTGAATTCTTCGAAGTCAGAGTCATACATTTTACCTGCAGTTTTACGATTTTTTGCTGCAACTTCAAGTGGGTGTTCTGGACGTAAACCGTAACCGATATCGGTTTCACCACGTTTGAATTTGGTGTGTTTGTTAACGAAGTCCCAGTTCACTTTATCATTTTGGATAATGTAGTTTGCAATGTAGTTAAGAATTGCAAGATCTGAATGTGGATTAAATACGATAGGCACATCAGCTAATTCAAACGAACGGTGTTCGAATGTTGACATAACCACAACTTTCACATTATCAGAAGAAAGGCGACGGTCAGAAATACGAGACCATAAAATTGGGTGCATTTCCGCCATGTTTGAACCCCAAAGCACAAACGCATCGGTTTTTTCGATATCGTTATAGCAGCCCATAGGTTCGTCCATACCAAAGGTACGCAAAAACGCAGCCGCTGCTGATGCCATACAGTGACGAGCATTCGGGTCGATAGTATTTGAACGAAGACCAGCTTTCCAAAGTTTTACTTTTGCATAGCCTTCATAAATAGTCGTTTGACCGGAAGAGAACATCCCTACAGCATTTGGTTCTTTTTTCTTCAAGATGTCTTTGATTTTTTCCGCCATGATAGTGAAAGCTTGATCCCAAGAAACCGGTGTAAAGTCACCTTCTTTATGGAATTTGCCATCTTTCATACGTAATAACGGAGTTTGTACACGGTCAGCACCGTACATGATTTTAGAAAGGAAGTAACCTTTGATACAGTTTAAACCGCGGTTTACTTCTGCATCTGGGTCACCTTGAGTTGCGACAACTCGACCATCTTTGGTTCCTACCAATACGCTACATCCTGTACCACAAAAACGGCATGGGGCTTTATCCCATTTGATGCCCATATCTTCGGTCGCATTAACCTGTTTAACAGGGATAGTCATACCGGCAGCCGCTGCCGCTGCAAGCGCAGCATTGGCTTTCATAAAATCTCTACGATTAAGTTCCATAGTTTTCCCCACTCGTTGTTGAATTTTTTAGAATATACAAAAGAGTATGTATTCCTAAATTATTTATTTTTCATCTAAGTAATTAGAAATTAAAGAAACGACAATCACTCCTGGGATATCTTTAATTTCATCCATAAGATCCGCTAATGCTAATTGACGGTTACTTTCAAGGGTGACCACCAATTTGCCTTCATCAGATTTTTCGCCATGAATTTCAGCAGTTGGAATCGCTAAAATGGCTTCTTTGACTTGGTTAAGTTTTTCTGGTCTGGCTTGCACAACAATGCTGCATACATACCAGTTCTCATTTTCGCTAAATTGACTCATCGATATTTGTTTCAATATTAAAAATTTTTATTGCTTTTGTTGGGCAAACACTTAAGCAAGCACCACAACCATTACAGCTTTCTAAATCCAATATGGGTTTTGCTACGCCACCAAGTTGTAATCGAAAACGGATAGCATTCATCGGACAGCTATCTTGGCAACTTCGACATTCCACTTGATTTTCTGTTAGGCACTGCGTTGTAATCTCAACTTTATGTGCCCAAGGCTCTTCTTCTAATGAACGAAAAATCGGTTGTTCGCAGACTAAAACACATTTTTGGCAGAAAGTGCATTCGGCCTTGTCAAATTGTATTTCAGGAAAACCACCATCGCCTTTCACGATAATTTGGGTTTCACATACTAGTATACAATCACCACACCGTGTACATTTATCCGTAAAGTCGTTCTCATTTGTCGACCAAGGTGGGCGTATAGCATTAATACCTTGAATTTTCGCGCTCTCAGAATGTAACGATTGTAAAAATTGCCCACGTAATAATTGTCTGCGAGAAGGATTTTCAATCGCCATATTTTTCTTTAAAATTCGGTATTTTTAGATGGTGCATTATCTAGTTCTAATGACAAGATAGTAACTACCTAAAAGGAGTAATTTTCAAAAAATATACACTTTTATTGAGTTAGATCAAGGATATTTTTAAAATATGCTATCAATGTAAATAAATTGTTAAAAAATAAGTGAAAATGATTATTAAATAGGGCGGAGAATCCGCCCTGACGTGTGCTTAAAATATTATGCGTTTTTTGTTGGGTAATCCCACCAAATATCAAATAATTCACTGATTTCGATTTGTTGCAATTTATTCTCTTCTAACCATTTTTGTACTAATTGGCGATGGCTTTCATCACATTTGCCGATTTTCTCTAAGCAAACTAAACCTTCCCAATGTAAATAGCCGCTACCTTCATAAGCTAAGCCGTTTGGTTGAATCACTTCAGCAATAAAACGATCAACGGTTTCATCGATAGTTTCGATGCTGGTTCCTTCAGCAAATTGCCAGTTCACTAAAAAGCCTAATTCTTGGAATTCAGCTAAGTGAAGTTTTTTACGTTGACGTTGATTACGAGTTTTCATTTTCAATGTTCTCCTATGTTAAGGTAATGGGCATAGTCATCATCTCGATGATTATTTTTTCTTAAAGTATAAATCCCACACACCGTGACCTAAGCGATGACCGCGCGTCTCAAATTTTGTAAGAGGGCGGAAATCAGGGCGTGGAATATAATCTTGTTCGGCAGTATTGACTAAATTTTCATTGGCTGAAAGCACTTCGAGCATTTGTTCTGCATAGTTCTCCCAGTCCGTAGCCATATGAATAAAGCCATTTGGTTGTAATTTTTGTACAACTTGCTCTACAAAGTGCGGTTGAACAATGCGGCGTTTATGATGTTTCGCTTTGTGCCAAGGATCGGGGAAGAATAGTTGTAAACCGCCCAATTCGCCATCTTTCACACAATCACGTAAAATTTCAGTGGCATCATGGCAAATCACGCGAAGGTTTTTCAAGCCTTTTTCTACCGCATAAGCTATACAGGCTCCCACACCAGGCGTGTGCACTTCAATGCCGAGATAATTTTTATCAGGATTCGCTTCAGCCATATCCACTAAAGATTTCCCCATCCCGAAGCCAATTTCTAATATAACGGGATTCGTATTGCGATAAATCGCGGCAAAATCAAAAGGGGTGTTTTGATAATCTAATCCAAGATCAGCCCAGTGATCGTTCATCATGTTTTTTTGAAAATCACTTAAGCGACCTGTCCGCAACACAAAGCTACGAACTTTACGTTTATAACGACCATCTTCTGTAAATTCAGCCGTTTCAACGGTTTTACGTTTTTGATCAGCAAAGGTTTTTTGCGCTTCTGTCATGGTTTTTATTCGCTTAATTAAAATTGGCGGCGATTATACACTAAAAGGCAAGGTTGTGGGATTTTTCCACCTAATTCCCGTATAATAGCGAAAATTTTTAATTGTTTTTTTGTTATGAATATTGTCCGAGTTGCATTAGCCGTACCGCTTCCCCGATTTTTTGATTATCTCTATTCGCCCGACTTGACGCCAATCGTTGGTGGACGAGTATTGGTGCCTTTGGGTTCGCAAAAACGAGTCGGGATCGTGGTAGATTTGCCAGCTTCTTCGGATGTAGCAAAAGAAAAGTTAAAACCGATTATTGATGTACTTGATGCTGAATCACTCTTTAATTCCACAACTTGGGATTGGTTAGCTTGGTCGGCTAATTATTATCGTGCAGCATTAGGCTATGTGTTGTTTCAAGCCTTGCCAGTCAAACTTCGTAATGGAGAAAGTGCGGTTAAAAATGACCGCACTTTTTGGCGTATTACGGACCTTGGAAAACAAGCGTTAGAATCGGGTGAATTAAAACGTGCCAAAAAACAAATTGAAGCCTTAAATTTGTTACTAACGCAAGATCTAGAAAAAGGTAACAATGAGATCAGTTCCGCAATTTGGTCAGCCCTTAAAGGCAAAGATTATGTGGAAGAGATTATTGTGTCTACTGAACAAAAAAGTTGGCAGCAAGCTCTAGGGGATAATCCTTTAGTTAATCTTGATAACCGATTGACCTTAAACAAGCAACAAGCCCTTGCATTTAGCCAGTTGCTTTTCCAAGAAGGCTTTAATGTGTGGTTGTTAGAGGGCGTGACCGGTTCGGGCAAAACTGAAATCTATCTGCAGTATATTGAAGAAGTCTTAAAGAAAGGCAAACAGGTTTTGGTTCTTGTACCGGAAATTGGGCTTACTCCTCAGACTGTGAGACGTTTCCAAGCTCGCTTTAATGTGGAAATTGATGTATTGCATTCCAACTTGAATGATACGCAGCGCTTAAATGTTTGGGAGCGTGCAAGAACAGGACAGAGTGCAATCGTGATTGGTACGAGATCGGCGCTTTTCACTCAGTTTTCAGATCTAGGCTTAATCATTTTAGATGAAGAGCATGATGGTTCGTTTAAACAGCAAGATGGTTGGCGTTATCATGCGAGAGATTTAGGTATTGTGCTTGCTCAAAAGCTCAATATTCCTATCTTATTAGGTTCTGCGACCCCAAGTTTGGAAAGTGTGAATAACGTACAAAATGGTAAATATCATCATTTGGTGCTATCAAAAAGGGCTGGAAATGCGACCTCACTTCGCCAGTTTGTGATTGATTTAAAACATCAACGAATTCAAAACGGTTTATCCGAACCGCTATTGCAACGTATGCAAGAACACTTAGAAAAAGGTAATCAAGTGTTGTTGTTCCTTAATCGACGTGGATTTGCCCCTGTGTTGTTATGCCATGAATGTGGTTGGATTGATGAATGTCATCATTGCGAAAAACCTTATACTTATCACCAACATCAGCGCGTTTTACGATGCCATCATTGTGGTGCACAAAAAACAGTGCTGATGCAGTGTGGCCATTGCGGTTCAACACATCTAGTCACAACGGGTTTAGGTACAGAACAACTGGAGGAAACCCTAAGAGCACGTTTCCCGCAATATAATATTGCACGCATCGATCGTGATAGTACAGCTCGAAAAGGCAAGCTTGAAGGTTATTTAGAGGATATTCAGCAAGGTAAAAGTCAGATTTTAATTGGCACACAAATGTTAGCTAAAGGACACCATTTTCCGAATGTCACGTTGGTTGCTTTAGTGAATGTAGATAATGCCTTATTTTCCCTTGATTTCAGAGCCGAAGAACGTTTAGCGCAGCTTTATGTACAAGTTGCAGGACGCTCAGGCAGAGCCGAAAAACAGGGTGAAGTGGTTTTGCAGACACATTATCCGGATCACCCGTTATTAACCACATTACTTGAAAAAGGTTATCAAGCCTTTGCAGAAGAAACTTTGAAGCTACGTCATAATATGGGCTTGCCTCCATTTAGTTTCCAAGCGTTGTTTAAAGCACAATGTCGTCATTCTGAAGAGGCGGAAAATGCATTGTCGCAATTAGCATCCTTCTTCTATGAACAAAAAATAGAAGGCTTGCAAGTGTTGGGGCCGATTCCCGCACCGTTCAGCAAAAAAGCGGGGCAGTATCGTTGGCAGTTATTATTACAGCACGCTTCTCGGAAACAATTACAGTCTGCATTGAGTCGATATTCACCAGAGCTGATAAAGTCTTCTCAAGTGCGGTTGATTTTAGACGTGGATCCATTGGATTTGAGTTAGCAAAAATTCCCTAGAAAAATGCACTGTTTTTCAGTAGAATTAAGCGTTTTTTATACTCTAAGTTTAATTTATCGAATATTTTAGGATTTTATCGTGGCTCATCGAGATTTTGCCGGTCGAAGCGGCTCAAAAAATAATAAAAAGAAAGCAAAGAAAAGTTTTAATCGCAATACCTTAATTGCTCTTGCGTTGGTGGCGGTATTAGGTTTTGGTTTAGGGCTTTACTTCTTAAAAAGTAAAACGCCTGAACCTGTAGTGACAACAACGGTTCAACCAGAAAAACAGCAACCGAAAAGCGTGTTGCCGAATCGTCCAGAAGAAGTATGGCACTATATTAAAGAATTAGAAACCCGTACTGTGCCGGTGGATAATAATCCTTCTTCTGTTGAAAAAAATATGCGTTTGACGGAAGAGCAGCGTCAAGTGCTGATTCAAATGGAAAAAGAGCAAAAGGCAGCAGAGGAAGCGAAAAAATTAGAAGCTCAACGTAAAGAGCAAGAAGCGGCGAATGCGGAAAAAGCCGCAGCTCAATCTGCACAACAAACAGCTCAAGCTCAGCAAACAGAAAAACCAGAGGCGAAAAAGCCTGAGCCAGTTAAAAAGCCTGAACCTCCGAAAAAAGTAGAAGTAGTGAAGGCGGAACCAGCTAAAACGGAACCTGCGAAAACTGAGCAACCGAAAAAAACAGATCCAAAACCCGCTGAACAACAAGTGCAGTCTGGCGGTAAAAAATTTGGTTTACAATGTGGTGCATTTAAAAATCGCGCCCAAGCAGAAAGTTTACAAGGTCGCCTTGCGATGGCAGGCGTGAATGCGCAAATTGCGACAAGTGAAGAATGGAACCGCGTACGAGTGGGACCATTTGGTAGTCGAGATGCAGCAACAGCAGCACAAGATAAAGCAAAATCAGTGGCGAGTTGCGTAGTGATTGGAATGTAATTCAGAATTTAAAAGTGCGGTTAAAAATGATCTGACCCCAAAAAGTTAGACTGCTATTTAAAGGATTGTTTTCGATATTGTATCGGACTCAGTCCTTTTAATTTTAGTTGAATCCGTCGGTGATTATAGTAATCCAAATAATCTCTGACAGCATCAACTATCTCTTCTTTTGTTTTAAATTCCCGACCATAAAAACATTCTGTTTTTAATCGTCCAAAGAAACTTTCCATTGCGGCGTTATCTAAGCAATTCCCTTTTCTCGACATACTTTGAATGATGCCATGTTCAGCCAAGATTCGACGATAAGCTACCATTTGATATTGCCAGCCTTGGTCTGAATGCAAAATGACACCACAAGCTTTATTTAATCCTTTGACGGCTTGCATTAACATGTCCTCTACTTGCGCCCAGTTTGGGGAATAGCTGAGATTATATGAGACTATCTCATTGTTAAATAAGTCTAAAATTGGAGATAAATAGACTTTACTCCCATCTTTCGCCTTAAACTCTGTGATATCGGTCACCCATTTTTGTTTCGGGGCCGTTGCACTAAAATCGCGTTCAAGATGATTCGGTGCAATCACCCCTATCGTGCCTCGATAGGTGGTAAATTTCTTGCTTTTTCTTGACTGCACTTGAAGCCCAAGTGTCTGCATTAAGCGTTGGACTTTTTTATGATTTACGTCTGGTAAACAGGCATGAACACGTCGGTAGCCATAATCAGGATGATTGGCTTTGATGCGTTTAATGGCCTTTTTCAACAACTCATCCTTATCCGGTTTAATCTGAAGTTTCGCAAAAAACGTACTACGCGCTAACTGTGCAAAGCCTAAAAGCCATTTTAACGGATAGCATGTTCTTAACCTTTGGATAATTTCCGTTGCTCGGCTTCGTCCTGAAGTCTGAGCCTTCTCAACTCCTTTAGGTAGGCCACCTCCGCTTCAAGCTGTAAAATTCTCAGGCGTAAACGGTCTTCTTCAGTTTTGGGTGGCGGTGGCATTCTGGCATATTTGGGTTTCATTGGCGGTCGTCCTGATGGTTTACGGGGAATCAGTCCTTTTATGCCACTTTTTTCAAACCGTTTCAACCATGTCCCGACTAGGGTGTTGGAGGGAATATTGTAAAAACGCGCGGCTTCTCTAATACTCATTTTCTCATTCAAAATAGGTTGAATAACCTGTAATTTAAATTCGATTGTGTAGTGTTTACCCATAAAAAAATCTGCACCTCAATTGTTGGTTTGTTGAGTCCAACTTTTGGGGTGCAGATCAAAATAACCGCACTTTTTTTATATTTTCACTTGCCAAAAAACGAAAAATCAATAAAATGAACGTTCATTCATTTTTTGATGTTCATCTTAAATGACCTTTCTCATATATAACCCTAAGAATTTAATTTTTTATTATGCGACAAGTAAAAGCCTCTAAAACGAAGCTTGATGTCAGTGAGCAGATCTTTGATGCAACAGATCGTCTTATGGCAAAAGAAGGATTACATCATCTTTCTATGCATAAGTTAGCCAAGGAAGCAGGCATCGCAGCGGGTACGATTTATCTTTATTTTAAGAGTAAAGACGAGTTATTAGCACAATTTGCTCGTCGAGTGTTCAATAAGTTTGTTGTGGCGATTGAAGAAGGTTTTGATGAAAGCCAACTTTTTTTCGAACAATACAGAAAAATGTGGTGGAATATTTGGCATTTTCTTCAAGAAAATCCAACGATTCTGTTAAACATGAACCAATATCGATCTTTACCAAGGTTTATTGAAACCTGTAAAGAAATGGAACATTCGTGTTGGGATCAGTTTTGTCTCAAGGGACAAGCAGCAAATGTGTTAGCTGATTTAGATCCTCACATGTTATTTTTGCTGAGTCTTAAAACGGCAATGGTTTTAGCCTCAGATATTAAATTTCTCGGTACAGCAGTAACCGATGCGATGTTAGAATCTGTCATTGAACGCTCTTGGCGTGCAATTCAGAAGTAGTAATTTTATTGTCTTAATGGAGTTTTCCAAATGAGTATAGCTCAAACTAATAGACCGAAGCGTTCACACGTTTTCTTTTTGAAATTAGCGTTAGGCGTATTTGTGTTAATTTTTGCTGCAATGATTTTTCTTAATCATATGAAAGCAAAAGGCATTGCTGATTTCTTAGCAAATAAACCAGAAACAGCTTCTCCTGTGACTGCAATGACAGTTAAGGCTTCAGAATGGACGCCAATCATTGAAACGACAGGTCTTGTTCGTCCGAATCAAGGGGCGATGTTAAGTGCTCAAAGTGCAGGAACGGTGTCTAAAGTGCTCGTGCAAAATGGTCAGAGCGTGAAAAAAGGGGATTTGTTAGTTGAGTTAGATAGCTCAGTTGAGCGTGCAAGCTTACAAGCCGCACAAGCTCAGGTGGTGTCATTACGTCAAACTTATCAACGTTATGCAAACCTTGCGGGCAGCGGGGCTGTTTCTCGTCAAGAATTAGATAATGCAAAATCAGCTTATGAAGCACAAGCGGCAAATATTGAGTCATTAAAAGCAACAATTGAACGTCGCCAAATCGTCGCGCCATTTGATGGTAAAGCGGGTATCGTGAAAGTGAATGTCGGTCAGTACGTTTCAAACGGTACTGAAATTGTGAGAGTGGAAGATCGTTCTTCTATGAAAGTGGATTTTGCGATCGCTCAAAACCTATTAGATAAATTGCATATTGGTCAAAAAGTAACGGCTACGGCAGACGCACGTAAAGGTGAAACCTTTGCCGCGAAGGTTACTGCAATTGAGCCGGCAATTAATTCTTCAACGGGTTTAGTGGATGTTCAAGCAACATTTGAGCCAGAAGATGGGGCAAAATTATTATCCGGTATGTTTACCCGCTTACATGTCGCTTTACCAACTGAGCATAATCAAATCGTTGTGCCACAAGTGGCAGTGAGCTACAACATGTATGGCGAATCGCTTTATATTTTGACCTCACTTTCCGATGAAGATATTGAGAAATTAGGCGGCGCAGAAAAAGCAGCAAATATGTACCGTGCAAAATCAATCACTGTATTTACGAAAGATCGTCAAGGTATTTATGCACAATTAAAAGGTGATGAAGTTAAAGTTGGCGATAAAATTGTGACGGGTGGCCAGCAAAACTTAAGTAACGGTTCATTAGTCTCTGTTGCAGATAAAGCGGGCGTGGGTACTGAACAACCTGCGAATAAAACGAATCTTTAATTAGGAAAAGCGAATGAGATTTACCGATATATTTATTCGTCGTCCTGTTTTGGCGGTTTCGATTAGCTTGTTAATCATTATTTTAGGATTACAAGCGATCTCGAAATTGGCTGTGCGTGAATATCCGAAAATGACCACGACGGTGATTACGGTGAGCACGGTTTACCCAGGGGCGGATGCAAACTTAATTCAAGCGTTTGTTACTTCCAAAATTGAAGAGGCGGTAGCGCAAGCGGATAATGTGGACTATATGTCTTCAAGCTCTAGCCCGAGTGCATCGATTGTCACCGTAAAAATGAAATTAAATACGGATCCGAATGCGGCATTGGCAGATGTGTTAGCTAAAGTTAACTCAGTTCGTTCTGAATTACCAAGTGGTATTGAAGATCCTACGATTTCTTCATCAACGGGTGGTTCGGGGATTATGTATATTAGTTTCCGTTCTAACAAACTTGATGCAAGCCAAGTAACTGACTACATTGAACGAGTGGTGAAACCACAGTTCTTTACCGTAGAAGGTGTGGCAAGTGTTGATATTTTTGGTGCATCAGAGTATGCACTTCGTGTTTGGTTAGACCCAGAAAAAATGGCGGCTCAAAACCTTTCGGCGACACAGGTGATGTCAGCATTATCGGCAAATAACGTTCAAACAGCGGCAGGTAATGATAATGGCTATTTTGTGACCTATAAAAACAAAGTAGAAACTACGACAAAATCGGTTGAAGAATTAGGTAATTTAATTGTAGAGTCTAGTGGTGATAAGTTAGTACGTTTACGCGATATCGCTGATATTGAATTAAATAAATCAAGCGATAGCTCACGTGCGGTAGCGAATGGCGCAGATTCTGTTGTATTAGCGATTAACCCAACCTCGTCAGCAAACCCATTAACAGTAGCTGCGAAAGTGCGTCCGCTATATGACAGTATTAAAAATAATCTGCCGGATGCTATTGAATCTGACATCTTATATGACCGTACAATTGCGATTAATAACTCAATTAATGAAGTAATCAAAACGATTGTTGAAGCAACGGTGATCGTATTGGTGGTGATTACCATGTTTATTGGTTCATTCCGTGCGATTTTAATCCCGGTTATCACCATTCCGATTTCATTGATTGGGGTAATTATGTTGCTTCAATCATTTGATTTCTCCATTAACTTGATGACTTTGCTGGCATTGATTCTGGCTATCGGTTTGGTGGTGGATGATGCGATTGTGGTATTGGAAAACGTGGACCGCCATATTAAGTTAGGTGAAACGCCATTCCGTGCGGCGATTATTGGTACGCGTGAAATTGCTGTCCCAGTTATTTCCATGACCATTGCCTTGATTGCGGTATATTCTCCAATGGCGTTAATGGGCGGTATTACGGGTACGTTGTTTAAAGAGTTTGCTTTAACCCTTGCGGGGGCGGTATTTATTTCGGGTATCGTAGCATTAACGCTTTCACCAATGATGACCAGTAAATTGCTGAAATCCAACGAGGCACCAAGTAAATTAGAGCAACGAGTAGAGCATACCCTTAGTAAAGTGAATGCGGCTTATGCCTATGTACTTGGTTTGGTGATGGCAAATCGTAAATGTATGTTGATGTTTGCGGCAATTATCTTTGCAACCTTACCGGTATTGTTTAAATCACTTTCGAGTGAATTAACACCAACGGAAGACAAGGGCGCATTTTTGGCAATCGGTTCTGCACCTTCGAATGTGAACGTAGATTATGTGCAAAATGCGATGGCACCTTATCAAGAGATCTTAACGAATACGCCAGAAGTGCAGTTTGCGATGACAATTTCAGGCGCACCAAGTTCTAACCAATCTTTAAACGTTGTGACTTTAAAAGATTGGACAGAACGCTCAAAAAGCCAAACAGCTATCATGAATGAATTGAATGCAAAAGCGAAATCCATTCCTGAAGTATCTGTACAAGGCTTTGCGTTCCCTGAAATTGAAACGGGTGAGCAAGGTCCTCCAATTGGCTTTGTGATCAGCACATCACAAGACTATGGCGATTTAGCGAATGTGGCAGGTAAATTCTTAGAGGATATGCAGAAATCCAGTAAGTTCGTTTATACCAACCTCGATCTTAAATTTGATACCGCTCAAATGCGTATTAAGATCGACCGTGAAAAAGCAGGGACTTACGGTATTACAATGCAACAAATCAGCCGTACGTTAGGTAGCTTCTTATCTGCTGCAACTATTGAACGAGTGGATATTGATGGCCGTGCTTATAAAATTATTTCCCAGGTAAAACGTGACAATCGTTTATCACCAGAAAGTTTTAATAAGTATTACGTCACTGCGGAAAATGGTACCTCTGTACCATTAAGCAGTTTAGTGACAGCCACATTAGAACCACAACCAAGTTCATTATCGCGTTTTAGCCAATTGAATTCCGCGGTAATCAGTGCAGTACCAATGCCAGGTACTTCAATTGGTGATGCAATCCAATGGTTGCAAGACAATGCGAAAGATACCTTACCACAAGGTTATAACTATGACTTTAAAGGTGAAGCACGTCAGTTAGTACAAGAAGGTAATGCACTTGCTGTAACGTTCTTACTTGCGGTAGTGATTATTTTCTTAGTGTTAGCAATTCAGTTTGAATCAATTCGCGATCCAATCGTGATTATGATTTCTGTTCCGTTAGCGGTGAGTGGTGCATTGTTAGCCTTAAATGTCTTCGGATTTTTGGGTATTGCAGGTACAACGCTAAATATCTACTCACAGGTTGGTTTGATTACCTTAGTCGGACTTATCACAAAACACGGTATTTTGATGTGTGAAGTAGCGAAAGAAGAGCAGTTAAATCATGGTAAAACCCGTATTGAAGCGATTACCGAAGCGGCTAAAGTACGTTTACGTCCAATTCTGATGACAACCGCTGCGATGATTGCAGGTCTTGTACCGTTGCTTTATGCAACAGGTGCGGGTGCGGTATCTCGTTTCAGTATTGGTATTGTTATCGTGGCAGGTTTGGCAATCGGTACATTGTTTACCTTATTCGTGTTGCCAGTGATTTATTCATATATTGCAAGCGAACACAAACCGTTACCAGTGTTTGATAAAAATGTAAAACCAATCGAAGGTCACATTAACGAACAACATTAATTGAAAATACGAGAAAAACAAACCGCACTTTGATTTTTTAAGTGCGGTTTTCTTTTAGATATTAAAAAAGCGAACATGATGTTCGCTTTTTATTTATGAAAGTGCAGTCAATTTTAAACCGTTTTATTTAGCCATTTTTATTTTTAGCAGCTTTGTAAAGTTCCATCGCTTCTGGTAATAAGCGTTGTAAGTTTTCTTGGCGAGATTCATCACTCGGGTGAGTAGAAGCTAATACGTCAAGAACGCCTTGAGAACCACCAGAGGCTTTAGCCATTTTTTGCCATAAACCAGGCGCAACTTGTGGATTGTAACCTGAGCGAGCCATTAGCATTAATCCAACTTCATCCGCTTCAGTTTCTGCGCTACGAGAGTACGGTTTATCTAAAGCAAAGTCTTTGGTCAGTGCAACTAAATCAGTCATATCCGCACCTACTACGGCAGATAATGCTGTTCCACCCACAGCACCAGCGATAGCACTTATTGTGCCGAAGTTAGCTTTGGCTTTACCGTGTTCTTTTAGAGCATGTGCCATTTCATGGCCCATTACAACGGCGATTTCATTATCGCTTAGTTGTAAGGTATCCACTAAACCTGTATATAAAGCCATTTTCCCGCCAGGCATAGCCCAAGCATTGAGTTCTTTAGATTTAATAACATTAATTTGCCAGTTAAACTCCAAGCCTGTCTCATTCTCTTGGTTAGCATAAGGCACCATTTTGTTAAAGACATGATGAATACGTCTTGCGGTATTTGATGTGGTATCAATCGCACCTTGTGAGCGAATTTTCCCCATTTCTTGTGTATAGCTGCTTTCTGCTTCTTGATTGATTGAGGCAGAATCCGCACAAGACGTGATAACCGCCCCTGCTAATACAGCAAAAGCAAAACTTTTGAGTTGTTTTTTCATGAATTATCCTTTTATTGAGATGGCTGATTATATGAATTTATTGCGTTTTGTCGATACAAAAAGATTGTTTTTTAAGTTTGTACTATTATAATAGTGCAAATCTTATTCTAGGACTTTACTATGACAATAAAAAAATCTCCTTCTTTATTAGGCGGTGCCATGATTATTGCGGGTACCGCGATTGGTGCAGGTATGCTTGCTAACCCAACCTCGACAGCAGGTGTATGGTTTATCGGCTCTATTCTAGCTTTGGTTTACACTTGGTTCTGTATGACCACATCAGGTTTGATGATTTTAGAAGCCAACTTACATTATCCTACTGGCTCAAGCTTTGACACCATCGTGAAAGATTTGTTAGGTAAAGGTTGGAATATTATCAACGGTCTTTCTGTTGCTTTCGTCTTATATATTTTAACTTATGCTTATATCACCTCTGGCGGCGGTATTACACAAAACTTGCTTAATCAAGCTTTTGGTTCTGCTGAAAGTGCGGTCGATATTGGACGTACTTCTGGATCCTTAATTTTCTGTTTTATTCTTGCAGCTTTTGTATGGCTTTCTACTAAAGCTGTGGATCGTTTCACAACTGTATTGATTGTTGGAATGGTAGTCGCTTTTTTCCTTTCTACCGCAGGTTTATTGAGTTCGGTGAAAACAGAGGTGTTATTCAATAGTATTGTAGAAGGTGAGCAAACTTATTTACCTTATTTATTGACCGCACTTCCAGTTTGTTTAGTGTCCTTTGGTTTCCACGGAAATGTACCGAGCCTCGTCAAATATTACGATCGTGATGGTAGTCGTGTAATGAAATCGATCTTTATCGGTACAGGCTTAGCCTTAGTGATTTACATCTTATGGCAGCTTGCGGTGCAAGGTAATTTACCACGTACAGAATTTGCACCCGTAATTGAAAAAGGCGGTGATGTATCGGCATTATTAGAAGCATTACACAAATATATTGAAGTGGAATACCTTGCCGTCGTATTGAATTTCTTTGCTTATATGGCCATTGCGACCTCATTCTTAGGGGTAACGTTAGGTTTATTTGACTATATTGCCGATTTATTTAAATTTGATGACAGCGTATTAGGTAGAACAAAAACCACATTGGTGACATTCTTACCGCCGCTATTGTTAAGTTTACAATTCCCTTATGGCTTCGTGATTGCCATTGGTTATGCTGGATTAGCTGCAACCATTTGGGCAGCAATCGTGCCAGCACTACTTGCTAAAGCCAGTCGCCAAAAATTTCCAAATGCAACTTATAAAGTATATGGCGGTAATTTTATGATTGGCTTTGTGATCTTATTCGGTGTGTTAAATATTGTGGCACAAGTAGGCGCAAACTTAGGATGGTTTGCAAGTTTCGCAGGATAAGTTTTTGCGTTAATATTGTAGGGGCATATCGAATACGCCCTTTTTAATTTTACATAGGAAACGAGATGAGTAACAAAACGAGCGTTTATGATAAAGAAAATTTCTTTGCACTTTATCAAAAACTTCGATCTAACCCAATCAGTCTCAATGAAATAGTGGAAAAGCCGACTATGCTTTCCCTGTTACCTGATTTACAAGGAAAAAAATTACTCGATCTAGGTTGTGGAACGGGTGGACACTTACAACTCTATTTAGAAAACAATGCGAAGAGCGTAGTGGGAACAGATCTTTCAGCTAAAATGCTAGAGCAAGCTGAACAAGATCTGCAAAAGTGCGGTCAATTTTCAGGATGTTTTTCGTTATATCAGTTACCGATGGAAAAATTAACGGAATTGCCAGAAAGTGATTTTGATGTCATTACCAGCTCTTTTGCTTTTCATTATATTGAAGATTTTCCCGCTTTATTAGCGATGATAGGCAACAAGCTTAAGCCTAATGGCACATTAGTTTTTTCCCAAGAGCATCCGATTACAACTTGCCATAAAGAAGGGGAGCGCTGGGAAAAAAATGAGAAAAAACAGCAAGTCGCTTATCGTTTAAATCATTACCGTGATGAAGGGTTAAGAGAGCGAAATTGGTTTCAACAACCTTTTAAAACGTATCACCGCACGACAGCAACGATTATTAATGATTTAATTGCTGAGGGCTTTCAAATTGAACAAATGGCTGAACCAATGTTAGCCGAGCAGCCACAATGGCATGATGAATTTAAAGATTTGCGGCATCGTCCCCCTTTATTGTTTATTAAAGCAAGAAAAGTGATGAATTTAACAAAATAAACTGGTTTTTGACCGCACTTTATGGTATAAATCGCACCGCTGTTTTTGGGTTTCAAAAGCAGCGTTTTTAATTATTAACAACACACACATATCATTAAGGCTTAATCGGGGTGCCAAACGGTCGATTAGCTGATATGTGGAGGCTCAACCCCAACAAAAGGAAAATATTATGGCACAAGTTTCAATGCGCGACATGATCAACGCGGGCGTACACTTCGGACACCAAACTCGTTACTGGAATCCACAAATGAAACCTTTCATTTTTGGTGCTCGTAACGGTGTTCATATCATCAACTTAGAAAAAACTTTACCTTTATTCAACGAAGCTTTAGCGGAATTAACCCGTATTGCTAGCAACAACGGTAAAGTATTATTCGTTGGTACTAAACGTGCGGCTCAAGAAGCAGTACAAGCTGCAGCATTAGACTGTCAACAATATTACGTAAACCACCGTTGGTTAGGTGGTATGTTGACTAACTGGAAAACCGTTCGTCAATCAATTAAACGTTTAAAAGATTTAGAAACTCAATCTCAAGACGGTACTTTTGACAAATTAACCAAAAAAGAAGCGTTAATGCGTACCCGTGAGATGGAAAAACTTGAATTAAGCCTTGGCGGTATCAAAGATATGGGCGGCTTACCAGATGCGTTATTCGTTATCGGTGCAGACCACGAACATATCGCGGTTAAAGAAGCAAACAACCTAGGTATTCCTGTATTTGCTATCGTTGATACTAACTCAACTCCAGCTGGCGTAGATTTCGTTATCCCTGGTAACGATGATGCGACTCGTGCTATCCAACTTTACGTTTCTGCAGCTGCAGCGGCAGTTAAAGAAGGTCGTGGTAACGAAGCTCAAGTTGTTGAAGAATTAGCAGCTGACGCAGAATAATTTAAGTTTTGCAGTAAGGCGAAGCCCTTAATAATCAAACGATTAATTGGCATAGGGGCTAAAGTTTAGCCCCTATATTTTTATCTAAAAGTGCGGTCAAAATAAATCGTACTTTCGACAGAGGATTTTTAAAATGGCTGAAATCACAGCATCATTAGTAAAAGAACTTCGTGAACGTACCGGTGCCGGTATGATGGAATGTAAAAAAGCATTAGTTGAAGCAAACGGTGATATCGAGTTAGCAATCGACAACATGCGTAAATCTGGTCAAGCTAAAGCAGCTAAAAAAGCAGGTCGTGTTGCAGCTGAAGGTGTTATCCTTGCTCGTGTAGAAAATGGTTTCGGTGTATTAGTTGAAATGAACTGTGAAACTGACTTCGTAGCAAAAGATGCTGGTTTCTTAGGTTTAGCAAACGAAGTAGCTGATTTCGCAGCAGCACACAAAGGTACGACTATCGAAGCGTTACAAGCACAATTTGAAGAAAAACGTGCTGCATTAGTGGCTAAAATCGGTGAGAACATGAACATCCGTCGTGTTGATTACTTAGATGGTCAAGTTATTGCTCAATACTTACACGGCGCGAAAATCGGTGTGCTAGTTGCGGGTGAAGGTTCAGCTGATGAACTTAAAAAAGTGGCAATGCATGTAGCGGCATCTAAACCAGAATTCGTGAACCCAGAAGATGTACCTGCAGAAGTAGTTGAACACGAGCGTCAAATCCAAATTGATATCGCAGTTAACTCTGGCAAACCAAAAGAAATCGCAGAGAAAATGGTTGAAGGCCGTATGAAGAAATTCACTGGTGAAGTTTCATTAACAGGTCAGCCATTCGTAATGGATCCTTCTGTATCTGTAGGCGACTTCTTAAAATCAGTAAATACTTCAGTGTCTAACTTCATCCGTTTAGAAGTAGGTGAAGGTATCGAGAAAAAAGAAGAAGACTTTGCTGCTGAAGTAGCAAAAATCACTGGCGGTAACGCTTAATTTTCTCCATTGAGATATTATAAAAAAGCCGATATTCAATATCGGCTTTTTTGTTATCTTAAATTTGAGATGCTTTATTTCTTTGGACGAATATCGATGGCAGGGTCTGCATCTTTACGATATTTTTCTTCAATCAGTTTTTTCAGTCCATAATCGTCTTTGTCAGCTTGTTCAGAGAATAAATCTTCCTCCAAAGTGAGCTTCGGATTTTTAATCCCTATCCAATTAGCGATACCTTCTAAGAAATTCAAACCAGATTTAAAGGCTTTGTATTCTTTACGTGCCGTATCATCAGATGAAATTTTAAAGAGCGGAATATTATGATGTAATTGGCTGTGACAGTTTTGGTTAAATAAAGTCACACCATGTTTATCATCTTCCTGATGGCACAAGCCATGATCAGAGAAATAAACCATCGAGAAAGTGCGGTGTGTTTTTTGCTCGTTTTCTTTGAGGGTTTCATACACTTTCTTAATAAAATCATCGGTTTTCTTAATGGATGTAATATAGCAATTTAAGTATTCATTCTTTTTTTCGATGTCATTATCATTGAAAATTTTCGGGTAATCTTCAACGCGATCGCAAGCAAGCGGATGTGAGCCATAAATGTGTAATACAATAAAGCGTTTACCTTGCGTTGGATCTTCTAAAACTTGGGCAAATTTAGGGATTAGATCAAAGTCGCTGTAGTTTGTCGAATTAAAGCTCCCACCTTTTTTCAAGAAAATGGTTTCATCAGATTTTGATGCAAGCGAAGCGACTGGCGTGTCATATTCACCTAAGAAACCTTGATTAGACAGCCAGTAGGTTTTCAGACCTGCAGACTTAATGAGATCCACTAAGCTTAAATCATAGTTTGGTTCCCATTTTTCTTTATCAGGTAACGTTAACATTAAGCGCAATGAGGCCACAGTGTTGGTTCCGGCAGATGTCATACCATCAATCAGTGTACCATTTACTGATGACATAAATGGTGTGTCATTTACGGGGTATCCATACGCATGCAAGTAATCTTTTCTCGCACTTTCACCCAAAATAATCACATAATCTTGGTATTTAGAATTTTCTAATGTGGATTGTCCCCAGTTGCTTTCCTGTGACATTTTTTTCAATTTTTGCCATTCATTAACAATTTGTACACTCGAATCTATTGTTTCTTTTAATGGCGCAGCAATCGGTAAGTTGTAGCCAATCAACAGGGTAGCGAGAGCAATGAATGTTTTATTGCGATAAAATTTCACCCCAAATTTGACCGCACTTTTGTAATGTAAAAAGACTAAAACTGGAATAGCTAAGGCTGCTAAATAGCTGCTCATAGGGATTTGCATGAGAAACTCTTTGGTCTCTAACATATCTGTTGCAAGAACCGAAGCGATATATTGGTAGCTTGGCGCACCAAAATTTAAGCCTGTCGGCGTATAAATTGCGTGTAAGCAAACTAAGGGTAATAAAATAAAATAGAAAGATTTTCGGCTACTACTTAATAAAATAATGAAAATAGCCGTGAGTAAAATCAGACTAATAGATGGCTCAGGAAACATCCCTGAACCTCGTAAAATCAAATAACCGGCAGCAATGGCACAAGCCAAAGAAAAAAGTGCGGTTAAAATTTGTGAGGTTTTTGAAATCTTCATAAAGTTTACCTATAAAATCAAGACAGCGATATTTTATCGCACTTTTCTGACCAATTTCCATTTTTAACTTTTTCGCTCTTTTGCTAGAATAAGCCAAATTTTGTAACCGACAAAGGAAAAGACAAATGAGCCAACCAATTTACAAACGTATTTTATTGAAATTAAGTGGTGAAGCATTACAAGGAGATGAGGGCTTCGGTATCGATCCTTCAATCCTTGATCGTATGGCGTTAGAGATTAAAGAATTAATTGAAATGGGCGTGGAAGTTGGTGTTGTGCTCGGCGGCGGTAACTTATTCCGTGGCGCAAAATTAGCTAAAGCCGGCATGAATCGCGTAGTAGGAGACCATATGGGGATGCTTGCAACTGTGATGAATGGCTTGGCGATGCGTGATGCGCTTCACCGTGCAGATGTGAATGCAAAATTAATGTCTGCTTTCCAATTAAATGGTATCTGCGATACCTATAATTGGTCTGAAGCGATTAAAATGTTACGTGAAAAACGTGTAGTTATTTTCTCAGCCGGTACAGGTAGCCCGTTCTTTACTACAGATTCTGCGGCATGCTTACGTGGTATCGAAATTGAAGCGGATATCGTTTTAAAAGCGACTAAAGTTGATGGTGTGTATGATTGCGACCCAGCAAAAAATCCTAATGCGAAGTTATACCATAAATTATCTTATGCAGAAGTAATTGATAAAGAATTACAAGTAATGGATTTAGCTGCGTTCACACTCGCTCGTGACCACGGTATGCCAATTCGTGTATTTAATATGTGCAAACCAGGTGCGTTACGCAAAGTGGTACTTGGCACAGAAGAAGGCACAACGATTAGTTGATTTTTTAAAGAATAAAATGGCGAGAGACAATCTCGCCTTTTTTATGAATAAATTTATTCAAAACTCCCTAAAAATCCAGTAAAATCACTGTGTTTTATCTTTATTTATTAAAAGGACAGATGAATGATTAATGAAATCAAACAAGATGCTGAAGCTCGTATGGAAAAAAGCCTCGAAGCGTTGCGTGGGCATATTGCAAAAATCCGTACAGGCCGTGCACAACCAAGCTTATTAGACGCGATCCAAGTGGAATACTATGGTGCAGCGACACCACTTCGTCAATTAGCTAACGTTGTTGCAGAAGATGCGCGTACTTTAGCGGTAACAGTATTTGACCGTTCTTTAATCAGTGCAGTAGAAAAAGCGATTTTAACTTCTGATTTAGGTTTAAACCCATCTTCAGCAGGCACAACAATTCGCGTGCCTCTTCCTCCATTAACTGAAGAACGTCGTCGTGATTTAATCAAAATCGTAAAAAGCGAAGGTGAGCAAGGTAAAGTCGCGATTCGTAACGTACGTCGTGATGCAAATGATAAAATCAAAGCATTATTAAAAGACAAAGAAATCAGCGAAAACGATCAACACAAAGCAGAAGAAATTATTCAAAAAGTGACTGATAGCTATATCAAAAAAGTGGATGAGATCTTAGCAGATAAAGAAAAAGAATTAATGGATTTCTAATTGTCGAACCATGTTTTGGGGCAGACCAAGTGTCTGCCCTTGTTCTATTCTGATAAAAAAATAAAAGCACAAAGTGCGGTCGAAATTTTATGCAAAAACAAAATCTTGTTATTTTAGGATCAACCGGTTCTATTGGTCATAGCACCCTTTCTGTTATCGAATATAATCCTGACAAATACCATGCCTTTGCGTTAGTGGGAGGCAAAAATGTTGAGACAATGTTTGAACAATGCGTGAAATTTCAACCGCACTTTGCTGCATTAGATGATGAAAATGCAGCAAAGGTATTGCGAGAGAAATTAGTCTCACACCACATTAAAACGGAAGTCTTAGCTGGGCAGAAAGCCATTTGTGAGTTGGCAGCACATCCAGATGCCGATCAAGTTATGGCAGCCATTGTTGGGGCGGCTGGATTACTACCAACTCTTTCAGCAGTAAAAGCGAGTAAGAAAGTCTTGCTTGCGAATAAAGAATCGTTGGTGACTTGTGGCCAGATCTTTATTGATGCAGTGAAACAGTCAAGAGCAAAATTATTGCCTGTTGATAGTGAGCATAACGCGATTTTTCAATCTTTACCGCCTGAAGCGCAAGAAAAAGTCGGATTCTGTCCTTTGAAAGAATTAGGGGTCAGTAAAATTGTCTTAACTGGTTCTGGTGGCCCTTTCCGTTATACGCCATTAAACGAGTTTGAACATATTACGCCAGAACAAGCCGTCGCTCACCCAAACTGGTCAATGGGTAAAAAAATCTCTGTGGATTCTGCCACGATGATGAATAAAGGTTTGGAGTACATTGAAGCCCGCTGGCTCTTCAATGCATCGGCTGATGAAATGGAAGTGATTATTCATCCTCAATCTATTATTCATTCAATGGTGCGTTATGTAGATGGTTCGGTCATCGCTCAAATGGGCAATCCGGATATGCGTACTCCAATTGCGGAAACTATGGCTTATCCAAATCGTACAGTCAGTGGTGTGGAACCATTAGATTTCTTTAAAATCAAAGAATTGACGTTTATCGAACCTGATTTTAATCGTTATCCAAATTTAAAATTAGCGATCGATGCTTTTGCAGAAGGGCAGTATGCGACAACCGCAATGAATGCGGCAAATGAAATTGCCGTACAAGCTTTTTTAGATGGCTATATTAAATTTACGGATATTGCGAAAATTAACCAAGCAGCGGTTGAGCAAATGCCAGCTTCTACTATTTCAAGCATTGATGATGTCTTAGCCGTAGATAAGCAAGCACGTGAATTAGCAGCTTCGCTGATTAAAAAGTTAATGTAGAATACACCAAAGTGCGGTCATAAAATCCGAATGTTTTAGAATGAAAGAACTTGATAACAATAATATTCCCGAACACGTTGCCATCATAATGGATGGTAATGGGCGCTGGGCGAAGCAACAAAATAAGCTGCGTATTTTTGGCCATACAAATGGTGTGGCAGCAGTGCGCCGTGCGGTGAGTTATGCACGACAAACTGGTGTTAAATTTTTGACGTTATATGCATTTAGCAGCGAAAACTGGAATCGTCCCGAGCAAGAAGTGAGCGCTTTAATGACACTCTTTATGCAAGCGCTTGATCGAGAAGTCAAAAAATTACACAAAAATAATATTCGTTTAAAGATTATCGGTGATGTTTCTCGTTTTAGTGAAAAATTGCAAGAGAAGATCGCAAAAGCAGAAAATTTAACGGAAAATAATACCGCACTTACCTTAAATATTGCGGCGAATTATGGTGGTTGTTGGGATATTGTTCAAGCGACCCAACAATTAGCTGAAAAAGTAAAAGATAATGAGATTTCGGTGAGTGATATTAATGAATCACTTTTCCAGCAACATTTAGTCACACAAGATGAGCCGCCAGTCGATTTATTAATTCGCACAAGCGGTGAGCAGCGTATTAGCAATTTCTTGCTTTGGCAAATTGCGTATGCGGAATTGTGTTTTTTAGATGTGCTTTGGCCGGATTTTAGTGAAAAAGATTTTAATCAGGCTATTGCCTGCTATCAACAACGTCATCGCCGTTTTGGCGGGACAGAATAAGCGGAGAACTTATGCTTAAAGAACGTGTATTATCAGCCATTGTGTTGATTGCTTTGGTATTATGTGCCTTGTTCTTATTTACCCCATTTTATTTTGCCCTAGCCCTAGGCTTTGTGGCGACGCTTGGTATCTGGGAGTGGGCTCAATTTGCTCGTTTTAAAAATCCTTTAGCACGCCTTTGTATCGCGGCATTTTTAGGTGCATTTATTTTCCTTTGGCTTTATAACGAAGGTAATTATTTGGATGCGGGTCGGGTATTTGAAAACTACTTACCGTTGTTATTGCTAAACTCTGTCGGTTGGTGGGCACTTGCATTGGTGTTAGTGGTGACTTATCCAAGTTCAGCGAAGTTTTGGGGCAAAAATATTCCTTTACAACTCTTGTTTGCGTTTTCTACGTTGATTCCTTTTGTTGCCGCCGTCTTACGTCTACGTTTAGATAATTACACTGCTGATCCACATCATGGTTTATTCTTATTACTATATGTATTTGTATTAGTATGGGCAGCTGACTCAGGTGCATATTTTGCTGGACGAGCTTTTGGTAAGCACAAACTTGCACCGAAAGTATCACCTGGGAAAACATGGCAAGGCGTATTTGGTGGCATGATCACTGCAGCTGTATTGGCATTTGTATTTATCCATTTCTCAGGTGAAACCTTATTAGGTAGTCGTGCAATGAGTGGTTTTATTGTGCTTTCTGTGGCAACAGTGGCTATTTCTGTATTGGGTGACTTAGCCGAAAGTATGTTTAAACGTGAATCAGGCATTAAAGACAGTAGTCAATTAATTCCAGGCCATGGCGGTATTTTAGATCGTATTGATAGCTTAACAGCCGCAGTACCATTCTTCACATACTTCTATTTCTTTGTGTTATAGGATAGAACATGTCGTTTTTGTGGTCGCTTGGCTCATTTATTGTTGCAATTGCTGTGCTGGTTGCTGTACATGAATACGGTCACTTTTGGGCCGCAAGAAAGTGCGGTATTAAAGTTCATCGTTTTTCGATTGGCTTTGGTAAAGTGATTTGGCGACGCACAGATAAATTAGGCACTGAATTTGCGATTTCAGCCATTCCGCTTGGCGGTTATGTAAAAATGCTTGACGGGCGAAATGAAGAAGTTCCCGCAGAATTAAAATCGCAGGCATTTGAAAGTAAATCTGTTGCGCAACGTGCTTTTGTGATTGCTGCAGGTCCCCTTGCTAATTTTATTTTTGCGATTTTGGCATATTGGGTGATTTATTCTGTTGGGATTCCGAGTGTTAAACCGGTCATTGAAAACGTCACACCAAATTCTCCAGCTGCGATGGCTCAAATTGAACCGAATAGCCAGATTTTGGCAATTGATGGGAAGAATACCCCCGATTGGGAAACCATTAATTTATTGCTCACTGATAAGTTAGGTTCTGATTCGGTTGAACTCACATTAACGCCTTTTGGTGAAGACCAACCTTATCAACGAACCATTAATCTGCAAAATTGGACATTTGAACCAGATAAAGAAACAGCATTTGAAACATTAGGGATTAATCCCGTTTCAAGTAAAGTGGAGATGACATTATCAAAAGTGGTGGAAAACTCTCCAGCAGAAAAAGCGGGCTTATTGATTGGTGATAAAATTTTATCAGAAAATTCGACCGCACTTGACTGGAAAGCTTTTGTTGCACAGGTACAACAAGGTCAGCCTTTTACAATCAAGGTCGAACGTAATCAAGAAATTTTTAATAAAACCTTGCAACCTGAGAAGAATCGAGATGGTAAATGGTTTGTTGGGCTAAGTCCGACTTTCTTAAAAGTTGGCGAACAGTATCGAACTGAATTAAAATATGGTATTCTTGATGCCCTACAAAAGGGTGTGGAAAAAACAGGCCAAATTTCTTGGTTTATTGTGAAGGCAATCGGAAAATTATTTAGTGGCGAGCTTTCATTTTCCAGTTTGGCGGGGCCAATTTCAATTGCACAAGGTGCAGGCGCATCTTCTAACGCAGGTGTGATTTATTTCTTAAGTTTTCTTGCGTTGATTAGTGTGAATTTAGGCATAATGAATTTATTTCCGTTGCCAGTTTTAGATGGTGGACATCTCGTATTTTTGGCGGCGGAAGCTATCAAAGGAAAACCTGTTTCAGAACGGGTACAAAATTTAAGTTATCGTATAGGGCTCATAATCTTGTTAATTCAAACAATTTTTGTGCTTTTTAATGATTTCTTACGTTTATAACTATTGTTTTTTATAGGATAAAGTCGATGAAAAAACTTCTAATCGCAAGTTTATTATTCGGTACTACAACGAGTGTATTTGCGGCACCCTTTGTAGCAAAAGACATTCGTGTTGACGGTGCTCAAGGAGACTTAGAACAGCAAATTCTAGCAAGCCTTCCTGTTCGTAGTGGTCAGCGTGTAACGGATAAAGATGTAGCCAATATTGTACGTTCATTATTCGTAAGTGGACAGTTTGATGATGTTAAAGCTTTCCAGGATGGCGATGCATTAGTTGTGAGCGTTATTGCGAAACCAATCATTTCTGAAGTGAATATTAAAGGTAATTCAGTTATTCCAACAGAAGCATTAAAACAAAACCTTGATGCAAATGGTTTCAAGAGTGGTGATGTTTTAAATCGTGCGAAATTAGAAGAGTTTGCGAAAACCTTAAGAGAACATTATAAGAGTGTAGGTCGTTATAATGCGAAAGTTGATCCGATCGTGACAACTTTACCAAATAACCGCGCAGAAATTACGCTTCAAATTGATGAAGATGATACGGCAAAACTTCGTTCAGTGACTTTTAATGGAAATGAAGTGATTTCTAGCAGTAAGTTACAAGAACAAATGGAGCTTCAACCAGATTCTTGGTGGAAACTTTGGGGGAATAAGTTTGATGGTTCTCAGTTTGATAAAGATATTCAAGCTATCCAAGATTACTACCAAAATAATGGTTATGCCAAAGCTAGAGTGACAAAAACAGATGTTCAATTAAATGAAGAACATACAAAAGCAGATGTGACTATTGATGTAAGTGAAGGTGAAAAATACAATTTAAGTTCTGCTCGTATTGTTGGTAACTTAGGTGGTATGGCTAATGAGTTACAACCATTATTAAGTGAACTTCACTTAAATGATACTTTCAGACGTTCAGATGTACAATACGTAGAAAGCTTAATTAAAGATAAATTAGGTGAACGTGGTTACGGTAGTGCAACAGTGAATACTGTACCAACTTTTGATGATGCAAATAAAACATTAGCATTAACCTTTGTAGTTGATGCAGGACGTCGTTTATCTGTACGTCAAGTTCGTTTTGAAGGTAATACGGTTTCTGCAGATAGCACATTGCGTCAAGAAATGCGTCAGCAAGAAGGGACTTGGTATAACTCACAATTAGTTGAGTTAGGTAAAGTACGTTTAGATAGAACAGGCTTCTTTGAGAGCGTAGAAAATCGTATTGAACCAATTCAAGGTTCTAATGATGAAGTAGATGTCGTATATAAAGTAAGAGAACGTAATACTGGTAGTATTAACTTTGGTATCGGTTATGGTACAGAGAGTGGTATCAGCTATCAAGCAAGTGTGAAACAAGATAACTTCTTGGGAACTGGTGCCGCGGTAAGTTTAGCCGGTACACGTAATGACTATGGTACAAGTGTAAATTTGGGTTATACAGAACCATACTTTACTAAAGATGGGGTAAGTTTAGGTGGAAACGTATTCTATGAAACTTACGATAACTCGAAAAGTGATACTTCATCAACCTATAAACGTACAACTTACGGTGGTAATGTCACATTAGGATTCCCTGTTAATGAGAACAACTCATATTATGTGGGATTAGGTTATACTTATAATAAAATCAGTAACTTCGCGTATGAATACAACCGTGATTTATACATGAAGTCAATGAATTTAACTGGAAACTCAATCAAAACTAATGATTTTGATTTCTCATTTGGTTGGAACTACAACAGCCTAAACCGTGGCTATTTCCCAACTAAAGGGGTAAAAGCAAGTTTAGGTGGTCGTGTCACCATTCCTGGATCTGACAATAAATATTATAAATTAAGTGCTGAGCTTCAAGGCTTCTACCCATTAGATCGTGATCATCGTTGGGTATTATCAGGAAAAGCAACCGCTTCTTATGCAAATGGCCTAGGCGGTAAACGTGTACCGTTCTATCAACTTTATACGGCAGGTGGTATCGGTTCATTACGTGGTTTTGCTTATGGTGCGGTAGGCCCTAATGCGATTTATCAAGATAAATATCACCAATGGTATCAAAGTACAGATGTCGTTGGTGGTAACGCGATGGCTACAGCAAGCGTGGAACTTATTGTTCCAACCCCATTTGTTGGAGATAAAAGCCAAAATAGCGTAAGAACCTCACTTTTCGTTGATGCAGCGAGCGTTTGGAATACAAAATGGAAATCAGATAAAGAAGGCTTAAAATCATCTCCGATTTATGCAACATTACCTGATTACAGTAAAGCAGGTCGAGTCCGTGCTTCAACTGGTGTCGCTTTCCAATGGCAATCACCAATTGGACCATTGGTATTCTCTTACGCGAAACCAATCAAAAAATATGAAAATGATGATGTAGAACAATTCCAATTTAGTATTGGTGGTTCTTTCTAATAAATTGAACTTTTACGTTCTATTTAAGTCAAAATCTTCGTTCTGTGTCAGTGAGTTAGCTGACACAGAAATATTCACTAAACTAATTTAAGGAAATTCAAATATGAAAAACGTAGTAAAAGTTACCGCACTTTCTTTAGGTCTTGCACTTGCATCAGGTTTTGCTTCTGCAGATGAAAATATCGCATTCATCAACGCGGGTTATTTATTTCAAAATCACCCAGATCGTCAAGCTGTAGCAGATAAGTTAGATGCAGAATTCAAACCAATGGCGGATAAACTTGCTGCAAGTAAGAAAGAAATTGATGACAAAATTGTAGCATCTCGTAAAAAAGTAGAAGAAAAAGTTGCAGCTTTACAAAAAGATGCACCTCGTTTACGTCAAGCTGAAATTCAAAAACGCCAAGAAGAAATCACTAAATTTGGTTCAGATGAAGAAGCTGCATTAAATAAATTAATGCAAGAGCAAGATAAAAAAGTGGCAGAGTTCCAAGAGTTAAACGAAAAACGTCAAACTGAAGAGCGTGGTAAATTATTAGAAAGCATTCAAGTTGCAACTAATAATTTAGCAAAAGCAAAAGGTTATACTTATGTTCTAGATGCTAACTCTGTAGTCTTTGCAATAGATGGTAAAGATATTACTGAAGAAGTATTAAAATCTATTCCAGCAACTGAAAAAGCAGCTCCAGTAAAAACTGAAGAGAAAAAATAATAGGTTCTCATAATGCAAAAATCCTATTCTTTACAGGAATTAGCAGCAAAAGTCGGCGGTACCCTTCGCGGTAACGCCGACGTTGTCGTTAATAATATTGCCGCATTGTCAAAAGCAGAACCTAACCAGCTTACCTTCATTTCTAATGCAAAATTCCGTCCTTTATTAGCTGAATCTAAAGCAGGTATTGTTGTCGTGTCAGAAGCGGATGTGGAATTTTGCTCACCTGAAAGTAACTTACTTATCGTCAAAGATCCTTATGTTGCTTACGCCGTATTAGCTCAATATATGGATACCACTCCGAAAGCGGCTCAAAATATCCACCCAAGTGCTGTTATTTCTGAAAAAGCGTCAATTGGTAAAAATGTATCAATTGGTGCAAATGCCGTTATTGAAGAAGGTGTTGTATTAGGCGATAACGTGATTATTGGCGCGGGTTGTTTTGTGGGTAAATTCACAAAAATTGGTGAGGGTACACAGCTTTGGGCAAACGTAAGCGTTTATCATGAAGTAGAAATTGGACAAAATTGCTTAATTCAATCAGGAGCAGTCATCGGTAGTGATGGTTTCGGTTATGCGAATGATCGTGGTCGCTGGGTGAAAATTCCACAGGTAGGTCAAGTGATTATTGGTAATAATGTCGAAATCGGTGCTTGCACTTGTATTGATCGTGGTGCCTTAGATGCGACTGTCATTGAAGACAACGTCATTATTGATAATCTTTGTCAAATTGCCCATAACGTTCATATTGGTACAGGTACAGCGGTGGCTGGCGGTGTGATTATGGCGGGTAGCTTAAAAGTGGGCCGTTATTGTTTAATTGGCGGAGCAAGTGTGATTAATGGTCACATGGAAATCTGTGATAAAGTAACCGTGACAGGCATGGGCATGGTGATGCGTCCAATTACTGAGCCAGGCGTATACTCATCAGGTATACCATTACAAACCAATAAAGAGTGGCGAAAAACAGCCGCACTTACCTTGGGAATTGATGGTATGAATAAACGATTGAAAGCCCTAGAGAAAAAACTTGGTTAAGATTTTAAAACGTACCTTTGGGTGCGTTTTATTTTTATACAGAAATATCGTATAATCTCAATGTTTTATTATTATTTATTTTAAAGGTATTAGACGTGTCAGAGAATCGAGTAAGTAAAGTGATTGAAGCAAAAGAAATTATGACCTTATTGCCACATCGTTATCCATTTTTATTAGTGGATCGCGTGTTGGACTACAAAGAAGGTGAGTGGTTAAAAGCAATTAAAAATATTAGTGTAAACGAACCTTGCTTTACTGGTCATTTCCCGAGTGAACCGATTTTACCTGGTGTGTTAATTCTTGAAGCTTTGGCACAAGCAATGGGATTGCTTGCATTTAAAACCCATGAATTAAAAGGTGGCGAATTATTCTATTTCGCAGGTATTGATGAGGCGCGTTTCAAACGCCCAGTATTACCTGGAGATCAAATGGAATTGAACGTTCAAGTGATTAAAGAACGTCGTGGTATTACAGCATTCACGGGTATTGCAACCGTAAACGGTGAAGTAGCTTGTGAAGCCAAATTAATGTGTGCTCGTCGATAATTAAAGAAAATTAAGGGGTAAGTATGATCCACCCAAGTGCAAAAATTCACCCGACCGCGCTTGTCGCTGATGGCGCAGTTATTGGCGAAGATGTTGTTATCGGTCCTTTTTGTATTATTGAAGGAAGTGTTGAGATTAAAGCACGTACTGTTTTAAATTCTCACATTGTCGTGAAAGGTGACACCGTGATTGGTGAAGATAACCAGATTTATCAATTTGCCAGCATTGGTGAAGTAAACCAAGATTTAAAATATAAGGGTGAAGCAACAAAAACCATTATTGGTAATGGAAACCGTATTCGTGAGCATGTGACGATTCATCGCGGCACTATCCAAGGTGGTGGTGTAACACGTATTGGTAATAACAATTTACTCATGGTAAACGTACATGTTGCGCATGATTGCCAAATCAAGAACAACTGTATCTTAGCAAATAACGCAACACTTGCTGGTCATGTTGAATTAGACGATTTTGTGATTGTTGGTGGAATGTCTGCGATTCATCAATTTGTGATTGTAGGGGCACACGTTATGCTAGGTGGTGGTTCTATGGTTAGCCAAGATGTGCCACCTTATGTGATGGCTCAAGGTAACCATGCACAACCTTTTGGTGTTAACCTTGAAGGATTAAAACGTCGTGGTTTTGATAAACCAACCATGCATGCGATTCGTAACGTCTATAAAATGATTTACCGCAGTGGTAAAACCCTTGAAGAAGTATTGCCTGAAATTGAACAAATTGCACAAACTGAATCTGCAATTAGTTTCTTTGTGGAGTTCTTCAAACGTTCTACCCGTGGCATTATTCGCTAATTAACGTTTCTTTTCTCATTAAGAGAAAGTGATGAATAACAAAGAGACCGCACTATGATTTGTTCAAAGTGCGGTCGTTTTTTAGGATAAATTTAATGATAAAAGAAAATCCGACTATTGCGATTGTTGCCGGTGAAGTATCTGGCGATATTCTTGGTGCAGGTCTCATTCAAGCGCTTAAACGCTACTATCCGCAAGCTAAGTTTGTCGGGATTGGCGGAGAGCGAATGATTGCTCAAGGTTTTGAAAGCTTTTTTGATATGGAAGAGCTCTCTGTCATGGGGCTAGTAGAGGTCCTCAAACATTTGCCCCGATTGCTAAAAATTCGTCGCAGTATTATCGAACAACTTTCTGATATTAAACCGGATGTATTTATCGGTATTGATGCACCGGATTTTAATCTTACTGTTGAACTGAAATTAAAAGAAAAAGGAATTAAAACCATTCATTACGTGAGTCCATCTGTCTGGGCTTGGCGTCAAAATCGTATTTATAAAATTGCTAAAGCAACCCATCAAGTATTAGCTTTTCTTCCTTTTGAAAAAGCCTTTTATGATCGTTTTAATGTGCCTTGTCGTTTTATTGGCCATACTATGGCAGATGCGATTCCATTAAAACCAAATAGAACGGAAGCTTGCCAAACCTTAGGTATTGATGAAAAAGGACGTTATCTTGCCATTTTAGTGGGAAGCCGTGGTAGCGAAGTCGGGTTTCTTACTGAACCATTTCTAAAAACTGCTTTGTTATTAAAAGAAAAATATCCAGACTTGCAGTTTTTAGTTCCTTTGGTGAATGAAAAACGTCGCCAGCAATTTGAGGAAATAAGGGCTCAGATTGCACCTGATCTCGATATGCATTTAATTGATGGTAAAGCACGCCAAGTGATGATTGCCGCCGAAGCGACTTTACTTGCTTCGGGTACCGCAGCGCTTGAGGCGATGTTGTGTAAATCACCAATGGTAGTGGGCTATCGAATGAAGCCGTTCACGTATTTCTTGGGAAAAAGATTAGTCAAAACAAAATATATTTCATTACCTAATTTATTAGCGGATGAAATGCTTGTACCAGAAATGATTCAAGAAGATTGCGAACCGCAAAAATTAGCAGAACAACTTGCTCAGTATTTGGGCGATGACGAAAGTGCGGTCAAATCTCGCAGTGTTTTAATTCAACGTTTTACTGAATTACACAAATTAATTCAATGTGATGCGGATAGCCAAGCCGCACAAGCTGTAATTGATTTATTGGAGCAAAAACATGACTGATTTTGTTTATCCTGAAGGTTATCAAGTATTTGCGGGCGTGGATGAAGTAGGACGTGGGCCTTTAGTAGGGGCAGTAGTAACGGCTGCAGTGATCTTAGATCCTAATAATCCGATTGCAGGTTTAACAGATTCTAAAAAGCTCAGTGAGAAAAAACGTCTTGCACTTGCAGCAGAAATTAAAGAGAAAGCCTTAGCTTGGGCAATGGGACGAGCAGAGCCAGCTGAGATCGATGAACTGAATATTCTTCATGCTTCCATGCTAGCGATGGAACGAGCAGTAAAAGCCTTAAAAATTCAACCGCACTTTGTGTTGGTGGATGGCAATCGTGTTCCGCCTAACCTTGATTTACCAGCTCAAGCGGTAGTGAAGGGGGATTCACTTGTCGCTGAAATTAGTGCTGCTTCTATTTTGGCAAAAGTTGCGCGAGATCAGGAAATGGAAGAGTTAGATAAAAAACACCCTGAATATGCCTTTGCTCAACATAAAGGGTATCCGACCAAATTACATTTAGAAAAATTAGCTGAGCTTGGTCCTTTATCAGAGTATCGTCGTAGTTTTTCACCCGTGAAGAAAGCATTAGGCATAGAAGAATAGTTAGAGTGAAAGGTCGTAAGATTAAAGGATAGAGTGTGAATACCATTCTTGATCATGCACTTTGGGTGAGCCCATTATTTTGGACATTAATGTTGCTTGGCGCAGCGATCATTTTATTTGTGCATAATAAAATTCGTATGGATGTGATGGCATCTTGAAAGTTGCGGGAAATAGTGAAGCTAAAGTGCTTATTTTACTGATGCTTTCAGTGGCTGGATTAGGCGCATTTATGAGCTCCACTGGCGTGGTTGCGGTGTTTATCCCTGTTGTAATAATGATTTGTCGTCAAATGAATATTTCACCAAAACGCTTAATGATACCATTAAGCGTGGCAGGATTAATCAGTGGGATGATGACGTTAATCGCGACAGCCCCTAACCTTGTGGTGAATGCGGAATTAGTGAAAGATACGAATCTTCGCCTTGAATTTTTTGATTTCACGCAATCGGATTATTGATCTTAGTGCTAGGTATGGGTTATATGCTTATTGCCCGTCGATGGCTTTCTGATAATAACGATGAAAGCAATCAAGATACCATGCAAAGCTCCATGAATGAGCTAATTAATGAATATGGTTTGAAAGATCGTACCAAACGTTTGGTGGTGAAAAGCACGTCCCTTTTCGTGGGTAAAACCTTAGATCAACTTCATTTGCGTTCTAGCTATC
>NZ_UGHY01000001.1 GCF_900450995.1 Haemophilus parainfluenzae | reverse complement strand
TCTAGTTTTAGTACCTGTTTCAGGTTTTTCATCACATCTTCATGAGAAGTTGATTTTACTAATCCATTTTCTAATTGATGCAGTAAATGAAGTTCTTCGTTTGTATAGAGGGGTTCTTTTTTCTCAAATGTTTGAGTATTGGGTAATGCTATTTGCATAATTCCTCCTTTTTCATATAAGGGTAGTTTATCAGAAAAATTTTTAATCAAAAAATAGGATAAAAACTATATCCCCTATCCTGCATTAGCATTTTTTGGTGATCTGTAACATTGCATAAACAAGCGATTTAAGTGAGTAAAATGATTTAACATAATGGCACTTTATGCGAAACCAGGTGCTTAACTATGCAATTAAGGCTCTAAAAAAACAAAGCAGGGGTATAAGCAGATAAAACAGGGCATACGGCGAGAGCTTTTTGCCAATAATGAGCATTATTTAACCCTTCAACGCCAAAATGCGTCTGGCACCGTTAAGTACAATCCCCCCGTGATGGTGCCGATAATCAGATCTGGATAATTGGAACCGGTCCACGCGACCAGGGCGCCGGCGGTGATGCCCCCCAGGTTGATCACCACGTCGTTGGCCGAGAATATCAAGCTTGCCTTCATGTGCGCCCCGCCTTCCCGATGTTTGGATATGAGCAGTAGACAACTGGTATTGGCAATCAATGCGACGAATGCGATAGCCATCATCACCAGAGATTCAGGCTCACTACCGAATACAAAGCGTCTCACCACCTCTACGAGCACGCCCACAGCCAAGATCAGTTGCAGTACACCAGCAAGATGCGCGGCACGTACCTGCATTTTCACGCTATGTCCAACCGCATAAAGGGCAAGCCCGTACACCGCCGCATCGGAAAAATTGTCCAGGGATTCTCCAATCAGGCCTGTGGACTGGGCGATCAGACCGGCAGTCATTTCCACCACGAACAGAAGTGCATTGATGCCGAGCAACCAGCGCAGGGTCCCGGATTCTTGCTTAGCAGAAGCTGCCGAAAACTCGGCGGCCTTGATGGTCTCTGGATTTGCAGCGACGGTTTCCTGAAGCGAGGCGCCTAGCCCCAAGGTCTTCAGTTTCGAGGTGATGGGCTCGACCTCGCCGTCATGCACGACCTTCAGCCGGCGGTTCGACAAGTCGAAGGACAGCGCCCGAATCTCCTTAAAGCCGTTCAGGGCTAGGCGAATCATTCGTTCTTCTGATGGACAGTCCATCTTCGGCACTGCATAAACACTGACCCATCTCCCTGGCGCCTCTGAGGAGGCCTGTATATCGGTATCCGCTGCGGACGTTGCATCACCGCCACAGGCGCCACCACAGGATTTGCTCATAATACGACTCCACTTGAACAATGTTGTGGTACCATTTTAAACTATAAAGCTACTATAAGGCCAATAGAGTAAAGAATCCGTTGGGGAGGAGGCTGATGCGCATTGGTCAGTTGGCACAGCTGAATGAAGTCTCCTACGGCTCCGATTTTTTATATACCACTTCGGGGCTTTATGGTTTCTTTTGCTTAAAATCCATATTAATAAATAATCTTTTTAATTCTTTCTTTTCTTCATCTGATAGCCTAATCCCTTGAGCAACACGCATAGCAAAATCATTAGGAATCTTATTAAATTCTGCATTGAATAAAAAAATAAAAAATTAGGGCTGAAAGCCCCCAAAAAGAGCCTTTAGGCTCTATTTTTTGTATTCTTGTTTGTATTCTTGTTTGTAGGCTCTGGGATCGCTTGTCGCACAAGGGGTTTGCGATTTATAAGACTACAGATTTACGGTTATAAGACTACAAATTTACGGTTAAAAGACTACAAATTTACGGTATTTGACTACTTGTATTTTTTATTGTAGTCTTTAATGGCTGTTTGTTACCTTAAGGGTGGGTTATGACTGATACATCATTAACAATTTCTAAAGCTAATAGTTTTGTTCAAGCTAGTTATTCCATGACTCTTGATGAAATGAGAATTTTGTCTTTGACGCTAGGTGTTTTTAATCCTGAAAATCCTATTAAACGTGGGTTTGATTTTACTATTGCGGATTTCTGTAAGCATTTTCCTGATGTTGATGAAAAATCAGCTTATACCCAGGTTAGGAATGCAATACTTAAAATATCAAAGCGTTGGATTGTATTGGTAGATAATGAAAAAGAATTAACTGAAGTGGTTTTAGTTAATAAGAGAACATATTTCAAAAAAGAAGGGCGTTTTTATATCGAATTCCATGAGGATTTACTACCCTATATCGCGCAGTTGCATAATAACTTTACTAAATATCAATTGGTAAATATTGGTGCTTTTTCTAGTACGCATACAATTCGATTATATGAATTATGCTCTCAATATAGGGATACAGGGTGGAGACAAACAAGTGTTGATGAGCTTAAAGATTGGTTACAAGTTTCGGATAAATACGATAGATATAATAATTTTAACCAGCGTGTTTTAACGCCCGCTATTGATGAAATCAATGCTAAATCGGATCTTCTTGTAAGTGTTGAGCCGATCAAGCGAGGGCGCAGCATTGTTTCGTTAAAGTTTACAATTAAAAGCAAGAAAAGTGCGGTAAAAATCGAACAGAAACGCCCGGCGTTCCCCCATAAAAACAAGTATGGTTCTTTCGTTAAGTTTGATGCGCAAAATCCAAAGTTTAGCTCGCATGAATACGCTATTTACGCTAAGGATTGTCTATTAAAGCTAGATGGTTTTTATGAGGTGATAGATGATGTGCCGCTAGATGACCTGGTGCATTATGCTAAATTTTTAGCGGTCAATGAAAGTCATAAGTCAAAATTTGGGAAAGAGCGTGATATTTGGGCTGAATTGAAAAAGAGAGGTTATAAGCTATCACTTTATGAATTAGTAGAGATACCTAAAAATCAGATAGATTTTGTTGAATAGATTTATTTATACCTGACATAATTTCTCCTTGTTTAGTTGTGATGAAAATCATTGTGATAAGAATTGCCTAAGTCTTTTGTAAAAGAAAATGAGCGTTTTTGTATTTAAAATTAAGACGCCGTCACAAAAAAAATCTAAAATAAACTCATAAAACATTCATCAGGAAACGTGAGGTATTTGCTGTTTTTTGGGTTTTTTAGATGCAAAATTGCATCTCTACAGATTCTCTACAGAATCTTTTGGTAAAATTCATAATGAAATCAAGAGATTCTCTGGGGGTGCGCTACAGATTCTCTACAGAATCAGCTTCCCCCCTCTAAAAATGTGGTCGAAAACACTCAAACCCTTGATTTATAAAGGAAAAAAAGGCAAATTTTAAATTTGCGTTAGGTGTGTATCAAAGTAAAGAATTAATGATATTTTAATAATAGAATCTGGCTTAATCTTTACCTTAGATCACCTGGTCTTTTTACCCATTCCAGGCAATTAAAATGCCTAATAAATACCTTAAATGAAAGAATAGAATGAACGCCCTTTTTATTATTGTTTTTTATAATGCCCTTATTATCGTTTTTATCCTCTTTTTTGCTTATCTGTACTTAATGTATAAGCGTAAAAAGCACATCAATTCTTTATTAGAAAAAATGTCGAGCTCTTACGCTAAATTTGCAATGAATAACCAGGCTCAGATGCAATTTGAGAAAAGAAAAAGAGAGTGGGAAAGGAAACACCCAATAAAGGCTCTAAAACAACGTATTAAGCGTTTTTTTAATTGAGATTAATAAAACCTTTGATATGATGAAAGAGCGGAGGAATTCGCAAATCTTATATGGATAACAATGGTGCAAAATCTCATTGCACCCATTAACCGCAGAAAGTAACTCGTCTTTCTTTTTGCGGTTTTTTTTACGCTCAAAAAAAATGAAAATCCATAAAATCATTGGCACTTGTTGGCAATGATTTTATGGATTATTTCTGAATCTAACGATTTAATAATTTTTTTGTTTAGCTGATTTAAAATCTACGATATAAACGGTTTCTCTACCAATAAGGAATTTTACAAGATATTTCCCGTTAAGAATGGGGATTTCCTTTTTCTTTCTAAGGCGGTACACATCTGCCGTGAAAGAAAGTTTATCAACCTCACTCTTGATAGCATCATAAAAATTTTCTGCAATAACCACATTTTGAGATTGTTCTAGAATGTATTGTGCTTGCCGCAGTAGTTTATTTTCTGCTAGTTCATACCATTTGATCGAGTAATCAAATTTCA